>NZ_BAAGSO010000122.1:0-61709 GCF_054782395.1 Streptomyces daliensis | reverse complement strand
CGCTACTACGACCCCGAAACCGCCCGCTACCTCACCCCCGACCCCCTCGGCCTCACCCCCGCCCCCAACCACCACACCTACGTCCATAATCCGCAGACGTGGGCCGACCCGCTGGGATTGAAGCCATGTAAGAAGGCAACGGAAGACCTAAACTGGAACGAGAAGAGTCGTCCAACCTTTGGGCACACTTTTAGTGAGCACGGAGCGGGAACCAAGAACACCCAGAGTCTGATCGACCGTGCTCGAAGCACCGGGAACGAGCAGGGGCAATGGCTCGACAATTCCAAGGCTGTGGAATTCCTCAAGGAGCACCACGATCCTCATGGCGGGGTGCGGGAAGTTCCGATCCCCGAAGGCATGGGGCAAGTGATCAAGCCTGATGGTGAAATTGTCAATCCCACCCATGTGCGCATGGTCCCGAAGCCGGATGGAACGTACAAGACTGCCTTCCCCATCGTGAAATGAATCGATCAATGAACCTTCACATGTCCATCGTTTTTCCTTCGGAGCAGCTTTCCCTGACTCCTGATTTCGACCTGACGAGCGACTATGAAGTCCTGGTGATGGATGTCTGCGAGCTTCTGTCCGAGACGGACTGCCGGTTCGTCATGGGCGGATTCGGTCAGGACCCCTGGCCGGTCGACGTCTCCTACGACCTCTCCTCGGTCATGGAGCAACTGCCCACGGCGATCTCCGACCTGCGTCGACGCGGAGAGGCAGTCATCGATCTGTACGGGCAAGGGGTGCAGCGCCGCCTGACCTTCGCCCCTACCGGCGACCTGGTGAATATCCGCTGTTCTTCGGACACTCGCTGGCAGCCTGACCCGGCAGCGGAGCAGGTGTCGTACGAGGAGGCGCTGCGTCTCCTAGAGGGCCTGAAGAAGGATTTCAGGGCCGCCGTGGAGCGGACTTCTCCCACCGTGGCTGCGGCCGGTCCCTTCGCTGAATGGTGAGTCCAGCGAGGAGCGGGGTCGAACGTGGGTGTGATGAAACGCTGTGAAGGGATCCCTGATCCCTGTCGCCGAAGAAACACCCTCCCCGAGGGGGACGACGACTGGGCGATGGCCGATTCCCGCATCGGGCTGAAGAAGCAGGCGGGCACCGTCGCACGCGGGGTGGGTGAGGGGGTCGGGCTCGTCAGGGGTCCGGGGGCACTGTTACGTCCAGCAGGATCGGTTTCGTGCGGTCGGGCAGGGTCGGGGTGATCCCGTGCAGTGTGGTGAGGAGGTCGGCGTGTGTGCGTACGGTGTGGGAGGCGCAGCCCATTGCCGTGGCCAGGCCCGCCACGCTGATGTCTTCAAACGCGGGCCAGGGCCCCGCCCCCGCACCGTGCTGCGCGGCCACCCCGTCCAGCACCGCGTACCGCCCGTTGGACAGGACGACGAACAGCACCCCGGCCCCGTACCGTACGGCGCTCCACAGCGCCTGGATGCCATAGAGCGCGGAGCCGTCGCCCACCACGGCGACGACGGGACGGCGCGGCTGCCCCAGCCGCAGTCCCGCCGCGGCCGGGAGCGCGAAGCCCAGGCCGCCCATCGCGGCGGAGACGTAGCCGAGGGGTTCCCTGGCGGGCAGCAGGGCGTGGAGGTCGGCCCGTGCCGACGGGCACTCCTCGACCACGATCGTCTCGCGCGGCAGCCCGCGCGCCAGCGCGGCCAGCACGTGCACGGGCCGCAGCGGTTCGCCGGGCCCCGGCGGCTCGGGCGGCGCGGGCGGCCTCGCGCGCGGGGGCGGGCGCGGCACGGTGTGTTCCCGCGCGGGCAGTAGCGCGGCGAGCTGGGCGCAGACCTCGCCGGGGTCGGCCAGTACCGCGAGGTCGGCGGGGCTGCGGTGCGCCTCGTCGGGGTCGTCCGTGACGACCGCGACGCGCGTGCCCGCGGGCACCAAAGGGCCTGGCTCGTACGGGTACTGGCGGAAGACCGGCGCCCCGACCGTGAGCACCGCGTCGCGGTCCGCGAGCCGCGCCCGTACCCCGTCGCGCTCAGCGGGCAGGACGCCCGCGTACAGCGGGTGGTCCTGCGGAAAGCCCGCGCGGGCCTCGAAGGACTCCTGCCAGACGGGGCACCGCAGCCGCTCGGCCAGCGCGGTCAGCGCAGCCCACGCGGCGGGCGAGTCCGCGCCGGCGCCGACGACCAGCGCGGGCGTGCGCGAGCTGGCCAGGAAGTCGGCGAGGGGCTGGACGTCGGCCGGGGTGAGCGAGACGGGTCGCCGCACCCCGGCGGGCGCGGCGACGACCTCGCGCCCGTAGTCGTACGGCGCCGACCAGTCGTCCATGGGCACGACGACCAGTGCGGGCCCACGGTGCGTCACGGCCTCGTGGTGGGCGCGCGCGAGGGCCGAGGGCACGTCCTGGGGGCGGGCAGGCTGCTCGTGCCAGACGGGGTAGTCGCCCGCGAGCCCCGTCAGCTTGCCCGTCAGAAACGGCTCCAGCGCGAGGTGGCGGCGGTCCTGCTGGCCGACGAGGACGACGAGCGGGGCGCGGTTGACGCGCGCCGTGGCCAGCGCGCCCACGGCGTTGCCGAGCCCGGCGACGGTGTGCAGCAGGGCGAGCGCGGGGCGTTCCGTGGCGAGGGCGTGGCCCGTGGCCATGCCGATGACGCTGCCCTCGTGCAGGGCGAGGAGGAAGCGCAGGTCGTCGGGGAAGTCGGCGAGCAGGGGCACCTCGGTGGAGCCGGGGTTCGCGAAGACCGTCGTCAGGCCGAAGTGGCGCAGGGTGCGAAACGCCGCGTCCCGCACCGTCACCGTCCCGGGTGTGCCAGGTGTCCCGGGTGTGCCACGTATCCCGGATGTGTCCGACGCGTACGACGCGCCCGTGCCCGACGTGTCCCCGCCCGCACCCGCCCCCGTACCGTCCGCGCTCACCTCGCACCGTCCCACGGGCCGTCCCACGGGCCGGGCCCGCCGGAGGAGCCGGAGGAGCCGGAGGAGTGGGCGCGCTGGATCTGTTCGTAGACGTGGGCGCGCAGTCGCGCGAAGCGGGGGTCGGAGCGGGTGGTGACCTGGTCGCGGGGCGCGGGCAGCGGCACGGGCAGTTCCTCCTGCACGGCGGTGGGGGCGCCCGAGAGGACCACGATGCGCCGGCCCAGGTAGACCGCCTCGTCGATGTCGTGCGTCACCAGCAGCACGGTGACACCCAGCCGCCGCCACAGGGAGAGCAGCAGATCCTCCAGCTCCGCGCGGGTCTGCGCGTCCACGGCGGCGAAGGGCTCGTCCATCAGGAGCAGCCGAGGCTCGTAGGCGACGGCCCGCGCGATGGCCACCCGCTGCTGCATGCCGCCCGACAGCTCCCACGGGTGCGCCCGCGCCGCGTCAGCCAGTCCGACGGCGGCCAGTGACTCCGCGACCAGCTCGCGCCGTCGCGCCGCCGCCACCCGCTTCTCCTTGAGCGGCAGTTCGACGTTCTGACGCACCGTCATCCAGGGGAAGAGGCTGCGCCCGTACTCCTGGAACACCACGGCCGTGTCCCGCGGCGGCCCTGCCACCCGCGACCCCGCGAGCCGCACCTCGCCGGAGGTGGGCGTCAGCAGCCCCGCGACGCACTTGAGCAGCGTCGTCTTGCCGCAGCCCGAGGGGCCGACGACGCAGACCAGTTCGCCGTCGTCGACGTGGAAGTCCAGCTCGCGCAGCGCGTGGGTGCCGTTGTCGTAGGTCTTGTGCAGTGCGATGACGTCAAGCATGGGTACCCCGCGAATCCGCGCGCCCCGCGCGCCCTGTGGCCCCCATGTGCCCCGCGCGTGCGATGTGCCAGGACAGTACGCGCCGTTCGACGGCGCGGAAGGCGAGCGAGAGCCCGAAGCCGATGAGGCCGAGCACGACGATGCCGCTCCACATCTGGGGGATGGCGAAGCCGCGCTGGAACAGCACGATGGTGTGGCCGATGCCGGAGGTGCTGGCGAACATCTCGCCGATCACCATCAGGATGATGCCGATCGACAGTGCCTGCCGCAGCCCGGCCATGATCTGCGGGCTCGCGCCGCGCAGCAACAGGTGCCGCAGCCGGGCCACACCGCGTATCCCGTAGCCGCGGCAGGTGTCGGCGAGCACGTCGTCCACGGCGCGCACACCCTCCACGGTGTTGAGCAGCACGGGCCAGACGCACCCCGAGACGACGACCAGGACCTTCATGGCGTTGTCGAGCCCGGCCAGCAGCATGAGGAGCGGCACCAGCACGGGCGGCGGCACGGCGCGGAAGAACTCCAGGACGGGCTCGCAGGCGGCGCGCAGCCCCGGCGATGACCCGATGGCCACCCCGAGGCCGGTCCCGAGCAGCCCGGCGAGCGCGTATCCGGCCAGCAGCCGCCCCAGGCTGGGCAGTACGTCCTCGGTGAGCCGTTCCGAGAACCACACGTCGGCGAAGGCGGCGGCGACCTCCCCGGGCGGCGGCACGTAGAAGCTGTCGGCCGCCGCGCTCCACGCCCACCAGCCGAGGACGAGCAGTACGGGCAGCCCGAGCGCGGTCAGCAGCCGCAGCGCAGCCCTGGCCGCGACGGACCGCCCCCGCCCGGACCGCCCTCGCCCGGACCGCCCCTGCCCGGACCGTCCCCGGTCGCCGCTCACCGGGGAACCTCCCCGCGCACGGACGGATGCCAGGCGAGCACGCGCCGCTCCAGCCACCGCACCGCGAGGTTGACGGCGACGCCGACGAGGCCCGCGACGACGATGAGCGCGTACACCGTCGTCACCGCGCCCCCCGACTGCGCGGTCTGGATGCGACGGCCCAGCCCCGGGCTGCCGATGACGAGTTCGGCGGTGACGGCGAGGATGAAGGCGACGGTGGCGGCGAGCCGCAGCCCGGTCATCACGTACGGCAGCGCGGTGGGCCACACCACGTGCCGCAGATAGGCGCGTCGCCGGAAGCGGTAGCCGCGCGCGGTCTCGCGGGCCACGGGATCGACGTCGGCGACCCCGTACAGGACCTGGATGAGCACCTGCCAGAACGACGCGTAGATCACGAGGAGCAGCGAGGAGCCGATCCCGGCCCCGTAGAGGAGGGTGGCCAGCGGGATCAGCGCGACGGACGGGATGGGGCGCAGGAACTCGATGGTGGAGGCGGTGGCGGCGCGCAGGCCCGGCACGCTGTCGATGAGCGCGCCCGCCGCGAGCGCGGCCGCGAAGGCGATGCCGAGGCCGAGCGCCCACGAGCGCAGGGTCTCCCCGAGCGCCGTCCACAGCGCGGCCCCGGCCGCCTCCTGGGCGAGCCTGCCCAGGATCTCGGTGGCGGGCGGCAGGTGCGCGGGCTCCACGAGGCCGAGCCGGGGCACGGCCTCGGCCACGGCGAGGAGGACGGCGAAGCCGCCGACGCCCAGCAGGGCGGTCCGGGCGCGGGCCCTCGCCCGGGTACGGGTACGCGCACGCGCACGCGTGGGGGCACGGGGACGGGGACGAGGGCGGCCCGCGACGGGGCTGTCCCCGTTCACGGCAGCAGCGCGTCCACGTCGGCTTCCTTCTTCAGCACGCCGTCCTCGCGGGCCAGCTCGCCGATCTCGCGCACGGAGCCGGTGTTGATGTCGGCCGGCCACTTGGGCAGCACCATCTTCTCGGCGACCGGCGCCGGGATCTCCGCGTAGCCGCGCAGCACCTCGCGCACCGCGTCCGGGTGCTCGGCGGCGTAGGCGTTGGCCTCCTCGATGGCGGCGGTGAAGCGTTCGGCGAGGTCGGGCTTTTCCTTGAGCAGCTTCTCCGTCGTGAAGTACATGGCCACGGTGAGGTCGTCGTCCGTGGCCTCGGCGAAGTTCCAGGCGACGGGCTTCGCGCCCTGGTCCCTGGCCTGGGTGACGAAGGGTTCGACGACCCAGATCGCGTCCACGCGGCCCTTGTCGAGCGCTGCGGGCATGTCGGGGAACGGCATCTCGGTGAACTCGATGCCCGAGGGGTCGCCGCCGTGCTCGCGCACGGTCTCCTTGACGGTGGTGTCGCCGATGTTCTTGAGCTGGTTGACGGCGATGGTCTTGCCCGCCAGATCCTCGGCCGACGAGATGCCGCTGTCCTCGCCGACCAGCACGGCGCTGTAGTCATTGCCCGGTTCGCCCGTCGACGCGACGCCGCTGGCCACCGCCTTGAGGGGAAGGCCCTGGTCGCGCCCGGTGAGCAGGGAGGTCGTGTTGCCGAACGCGAAGTCGAACTGCCCGCCCATCACACCGGAGACGCTTGCGGCGCCGCCCTGGACGGGGGTGATCTCCGCCTTGATGCCGTGCTTGCCGAAGAACCCCCGCTTCTCCGCGAGGTACGCGGGGGCCGTGTCCACGATGGGGATGGCGCCGACGTTCACGGTGTCCTTGCCCCCGGACTTCCCGTCCCCCGAGCCCGAGCCCGAGCCGCCGCCGCACGCGGCGGCGGTGAGGGCGACGAGGAGGGCGCCCGCGACAGCGGCCGTCCGGGGGAGCGCGCGGACGCGTGGAGCTGTGGGGCGGCGCGGGGCGCGGGAACGGTACACGGGCACTCCTCTTCTCGGGAGGAACCGGGCGAGCACGTTAGAGCGGGCCCGTACAAGCGTCAACGGTCCCCGTCAGCCGGACCCGAGCCCGTACCGGTGCGGCACACGCCTCAACGGGCGGCGGGAACCTGCTCGTTCAGCTCGGCCAGCGTGCGCAAGGTGGCCGGGTCCGGGGCCGTGACCAGCAGATCCGTGACGGGTCCCGCGCGCCACAGCTCCAGCCGCTCCGCGATGCGCCCGCGCGGGCCGACGAGGGAGATCTCGTCGGCGAACGCGTCCGGAACCGCGCGTACGGCCTCCTCGCGCCGCCCTTCGAGGAAGAGCTTCTTCACGCGCTCGGCCTCCTCGGCGAAGCCCATCCGGGCCATCAGATCGGCGTGGAAGTTGCGCTTCGCGTGGCCCATGCCGCCGATGTAGAAGCCCAGCATGGCCTTGACGGGCAACAGCCCCTCCGCGACGTCGTCGCACACCCGCGCCTGCGCCATGGGGGCGACGAGGAAGCCCTCGGGCGCGTCGGCCAGCGACGCCTCGTAGACGTCCGTGCGGGTCGGCGACCAGTACAGCGGCAGCCAGCCGTCCGCGATCCGCGCCGTCTGCGCGATGTTCCTGGGCCCCTCGGCGCCGAGCAGCACGGGCAGCCCCGGGCGCAGCGGGTGGGTGATCGGCTTGAGCGCCTTGCCCAGACCCGTGCCGTCCTCGCCCCGGTACGGGTGCGTCAGGAAGCGCCCGTCCAGCTCCACCGGGGCCTCGCGGCGCAGCACCTGGCGGATGACGTCGACGTACTCGCGGGTGAACGTCAGCGGCGACTCCGGGAACGGCCGCCCGTACCAGCCCTCCACCACCTGCGGCCCCGACAGCCCGAGCCCGAGCAGCATCCGGCCGCCGGAGAGGTGGTCCAGGGTCAGCGCGTGCATCGCGGTGGCCGTAGGGGTGCGGGCCGCCATCTGCGCGATGCCGGTGCCCAGCTTGACGCGTGAGGTGTGCGCGGCGATCCAGGTGAGCGCCGTGAAGGCGTCCGAGCCCCAGGACTCGGCCGTCCACACCGAGTCGTATCCCAACTCCTCGGCGAGCCGCGCGAGTTCGAGATGGCGCGGATCGGGACCGCGCCCCCAGTAGCCGAGCGTGAGGCCCAGTCGCATCCGCCGCCCCCTCCGGGCTCCGGGACCCGGCGCCCGGCGGCCGTGCCGTCCGGCGCCCGTGGTCCGCTGGTGAATCCGCGATCCGCTGATGAATCGTCAGCTGAACGTCGCGGCAGCGTACGCCAACGGGGCCCCGCCCGGAAGGGGCGGATTCTCGGGGTCCTCGCAACACCTGATGGTTCACGTGGTCGTCAGTAGATCACCCAGCGGCCCCGCCGAACCTCTCCCGCCGAAGGAGTCGACTCCCGCTTCCAGCAGGCATTCTCCGGACCACCCCCGCGCGTGCGGGGAGCACGTCAGCGGGGCGGCCGGACCGCTGACGGCCACCGGACCACCCCCGCGCGTGCGGGGAGCACCCTTCGTGACCTGGGATGCTAGTCGCGGAATCCGTCATTCTGCATCACTTCGGCCCGCCGGTTCTCGATGAGGTGGGCGTGCTGCTCGGGAGCGATGATGTCGGCCGTACGGCGAGCGTACTGCCGTGGCCCACGTTCTCCCTGCTCACAGCGTTACGGGGCGGCCTTCGTCACGCCGGGCTCGGTGGTGAGCCTGGCAGCGGCTCGCTACCTCAGTGCCTCGATGGCCTTCGTGATGATGACTCGTGCCTCTGTCCCGTACACGGCGAGTTCAGAGAGGCGGGCGAACGCGCGCAGGTAGATGTCCAGTTCGCCGGGCGCCGTGACGGTCACCTTCGCTGCGAGCAGCTCTACGTGGATGCGCACGTCATCGAAGACCGTGAACTGCTCCAGATGCCACATGACGTCTTCGCGGTGGGCCGTGGCTGGGATGATGCCGAGCGACATGGACGGCAGCGCCATGGACGCGAGGAGGCTGCCCAGTTGGCCAGCCATCACCTCCGCGTCGCCGACGCGGTGGTGCAGGACGTTCTCCTCAAGGAGCGTCGCGAAGCGGTGGTTCCCTTCGTGGAGAACGTGGGAGCGGCGCATGCGCGCTTCGACGGCATCGCTGACGTCGTCGGGCGTGCCGCGGAAGCCTGCGATGGTGCCCATGAGGGCGGTGGCGTAGCCGGGCGTCTGGAGATATCCGGGGACCACGTGGGAGGCGTACACGCGGAACTGCCGGGTGCGCTCGTACAGGCGCGCGGAGGTCTCCTGCAACTGCCGCATCCCGGTGCGCTGAAGCCGCTTCCACTGCACGTACATGGAGTCGGCCTGCCGGTTGGCCGCGATCAGGTCCTCCGCCTGGTCCTCGGCTTCGCACGCCGCGCACCAGGCGCGGATGTCGGCGTCAGACGGTGCGGTGAGGGCGTTCTCGATGCGGGAGGACTTGGCGACGGACCAGCGGCAGCGCTCGGCGAGTGCCTTGCCGGTGATGCCCGCGTCCAGGCGCAGCTCTCGCAGGCGCCCTGCGAGAGCTGCGCGCGCCTGGTGCACGCTGGAGGAGGGGAACGGTGCCACCGGGCTACTTGACCTCGTACTCGTCGTGTCGGATGGCGCGGTCCCAGACCGCTTCGAAGGCTTCGGCGTACGCGCTCACGAGCGTCGGCTCGTCGCGCAGCTCGTTGTCGATCCACTCTCCGTCCCCGGAGAAGTGGTGCACGCGCATCAGACGGTCGTCGAAGAGCCAGAAGTCGGTGGCGGGCAGCAGCAGGCCCGTCGCCTGGTGTCGGGGCAACCACCGAACCGCCTCGCCCGCCTCGACGTTCGCTCGGGTCTGGTAGTGCTCCCACCGGATGTAGTCGGTCACCGGCTCGGAGACGACGCGGGCCCGGCGTACGGAGACGCCTCGGGCGACGGCGTCGGCGACGTGCTGGTGGTAGGGGCGCCACCACGAGGCCCGGTCACCCCAGTCGACGCGCTCGCCCTGCTGCCAGTCCTCGAAGCGCGGGTTGCTGAAGTAGGCGTCCCGGGCCTCGAAATGGACCGCCGATCGCTCGCAGCCTGCGAGGAGTTCAGCGAACTCCGGGATCGAGTTCATCGCACGCCTTCCTGATGATCGGGATCATCCGCTTTGGGATCCGGACGATGGCCTCTCCGGGCGGGACCGGCACCCTTGCTGGGGAGAGCGCGTCGCACGTCGACTCCGTCCGTTTGTCGGCGTCGTAGCCCTGAATCAGCAGGTCTGCTGTCTCCGTGTCCACCCACACTGTCGGGCATCCGTCTTCGTCCGTGTCGGGGTCGATCCCGGCGAACCGAATGTCCATGGTCATTGGCCTCCCGGGTTAGCTGATTACACGGACTTACATCACGGTCATATCCACTGCAGATGGTGTCAAGACCGCGTGCTGGCTACGACCAGGCAGCTGAACTGGTCTGTAATTCGGTGCAACTTCGTAGCGGTCCGGAGGGTGTGGTTCCTAGCGTCGGAAGACACGCAAGGCCCCGGCGAGGTGATGGCCTCCTGGGGCGCGGTCGACGCTGCTGAGGGGCGCCAACATGGCCATTACCATCCCGCACGCCCCGCAGCTTGACGGTGGTTTGAGAGCAGGCGACAGGATGAAGGCCGACACGCGCCAGTGGGCCCCGCCCTCGGGAGTGGCTGCTGAGATGCTGCCCGCAGGGGTCCACTGGGACGCTGTATCCAGCCCGTCGTATCTGGGTGATCGGGTGCTGGCGCGGCTCGGACGTGAGTCGGGGGCGGTGATCCGGGACCCCTACGGGCACCGGCTGATCTGGCTCGTGCCGCCCCGTACGACGGAGGGGTGGGTGGTCCCCGAGACCTCGTGGGTGCAACCGCTCAGCGTCACGCAGTACCTCACGGTCCCGCCCGTCTGGTGCACCCGTTCCGCCTCCCCGCACTGGATCCGGGGCTGGGCGGATCACGGGCTGACCGATGCGCGGTTGCTGTACGTGGTGCTGGACGCGGTGATCCGTGCCGAGCACGGGCCCCGCGAGCACGAGGGCGGGGCCGGGCGGTGAGTCCGCGTTGTTTCCGCTGCTGCCAGGTGCCGGGCACGGTGACCGTCCTTGAGCTGTATTCCGGTGACGAGCGGGGCGCGAGTCCGCAGACGCGCACGCGCATCGTTCCCGTGAAGGTCTGCGACCGATGCGCGGCCGACATCGCCGTCGAGGACGAGGTCCGCGCCCAGAACCCGGAGGCGGCACGGTGACCGCGCCCGAGCACGAGTGCGGCGTCGAGGACCCGGTGCACGAGGGCGACGTGCGCGAACACGTCACTGCGCAGAAGAGCCCCTACTACCGGCCGCTGTGGCTGTGCGCGCGGCACCGCCGCTACGTCGGGTACGCCCTGGACCGCATCGCCGTGACGGGCGAGGAGCTGGTCCGTGCCATCGCCGTCCTCTCCGGCGCCGGGAAACGCCGTACCGACAAGGCTGAGCCTGATCCGGAAGTCGAGCCCGCCCCGCCCGTCCTGCTGGTGGTGAGCCCGTCCGCGTGCTCCGGCCGCAGACACCCCACCAGCTCGTGACCCGGTCGCCCCGGCTTTCGGGATGGCGGCGGTGAGCGGGATGTCGGGGGTCTGCGCCTGGTGCCGCTGCTGGACGGAGGAAGGCCGCCCAGACCAGTGGGTGACCGCCTTGTCCGGCCCTGACCGGCCGCTGATCGCCTGCCCGCTGTGTCCGCCGGGGCGGATCGAGCAGATCGCCTCCCTCACCGTCCTGCTCGGACTGATCGCCGTCCTTCTCTACGTCACCGTCACCCACTGACCAACAGGAGCAGTGCATGCCTCGTGACCACACCGTTCTCATCCCCGCCGACCCCGAGGACGTCTTCTACGACCCCCATGGCTGGGCCACCACATCGGGTTTCCCCGTCGCCGTACTCGACGGCCACGCACCCCACTTCGTGATGCGCCGCATCCAGGACCGCGCCGTACGCCTCATGTACCAACTCCCGCACGGCACCGCGTTCCTCACCAGCTACCCGCGTCCCATGCCGTCCGGGCAGGTCATCGAGATCATGGAAGGCAACCTCACCACCCTCCTCACCGCCCACGCCTGCCACCCCCTCCGCCTGCGCGAGAAGGGCGAGCGCATCACCGCCAACGGGGAGACACGGGACTGTCTGTCCACCCTCCTCGCCCCCGACGCTGGTGGCACGCCCGCCACGCCCGCATCGGCAAGGCCCTGCAACTCGACGGCCGCACCGTCATCCTCACGGCACCGCTCGTCGGCGGACGCACCCTCCAACTGGTCACCGTGTCCCCGCGCGACGCGACCTCATGAGATGCCCGTCCCCTGGGGGAAACCGTCGGCAGCGGTCCAGGGGACGGGTCCCACGTCCTGGCGGGGACGGCACCTGCCCCGGCGGGTGGACACGCCAGGACACCCGGCCGTCCGCGCCCCGGCCCCCGTCGCGGACGGCCGGGGCTGCTCCTCTCGTACGAGATCGGGGGCGGAGATCGGTGTGCGGAGCGCGTCGGCGATGGCCCGGCGTCTGCGGAGGATGCGGTCGGGCTGTGGTCCGGCGGGCGGCACCCGCGATACCGCCGTCCTCCCGATCCAGTGCCTCAAAGAACCTCGCCCTCAACTCCTCAAAAACCCACGATCCCCGCGACTCCCTGAACTCCAGGGTGTCGCGGGGATCGCTGGAACCCGCCAAGGGCGAGGGGCCGTCAGAGAGCAGCGGGCGGGCGCGGGGTCAGCCGCGCTGGATGCCCGAGGTGTCCTGGAGGACGCCGCGGCGGCCGTCCTGGGTCTGCGCGACGAGCGCCTGCCCGCGCTGCTCGACCGCGAGGTACCAGGTGCCGGGCGCCAGCTCGGCCACCGGCTGCGGCGAGCCGTCCTCACCGAAGAGCGGACGCGCGACCGGAACGGCGAACCAGAAGGGCTGGAAGTTCGGGTCCGGGGCACCCCCGCCCGCCGCCGGACCACCCTGCTGCGGTTGCGGCTGCCCCGGCTGGGGCTGGCCGGGCTGCCCCGGCTGACCCGGCTGCGGCTGACCGGCCTGCGACGCGCCCGGGTACCCGTAGCCACCCGGCTGCCCCGGCTGCGCGCCGAACGGACCCGGCTGACCGGGCTGCGCGCCCGGGTAGCCGTAGCCCGCCTGGGGCTGGCCCGGCTGGCCGCCGTACGGGGTCGGCTTCGGGCGCGGCGCGCTCAGGAGCGGGGCCTTCAGCGCCGGGATCGCCGAGCCGAGCACACCGGCGGCGGCGAAGACGAGCGCGAAGAGGATGGTCAGCCAGGCGCCCACGCCGAACCCGACCCGCTCGTTCAGGTCGACGCCCTGCTCGCCCTCCGGGAACATCGTCGAGAACATCGACCAGATCGCCGCCCAGGCGACCGTGACCGAGAGCGCGGAGCCCCACTGGTCCAGGCCGAGGCCGAGCAGCTTGCGGCCCTCCGGCAGGGCACGGGCCGCGACGAACAGACCGGCCACGATGAGCGCGAGCAGATGGACCGTCGGCAGCAGCGGGAAGGTCACGGGCGACCAGGCTGACCAGTCGCAGCTGTCGCCGGTGCACTCGTCTGTGACGGCGAAGAACGGCAGGAAAGAAGCGATCAGCAGCAGCACCGCTGCACCGATCACCGCACCATCGCCTCTGGTGAGCGAGCGGATGTTCACGTGGGGTCCTTAGTCGGTCTTGTGGTCAGTGTGTCTGCCGGGGGTGAGCACCCCATCGTACGGACGACACTATGGGCCGCTCCGGCGGGTCGTCCCGGGAATTCCGGCCGACCCGGGCGGCCGTCACCCACCGCCGGTGCCCGTGCTCCCCGTACGCGGCGGCTACCGCTTCCCGGTCAGGTACGCCGCGATGCCGTCCGCGACGCCCTGAGCCGCGCGACCGCGCCACTTCGGGTCGGTGAGCAGCCCGGCATCCTCCGCGTCGCGCATGTTGCCACACTCGAGGAACACCTTGGGGACCGTGCTGAGATTGAGACCTCCCAGGTCGCCCCGGGTGTCCAGCCCCTTGCCGTCATCGATGTAGTCCGCGGGCCGCTCGCCCGTGGCGCCCCGGAACGCGTCCACAAGGGCGCGGCCCAGCCGCTCCGACGGTTCGACGATGGCCGACGTGTCCGCCTCCCCGTCGCGGACCTGTGCGGGGAGGATCACATGGAAGCCGCGGTTGCCCGTGGGCGCCCCGTCCGCGTGCAGCGAGACGACGGCGTCGGCCTTCTTCTCGTTGCCCGTCCTGGCCCGCTCGTCCACGCACGGCCCGTACTCCCGGTCCCCGTCGTGCGTGAACACGACGGTCGCGCCCCGCTTCCCCAGGTCGCTACGGACCCGGTGTGCGAGATCGAGGGTGAACTCGGCCTCCGCGTAGCCGTCGTTGGTGGCCGTGCCCGTGGTGTCGCACTCCTTCTTGCCCGTCCCGATATCGACGAGGCGTGCGATCTCGTCCGGGTGGTCGCGGTTGTTCGGGTTGTGCCCGGGGTCGATCACCACGGTCTTCCCCTTGAGGGGCCGCGCCTCCGGGACCTGTTTCCCCTGATCCCCCTGCTCCGGGGCCTTGTCCGAGCCCTTGTCCTCCCCGTCCGTCTTCTTCGCGCGGGCGTGCGCTGTGGCGTCGTCGCGGGTCATCGACTGCCATACGAGCCAGCCCGCGGTGCAGGCGGCCAGCAGCACCGCGAGGACGAGCCCTACGACGAGGGCGCGGGGCAGCCACCAGGGCCGTCGGGGCGGGGGGAACAAGCTTCCGTTCGACACGCGGGCGACTCTAGATGATGGATCCCTATCGATCTTGTGCGGCGACCCGGTGCCCCGGCTTCAGCGAACGGGCCCGGCGAACGGACCCCCGGCGAGCGTGGCCGTGTCGCGGCCGTGTCGCGGTCGGCGGCGGGTCAGGCCGCCGACCGGACCGTCATGCGCCGGGCTGCTCCTGGAGGGCACGTACCTCGACCCTGCTCCGCAGCGCACGCGAGGCCTGCTTGGTCCATTCGATCGCGACGTCGTCGTTCTCGGCCTCGATGATCCAGAAGCCGCCCAGGTACTCCTTGGCCTCGACGAACGGGCCCGGTGTGAGGACGGGGCTGTCACCGGAGTAGTCCACCGTGGTCGCGCTCGACGGCGGCTGGAGACCGCCTGCGGTCACGAACGCGCCCGCCTCCTGGAGGGCGGTGTTGAACGCACCGACCTCGGCGATCATCTCCTGCAACTCCGCGGGGTCCATGCTCTCCATCGTCGGCTCCTCGGCGGCGTCGTGGGGGAGGCTCAGAAAGTACTGCGTCATGGTCGTCTCCTCGTCATCGGCGTTGCTCCGCGGCCGGCGGCCGCGCTGCCTCGATGCCGGAAACGCTATGCGGGGCGCCCCAGCGCCGTATCGGTCATCGTGACCGGTGTCCGGGACCCGATGACTGGCGTCGGCCCGTCGGCCCGTCGGCCCGTCGGCCGTCAGACGAGGCCGGCCAGCTCGGCGCGACCGGTGACGCCGAGTTTCGGATACGCCTTGTAGAGGTGGTGGCCGACGGTCCGTGGGCTGAGGAAGAGCTGTGCGGCGATCTCCTTGTTCGTCCGACCGGTGGCGGCCAGCCGTACGACCTGCAACTCCTGCGGGGTCAACAGGGTGAGCGGGCCGCTGCGCCGAGGCTCGTCGCCCCGCTCGCCGAAGGCGGCCAGTTCGCCGCGCGCACGCTCTGCCCAGAGCCGCGCGCCGAGGCCCTCGAACGCGGACACCGCCGCCGCGAGATGGGCGCGGGCCTCGGTACGGCGGCGCTGGCGGCGCAGCCACTCGCCGTAGACGAGCTGGGTACGGGCACGCTCATAGGGGCCGCCGTGCCGCTCCTGGAGCCGCAGCGCCTCGGCGTACAGCGCGTCGGCGTCGGGAGCGCCGTTGCTGTCGCTTTCGCCGTCATCGGCCAGCAGGGCCCGGCAGCGCAGTACGAGCCCGGTCGCGACGGGGCGGTCGACGTGCTCGGCCCAGTGCCGGAACGCCGCCAGTGGTCCGCGGGCGCGATCCGGCGTGCCGCCGCGCACGGCGGCCTCCACCAGATCGGGCACAGCGCGGACCAGGAGGTCGCGGCTCGCGGGCCCCCGGCACACCCTCTCCAGCCGGTCGCACGCTTCCCCGAACCGCCGGGCGGAAAGGTCGAGCATGCCGAGACCCCAGTCCGCGATCTCGGCGTTGATGTGCTGCCGGGCCCGGGCTCGCGGGAGCACCTCCTCGGCGAGAGCCCGGCAGCGCGGCTCGTCACCCGACACGGCGTGCAACCACACCTCCACCGACCGGTGTGCCAGGTGCTCGGTCGTGTTCCCGAGTTCGGCGCTCACGGTCGCGCCTTCCGCCACACACGCGCGGGCGTCCGCGAACTCACCCCGGAAGAGCCGCGCCACGGCGAGCACGTTCAGGGTGTACGGGACCCACCCCAGCGCCCCGGTGGCCCGCACCTCGGCCAGCATGTCCTCTGCCCCGGCGACGACGCCGTCGTCGTCCGCGATCATGAGCCCGCCGAACCCGGCCGTGATGCGCTGCATCAGGTCGTTCCCGCCGCCGCGTGTGGTGGCGTAGAGCGCGCGCATCGGGCCGACGGCCTTTTCCGGGCGTCCGGCGAACAGCTCCGCCCACCCGAGAAGGGCGGCGAGCACCGGTGCCCAGTGCTCCGGCGGGGTGAACCCGCGCATCAGATCCGCCGCACGCTCCAGCAGGTCGTGCGCCGCTCCGTGCCGGGCGGCGTGCGCTGCCTCGAAGAACGTGAGCGCGGCGCGCTCCGGATCGGCGTCGCGCACCAGCGCGGCGGCCTCGATCGTCAGCTCCGCGTCGGCCCGCGGGGAGGTGCGTTCGTACTCCACGGCGCCACGCGTATAGATGGCGTCGGTCCGGATGCCGGGGTCGGTGGTGAGCGAGAGCGCTTCGGCCGCCAGCCGGGCGGCGCGGTCGGCCTTGCCCGCGTCGAACGCGGCCTGGCTGGCCCGCGCGATACGCCGGGCCTTCAGCTCCCGGTCGGCGCTGAGCCGCCCCGCGCGGTCGTAGGCGGCGGACACCGCCATCGCGCCGCCCCGGTGCCAGGCCCGCTCCGCCGCACCTTCGAGTTCGGCGGCCACCGCCTCGTCGGGGGCGGTGGTGGCAGCGGCGAGGTGCCACGCCCGGCGGTCCGCTTCGGCCTCCGCGCCCAGCGCGTCGGCGTACGCGCGATGTACCTCGATCCGCTGGTGCAGCGGCGCGTCCTGGTAAGCGGCTGCCCGTACCAGGGGGTGGCGGAACGTGATCCGGCTGTCGATCCGGAGCAGCCGCTCGCGTTCGGCGGGCGCCAGATCGCCGGGGGTGCCACCGAGGGCTTCGATCACGTGCAGGATCGTCGCGAGCGGCGCCGCCGTGTCGGCCGCCGCCGCCAGCAGCGCGCGCCGGGTCGGTTCGGGAAGCTCGACGATCTGACGGCGGAACGCCTCCTGCACACGGCGGGCCACCGGCAACGGGCCGACCTGCTCGGCCGGGTCGGGCTCCTCGGCATCGCGTGCCGCGACCCGCGACGACCCCAGCTCGATGATCGCCAGAGGATTGCCGCCGGACTCCGCGAGGACCCGGTTCCGCACCGGTGCGACGAGTTCCGGCGCGTGGTCGTCCAGCAGCCGGGCGGCATCGGGCGCGGCGAGGCCAGGTAGATCCACGACCTCGACGCCCGCGATGTCCAACGGCGCCGACGTCTCGCGCACCGCTAACAGCATCGCGATCGGGTCGGCCACGAAGCGGCGGGCCGCGAACAACAGCGCCTCAACGGAACCCTGGTCGAGCCATTGCAGGTCGTCGACCACGCACAGCAGAGGGGCGTCCTCGGCCAGATCGGCGAGCAACGACAGGGTGCCGGCGGAGATCAGGAACCGATTGGCCTCGTCCCCCTCGGCCAGGCCGAAGGCGCACCGCAGTGCCGTGGCCTGGGGAGCGGGCAGTGCCTCCAGCCGGTCCAGGTGGGGAAACAGGAGTTGGTGCAGTCCGCCGTACGCCAGCTCGGAGTCGGACTCGACCCCTGCTCCGCGGACCACGCGCATGCCGCCCCCGGCTTCGGCGAGCGACACGGCGTGGTCGAGAAGGACCGATTTCCCGATGCCCGCCGCACCTCGCAGCGCCAGCACGCCGCTGCGCGCGTCGCACGCGTCCGTCAGCAGGCGTTGAATCCGCGCTAACTCGACGTCCCTTCCCACCAGCGACATGCGGTCCCCCTAGATGATTGGTTCCTGGGCTTTCGGTGGTCGTCACAGAACACATGAAGCGCGGTGAGGAGAGTCCTCCTGCGTCTCGGCACCGGGTCGCCGCGCGAGATCAACAGGAGTCGGCCGGCTAGCCGTTCGCGCGGCGGAGGACGCGGAGGGAGTGCGTCGCGGAGATCTCCGTGAAGGCGCCGGAGTCCAGGGCGCGGCGGTAGACGCGGAAGGGTGCCTGGCCGCCGTCGGCCGGGTCGGGGAAGACGTCGTGGATCACCAGCAGCCCGCCGGGGGCGAGATGGGGTGTCCAGCCCTCGTAGTCCGCCGTCGCGTGCTCGTCCGTGTGGCCGCCGTCGATGAAGACGAGCCCCACCTGGCCGCCCCACGCGGCGGCCACCGCGGGCGAGCGCCCCACGACCGCGATCACGTGGTCCTCCAGTCCCGCCGCGTGCAGCGTGCGCCGGAACGTCGGCAGCGTGTCCATGCGGCCGACGACCGGGTCCACGACCTCCGGGTCGTGGTACTCCCACCCCGGCTGCTGCTCCTCGCTGCCCCGGTGGTGGTCGACGGTGACCGCGCTGACCCCCGCCTCGCGTGCCGCGTCGGCGAGCAGCAGCGTCGAGCGCCCGCAGTACGTGCCGACCTCCAGCAGCGGCAGCCCCAGCCGGGACGCCTCGACGGCCGCCGCGTACAGCGCGAGGCCCTCGTCGAGGGGCATGAACCCCTTCGCCGCCTCGAACGCGGCGACGGTCTCGTCCTTGGGACGGGGGGAGGGGAGGGGGAGCGGGCGGGCGGGCGACGGGGACATCTCTCTCCGTTTCTCTCCGCGTTCTCTCCGCGCGCCGTACCCGGACATGCCCGGCACGGACGTGCGGCGCGCGGCGCGGCATCTGTCGCGGACCATGCTGCCGTACGGGCGCGCCTTCCCGTCTCCGGGGCGGCGCGGGTGCGGCAGGGGAGACGGGGAGACAGGGAGGCCCGTTCCTGACCTTCCGTCAGAATGAAACGTGTTCTACTGTGCCCCGCATGGGCATCGGGATCACTCAGGAACAGCGGGAACTGGCCGAGGCCGTACGGGGATGGGCCGGGCGCGCCGTGCCGCCCGAAGCGCGGCGCAAGCTGCTGGACGAGCCGCCCGAGCCCGGCGCGCGCCCCGCGTACTGGGAGTCACTGGCCGTGCAGGGCCTGCTCGCCCCGCACCTGCCGGAGGCGGACGGCGGGGGCGGCGGCGGGCTGCTGGACCTCGCCGTCGTGCTGGAGGAGACAGGGCGTGCCGGGCTGCCCGGACCGTATCTGCCCAGCGTGCTGGCCGCCGAGGCGCTGCACAGGGCGGGCCTCGGCACGCTCGTACGGGCGCTCGCGGGCGGCGAGTTGATCGGTGCCGTCGCGCTGGGCACCGGCTCGCTGACCGCGACGCCGACCGCCGACGGCGACTGGGTGCTCGACGGCACCGCGCCGCCCGTCCTCGGCGGCGCGCAGGCGGACATCCTGCTGCTCGCGGCACGCACGGGGCCGGGGGACGGCTCCGGTTCCGGCTCCGGTTCCGGTTCCGGCTCCGGTTCGGGTTCCGGTTCGGGTTACGGTCCGGGTTCCGGGGGCACGGTCCGGCTGGCCGTCGACGCGGACGCCCTGGCCGTACGCGCGCAGGCGGGCGCCGACCCGCTGCGCCCGACCGCCGAGGTCACCGCGCGCAACGTGACCGTCCCCGCCGCGCGCCTGCTCTTCCACGGCGGCGGCCGGGGAACGGAAGCGGCGCACCCCGACCCCGACCCGGTGCCCGATCTGGCGCGGCTGCTGCTGTCGGCCGAGGCGTGCGGCGTCGCCGCGTGGGCGGTCGAGACGGCCGCCGAACACGCCAGGAACCGCGAGCAGTTCGGCCGTCCCATCGGCCAGTTCCAGGGCATCAAGCACCTGTGCGCCGACATGCTCGTACGCCTGGAACAGGCGCGGGCCCTCACCTGGGACGCGGCCAGAGCGGCGGCCGAGGAGACGGCGGCCCCGTCCGGCGCACACGACAACGGGGACGCCGCACGGGTGCGCGCGCTGGCCGTCGCGCTCGCCGCCAGCACCGCGCCGGAGGCGGCGTACGAGTGCGCGAAGGACTGCGTGCAGATCCTCGGCGGCATCGGCTTCACCTGGGAGCACGACGCGCATCTGTATCTGCGCCGCGCCCTCGTCGCACGCCAGCTCATCGGCACCGCGTCGACGCACCACCTGCGCGCCGTCCGCCTCGCCGCCGCGGGCGCGCGCCGCGAGCTGCGGATGGAGCTGCCCGCCTCGGCAGAGCCGTACAGGGAGCGGGCCCGCGCCGCACTGGAGCCGGTCAAGGGGCTCGACCCCGCGTCCGTGCGGCGCAAGCTGGCCCCCACCGGCTACGCGGCGCCGCACCTCCCCGAGCCGTACGGGCTCGGCGCCGGACCCGTGCAGCAGCTCGCCGTGCAGCAGGAGCTGGCCGACGCCGGGGTACGCGTCAGCGACCTCGGCATCGGCACCTGGGTGGTGCCCTCGCTCATCAGCTACGGGACGGAGGCGCAGCGCGAGCGCCATCTGCCGCCCACGCTGCGCGGCGACGTCCTGTGGTGCCAGCTCTTCTCCGAGCCGGGCGCGGGCTCCGATCTCGCCTCCCTCCGTACGCGGGCCGAGCGCACCGAGGACGGAAGCTGGCGCGTGACCGGGCAGAAGGTGTGGACGTCGGCCGCGCAGTGGGCGGACTGGGGCATCCTGCTCGCCCGTACGGACCCGGGGGCGCCCAAGCACAAGGGGCTGACCTACTTCCTCGTCGACATGAAGAACACGCCGGGCATCGACATACGCGCCCTCAAGGAGATGACCGGGGACTCGCTGTTCAACGAGGTCTGGTTCGACGGCGCTCCGCTGCCCGCCGACGCCGTCGTCGGCGAGGTGCACGACGGGTGGCGGGTCGCCCGGCACACCCTCGGCAACGAGCGCGTCCACATGGCCGACCAGCTCACCTTCGGCACCGGCCTCGAAGCCCTGATCCGGCGCACCGTGGCACCGGCCGTGGACGACACCGTGCGCGCCCGCGTCGGCGCGCTGGCCGCGGAGGCGCACGCGCTCGCCTGCGTCGGGATGCGGACGACGCTGGCCCAGGTCTCCGGCCTTGAACCCGGCGCGGGGGCCAGCGTCCGCAAGCTCGTCCAGACCCCGCACCAGCAGAAGGTCGCCGAGCTGGCCCTTGAACTCCTCGGCCCCGAGGGCGCGTTGGCGGAGGGGGCGGGGGAGCGGGCCGTGCACGGGGTACTCATGTCGCGCTGTCTGACCATCGCGGGAGGCACCACGCAGATCCAGCGCAACGTCGTCGCGGAACGGCTGCTCGGCCTGCCCCGCGACCCCGAGCCCACCCGCTGACCCACCTCGTGAGGAGCGTGCACACATGGCTGGCACATCGGCTGGCAAGACGGCTGGCAAGGCGTACATCGTCGGCGTCGGGACGACGAAGTTCGAGAAGCCCGAGACGCGCGACTGGCAGTTCTGGGACATGGCGCGGGAGGCGGGCGCCGGGGCGCTGGAGGACGCCGGTGTGCCGTACGGCCTCGTCGAGCAGGCGCCTGTCGGGTACTGCTACCAGGCGTCGACGGCGGCGCAGCGCGCCGTGTACGAGCTGGGCCTGACCGGCATCCCCGTCTACAACGTCAACAACAACTGCGCGACGGGGTCCACGGCGCTGATGATGGCCCGTCAGTTCGTGGCCTCCGGGCTGAACGACTGCGTCCTCGCGCTGGGCTTCGAGAAGATGAAGAGGGGTTCGCTCGGCGGCGGCGCCGGTTCTTCCGACGACTTCGCGACGTCCCCCGTCGCGCGGCACTACGGGATCATGGCCGCCCGGCACGGCTTCGAGATGTCCCCGCCCACCGCGCAGATCTTCGGCAACGCGGCCCGCGAACACATGGAGCGGTACGGCACCACGCCCGAACAGTTCGCCGCCGTCGGGGAGAAGAACCACCGCCACTCGGCGGCCAACCCGCAGGCCCAGTTCCAGGACGTCTACAGCCTGGACGAGATCCTCGGCTCGCGTACCGTCCACGAGCCGCTGACCAAGCTCCAGTGCTCGCCGACCTCCGACGGCTCGGCCGCCGCCGTCGTCGCCTCGGAGCGCTTCGTGGCCGAACACGGCCTGGCGGACCGCGCGGTGGAGATCGCGGGTCAGGCCATGACGACGGACACCGAGGAGTCCTTCGCCTCCGGCTCCTGCATCGACGTGGTCGGCAAGCCCATGTCGCGCGCCGCTGCCGAGCGGGTCTACGAGGAGTCGGGGCTGGGCATCGAGGACGTGGACGTCATCGAGCTGCACGACTGCTTCTCCGTCAACGAACTGCTCACGTACGAGGCCCTGGGCATGTGTCCTGAGGGCGGCTCGGGCAAGCTCGTCGCCGACGGCGCGACGACGTACGGCGGGCGCTGGGTCGTCAACCCCTCCGGCGGCCTGATCTCCAAGGGGCATCCGCTCGGCGCCACGGGCATCGCCCAGTGCGCGGAGCTGGTCAGGCAGCTGCGCGGCGAGGCGGACGTCCGCCAGGTCGACGGTGCGCGGGTGGGCCTGGCCCACAACATCGGGCTGGGTGGCGCGGCGGTCGTGACGATGCTGCGGCGGGGGTGAGCGCGAGCGGCCTCACCGGCCCCCTGGCCCCTGACGGGGATGACGGAACGGTGACGGCCGCCCGTCGTCCCTGGCATCCGGGCCCCGCCGGTGCTCGAATCGAGGGGTGACCCCACAAGGCGACCCCACCGAAGGAACCGCGTCGGCGAAGGCTCCGGTTCCGAGCCCGGCTCCGGCGACCGTGGCCGACGGGCAGGGCGCGCCCGTCGGACGGCGACTGGTCCTCGGCATGCTCGGGCTGGGCGCGGGCGGCCTCGTCGCCGCGCCCTACGCGCAGCGCGCACTGGAGAACGTCCTGGGCTCCGTCTCCGACAAGGACCCCACGGGCGTCACGGGCCTGCTCCCCAACGGCGGCGGGTTCCGCTACTACTCCGTCGCCTCCTCGGTACCGCACCGGAACGAGAGCGACTACAGGCTCACCGTCGACGGCCTCGTCGAGCGCCCCCGCCACTACGGGCTCGCCCAACTGCGCGCCCTCCCGCAGGAGCGCATGGTGCGCGACGTGCAGTGCGTGACGGGGTGGCGGGTGCCCGACACGCCGTTCGAGGGCGTCAGGCTCGCGCGGCTGCTCGACGCGGCAGGCGTACGGGACGAGGCCACCGCCGTCCGCTTCACCTGCTTCGACGGCGCCTACAGCGAGAGCCTCACGCTGGAGCAGGCCCGTCGCGCCGACGTACTCGTCGCGCTGCGCATGCGCGACGAGCCGCTGAGCCACGCGCACGGCGGGCCCGCGCGGCTGTACGTCGCGCCCATGTACTTCTACAAGTCGGCGAAGTGGCTCTCCGGCATCACCCTCACCCGCGAAGTGCGGCCCGGCTACTGGGAGAAGCGCGGCTATGACATCGACGCCTGGGTCGGCCGGTCCAACGGACGCGACGACGTCCCCACCGCCACCTGACCGGCCAGGCCCCGCCCCCGAGCCCCGCCTCACGCGCTTCACCCGCGCCGAACGCTGGACCCACCACGCCACGGGCGCCCTCTTCGGCCTGTGCGTGGGAACGGCCCTGTGCCTCTACGTGCCGGGCCTGGCCCAGCTCGTCGGGCGCAGGTGGCTGATGGTGACCCTGCACGAGTGGTCCGGGCTGCTGCTGCCCGTGCCCGTCCTGCTCGGGCTGGCCTCGCGCGCCCTGCGGGCCGACCTGCGCCGCCTCAACCGCTTCGCGTCCCACGACCGCCGCTGGCTGCGCGCCGCGCTGCGGCAGCGCCGCCGCCCTGTGCCCGCTTCCGCGCCGGGACTCGCCCCCGGACCCGGCAAGTTCAACGCCGGGCAGAAGATCTACGCGGCCTGGCTCGCCGGTGCCGTGTTGGTGATGACGGCCACGGGTCTGATGATGTGGTTCACGCACCTGACCCCGCTGCTCTGGCGCACGAGCGCGACCTTCGTCCACGACTGGCTCGCCCTCGCGATCGGCCTGGCCCTCCTCGCCCACATCGGCCTCGCCTACGCCGACCCCGAGGCCCGGCGCGGCATCCGCACCGGCACCGTCGCACGCCCCTGGGCCCGCCGCGAACACCCGCTCTGGGAGCGGGAGGAACGGGAGGAGCGGGGGAAGCCCGAGGCGTGGGAGGGCCCCGGGACCTAGGTCCACCGGTCCACCGGTCCACCGGTCTGCCGCCTGGCGATGTGCCGGTGTGTGCGCCGTGCGCCGGATGCGAGCATGGCGAGATGGCCCAGTCCTCGTCCCCATCCCCATCCGAAAGCGGTTCCTCCTCCGGCATATCCGAGTCCGGCATATCCGACGGCGGGAACGGTTCCCGCCGCACGGCCCCGCATCTGTGGGCGGTGGTACTCGCCGCCTGCGCCGGGCAGTTCCTCGTCGTGCTCGACATCTCCGTCGTCAACGTCGCCCTGCCCTCGATGCGCGGGGACCTGGGGCTCAGCGGGGTCGGGCTCCAGTGGGTGGTCAACGCGTACACCCTCACCTTCGCCGGACTGCTGCTGCTCGGCGGCCGGGCTGGCGACCTCTACGGGCGCAAGCGGACGTTCCTCGTCGGCCTCGGCCTCTTCACCGCGGCGAGCCTCGCGGGCGGCGTCGCACAGGAGCCGTGGCAGCTCGTCGCCGCGCGGGCCGTGCAGGGCATGGGCGCGGCCGTGCTGGCCCCGGCGACGCTGACGATCCTGACGACCACGTTCCCCGAGGGCGCCGCGCGCACCCGCGCCATCGCCACGTGGTCGGCGGTCGGCGCGGGCGGCGGCGCGGCGGGCGGCCTCGTCGGCGGGCTGCTCACCGACGCGCTCTCGTGGCGCTGGGTGCTGCTGATCAACGTGCCGGTCGGCGCCCTCGTCCTGTTGGCCGCCGCGGTGTGGGTGGCCGAGAGCCGCGAGGACGCGGCGCGCCGCAGGCTCGACGTGCTCGGCGCCGTGCTGGTCACGGGCGGGCTCGGCGCTGTGGCTTACGGGATCGTACGGACCGAGTCCCTCGGCTGGGCGGCGCTCGGCTCGCTCGGGCCGCTGGCGGCCGGGCTGGCGCTGCTCGCGCTGTTCGTCCTGGTGGAGGCGCGCACGGCGGAGCCCCTGATCCCGCTGAAGCTGTTCCGGCTGCGGTCGGTCTCGGCGGCGAACCTCGCCATGTTCGTGTGCGGTGCCGCGATGTTCTCGATGTGGTACTTCGTCTCGCTCTATATGCAGAACGTGCTGCACTTCACGCCCGTACAGGCCGGGCTCGGCTTCCTGCCGCAGTCCTTCAGCATCGTCGTCGCCTCCAAGTCGGCGCCGCTGCTGATGCGGCGCGTCGGCAGCAGGAGCGTCGCCGTGGGAGGCGCCGCGCTCGGGTGCGTGGGCTATGTGTGGCAGAGCGGCATGCACGCGGGCGGCGGCTATCTGGAGACGGTGTGCGGCCCCGGTGTGCTGATCGCGCTCGGCGCCGGGTTCCTGGCGACGCCGCTCGCCTCCGTGGCCACCGAGGGCGCCGCCGCGCGCGACGCGGGGCTCGTCTCGGGCCTGGTCAACACCTCGCGGACCATGGGCGGCGCGCTGGGCCTCGCCGTGCTCTCGACGGTCGCGGCCTCCCGCATCGACCATGGGGGCCACGGCTCGGGCGAGAGCCCGGGCACCCTCGCCTCCGGCTACGGGCTGGCGTTCCTCACGGGTGCGGGGATCCTCTTCGCCTGCGTGGTATTCATGATCCTCGCCCTGCCCCGCGGACGCGACGGACACGACAAGCGCGACGGAGCCGGGCCGCACGGGCAGCAGCAAGCAGAAGCGGCCAAAAAGGCCGGAGACGACGAAGAAGGGGAACGGGAAGCCGCGGATGCCACCAGCCGATGACCCCGTGCCGTCCGAAGCCGAAGCGCAGGTCACCCCGGGCGGCCCCGCCCACGATTCCGGACCCGCCCTCTTTCCCGCGACCGGCCGCCGCGTCCTGGTCAGCGGCGCCTCGCGCGGGCTCGGCCGGGCGCTGGCCAGCGCGTTCGCCCGCAACGGCGACCGCGTCGCCGTCCACTACGGCACGCGCCGCGCGGAGGCCGAGGAGACCCTCGCCGGGCTCGAAGGCGCGGGCCACACCCTCCTCGGCGCCGACATCGCCGACCCCGCGCAGGCCGCGCGCCTGGTGGACGACGCGGCGCGGGAGCTGGGCGGCCTCGACGTGCTGGTCAACAACGCCGCCGTCAACACCCCGCATCCGCCCGCCCGTTCCTCGTACGAGGAGTGGACGGCGGCCTGGCAGCAGCACACAGCCGTCAACCTCCTGGGCACCGCCTGGCTCAGCCACCGCGCGGCCCACCACATGACCGAGGCAGGCCGGGGCGGGCGCATCGTCAACATCGGCTCGCGCGGCGCGTTCCGCGGCGAGCCCGACCACCCCGCCTACGGCGCGACGAAGGCGGCCGTACACGCGCTGGGCCAGTCGCTGGCCGTCGCGCTGGCGCCGCACCGCATCGCGGTGGCCTCCGTCGCGCCGGGCTTCTTCGCGACGGAGCGGGTCGCGCACCGGCTCACAGGGGCCGAGGGCGAGGCGATCCGCGCGCAGAGCCCGTACGGGCGCGTCGCGAGCGCCGAGGAGATCGCCGAAGCGGTGCTCTGGCTGGCCTCACCGGCGGCCGAGTGGAGCAGCGGCACGGTGCTGGACGTCAACGGGGCCTCGTACCTGCGGACTTGAGGCGGCCCGCGGGGTGCTTCCCGCGCGCTACGGGCACGTCGCGGGCACATGTCTGACGCGGCGTCAGGGGGTTCCCAAGTCCAGGACCGTGCGTTATACAGGAGGCCATCGGTTAGAACGTGTTCTTGTTCCGGTGCCGTTCGGCCGATCCGGAGCGACCCCGGCACGGCCGACGGTGCGGACGGCCGTGCCGGGGTCTTCGTCACGCCACGCACCAGCACAGCACCGCAGCCACGCAGCACCCGCCCGTCAGGAGCCGAGGACCCGAGGAGCCGAAGCCCCATGCCCATCGACGCAGAGAAGGCCGTCGCGGCCGAGCCGCGCAGGACCGAGATCTCCTGGGACCACAAGGACGTCCAGCTCTACCACCTGGGCCTCGGCGCGGGCGTGCCCGCGACCGACCCCGCCGAACTGCGCTACACGCTGGAGAGCAAGCTGCACGTCCTGCCCAGCTTCGCCACCGTCGCGGGCGCCGGCATGGGCGTCATGGGCGGGATGGCGGCCCCCGGCATCGAGGTGGACCTCGCCGCCGTGCTGCACGGCTCGCAGCGCGTCGAGACGCACCGGGCCATCCCGATCAGCGGCGAGGCCGTGCTCACGGCGCGCGTCGCCGCCGTCTACGACAAGGGCAAGGCAGCCGTCATCGTCCTGCGTACCGAGGCGGCCGACGAGGAGGGCCCGCTGTGGACGTCCGAGTCCCAGATCTTCGTACGCGGCGAGGGCGGCTTCGGCGGCGAACGCGGCCCCTCCCAGCGCCTGGAGGCACCCGAGGGTGCCCCTGACCACGTCGTGGACCGCCCGGTGCGCGAGGACCAGGCGCTCCTCTACCGGCTCTCGGGCGACTGGAACCCGCTGCACGCCGACCCCGAGTTCGCCGCCCTCGCGGGCTTCGAGCGGCCCATCCTGCACGGGCTGTGCTCGTACGGGATGACGCTCAAGGCCGTCGTCGACACCGTGCTCGGCGGCGACGTGAGCCGGGTCAGGAGCTTCGCCGCGCGCTTCGCCGGGATCGTCCACCCCGGCGAGACGCTCCGGGTGCGGATGTGGGAGGGCGGCGCTGAGGGGGAGGAGGGCCGCGTCCAGTTGACCGTCGGCGCGGTCGAGCGGGACGAGGCGCCGGTGCTGGCCGACGCGGTCGTCACGTACGCGTAGCACCCGTATCCACACCCGCAGCACCCCGCCCGAACCCGCACCCGCACACGCAGCACCCCGCACTCGCACGCAGCACACCCGCCATTCCTTCGTCCGCACCACACACGCGCGAAAGGAGCCGCCCCGTGCGCGCAGCCGTACTGCACGAGACAGGCCAGGACAAGCTGGAAGTCCTCGACGACGTCGAGGCGGTGGGCTTCGGCCCCGGCAAGGTCAAGCTCCGCATCAAGGCCACCGGGCTGTGCCACTCCGACCTCTCCGCGATGAGCGGGGTGCTGCCGCAGCCAGCCCCCTTCGTCCCCGGGCACGAGGGCGCGGGCGAGGTCGTCGAGGTGGGGGAGGGGGTGACCACGCTCAGCGCAGGGGACCGGGTGCTGGTCAGCTGGCTGCCCGCCTGCAACGCCTGCCCCTCCTGCCGCAGGGGCCAGCCGCACCTGTGCCTCGCCGGGTTCATGAACGCGGGGGTGCCCAACTTCCGTCGCCCCGGCGGCGACGTGTTCGGCTTCGCGGGCACGGGCACCTTCGCCGAGGAGGTCGTCGTGGACGCGGCCTGCGCGGTCCCTGTGCCCGACGACCTGCCCTACGAGGTCGCGGCCCTCATCGGCTGCGGCGTCACCACGGGGCTGGGCGCGGCCATCAACACGGCCCGGGTGGAGGCCGGTTCGTCCGTGGCCGTGGTCGGCTGCGGCGGCGTCGGCATCAGCGCCATCCAGGGCGCCCGCGCCTGCGGAGCCGCGCAGATCGTCGCCGTCGACCCCGTCGCGTCGCGGCGCGAGGCGGCACTGCGCTTCGGCGCGACGGAGGCCGTCGAGCCCGGGGAACTGGCCGGTGCCAAGAGCCGGATCACGGGCGACGAGGGCTTCGACTACGTCTTCGAGGTGGTCGGCAAGTCGGCGACCGCGCGCACCGCGTACGAGACGACACGGCGCGGCGGCACCCTCTGCGTGGTCGGCGCGGGCGCTGCCGACGACTTCCTCCAGATCAACATGTTCGAGCTGTTCTTCGACGAGAAGCGCATCCTGCCCTCCCTCTACGGCGGCGGGGACGTGCTCCGCTCCTACGAGCGCGCCATCTCGCTCTGGCGCGCGGGCCGCATCGACCTGGAGGGGCTGATCACCCACCGGGTGCGCTTCGAGGACATCAACGAGGCGATCACGCAGATGCGTACGGGCGAGGCGCTGCGCACCTGCATCTCGTTCTGAGCAGCCGCCGCGTCACGCCTCACGCCTCAGGCATCCGCGTCACGTCATGAGCCCACGAGCCTTCGGAGGAGACCCGGGATATGAGTGTGCAGGGGAAGACCGCCATCGTCACCGGCGCGGGCCGCGGGCTCGGGCGGGCAGAGGCGCTGGAGCTGGCGAAGCTGGGCGCGAACGTCGTCGTCAACGACTACGGACAGCCGGGCCGCGACGGCTCGGGAACCGCCTCGGCCGCGCCCGCCGAGGACGTCGTCGCCGAGATCAGGGCAGCGGGCGGCCAGGCCGTCGCGCACCTGGGCGACGTGGCGGACTTCGCACAGGCCGGGGAACTGGTCCAGTTGGCCGTCGACACCTACGGCGCGCTCGACATCCTGGTCAACAACGCGGGCATCCTGCGCGACAGGATGGTCTTCTCGATGAGCGAGGACGAGTGGGACTCGGTCATCCGCGTCCATCTGAAGGGCCACTTCAACACGACCCACTTCGCCGCCGCGCACTGGCGGGAGCGGTCGAAGGCGGCGGGCGGGCCCGTCTACGGGCGGATCGTCAACACCTCGTCGGAGGCGTTCGTCGCGGGCTCGGCGGGCCAGCCCAACTACGCGGCGGCGAAGGGCGGGATCGTCGGCCTGACGACGTCCACCGCTTCCGCGCTCGCCAAGTACGGCGTGACGGCCAACGCGATCTGCCCGCGCGCCCGCACCCGCATGACGGAGGACGTGTTCCAGGGCTTCGAGGTGCCCGAGGCAGGGCTCGACCCGCTCGCCCCGGAACATGTCGCGCCGCTCGTCGGATATCTCGCCTCTCCCGCCGCGGCGAAGGTCAACGGGCAGTTGCTCGTCGTGCACGGCGGCATGGTCGCGCTGCTCGAACGTCCGCGGGTGGCGGCGAAGTTCGACACCGCAAAGGACGTATTCACCTTCGCGGAACTGGACGAACTGCTGACTCCGTATTTCGCCGACCGGCAGCCGCACGAGACCTTCGCCGCGGGTGAGGTGCTCGCCCTCAAAAAGGACTGAATCCCCGAAAGCGCGTAAGTCCTCCGGAGCGTGCTGGAAGGCGCGCCGCGTTCAGGTGCCCGCGCGTACGTCAGGCCGCCGTATCGGTCCTGGCCTGTGCCTGCGCCTGCGCCTGTGCCTGCGCGGCGACGCCGTCCGCCTGCTGGTCACCGTCCTGTGCAGGACGGCGGTGGCGGCCCTGCGCGGGCAGTCGGCTCTCCTCCGAGCCTGCGGCTGGCCCTCTGTGCTTGCCGCGCCCCGAATTCCGCTCGGTGGGCGCGCCGGTCTGGGTCTCGGACATTGCGAAGTAACTCCGTGGATCTCTTTGCTGCCGTCGTACCCGGCCAGAGTTTAACGAGGATACGGATCTTCCCTCACGCCGTCCGGGTGGTGAGCGGAGCCTGCTGGAGCGGTACGGGTTTGTACGCCTCGGGCCTCGCTGCGGGGTTTCCGCATTCCCCCGCGTCCGCGCCCGAATCCTGTTGTTGCAGGGGCGTGACATCCCGTACGGAGAATGAGACCTCCGTCTCCTCGGCCGTCTCCTCGGCGCCCTCCGCTTTCCCCGCGCGGCGCGGCGTCGCACCCGCGCGCATCAGAGCCGGCGGCCTCTCGTCGGCCTCCGGCTCGGGGACCCGCAGCCGGGCCAGCCCGCACGGGTTGACGGGCGTCGAGTACGGGAGCCGCAGTTCGCCGTCCTCCGTGCACATGCCGTGGCCCGTCAGCCAGCCGTCGGGCGCCGCGAACTGGCGCAGCCTCCGCAGCGAGGGCCGCCACGTGGCCAGCCATGTGCCGTTGGGCCCGTCCACGCGCAGCGCCACCGCGCAGCTCTCCGGCAGCAGCACCTGACGTGGCTGCACGGCGAACGGGGTCAGCCGCACGCCCTGCGGGTGCAGCACCTCGGGGAAGCGGACGGGGCGATGACTGCCCAGCACGCCCCAGCCGAGGCGATCGTGCCCCGGCGCGTCGGACCGCAGCAGGAGCAGGCCGCTGTCCGGGTCGGCCAGCAGCAGCCGGTCCTGGCTGTCCTCCGTGATCTGGAGCAGCGGGGTGACGGCGCCGTGCGCGCCGAGATCGACGGCGACGGTCTTGGTGACCGCGCCCTGCGTACGGTCCAGCGCGAGCAGCCGGCCCGCGCGGTCCAGCCAGGCGCCGCCCGCGCAGTGCCCCGGCACGTCCGCGACCCGCTCGGGGCGTCCGGCGAGGCCGCCCGCGATCAGCCAGACGCCCGTGGAGCGGCCGTCGGGTGCGGGGACGAGTGCGTAGGCGCGACGGCCGCAGGGTGCGGGGGGCAGCAGGGTGAGCCGCCCCGACTCGACGGAGCCCAGGGGGAGTTCGCCCGTGCCGGGGCCTGTCGGGTAGAGCAGCGCGAGCAGATGGCGCTCCGCGGTGGGGCGCGCGATGAGCACGCGCCCGTCGGCGAGGGGGAGCACCTGGGCGTCCGGCTCCTCCGGCTGGCGGCCTGGCAGGGGGACGGCGTAGGGCTCGGGGCCGTCGAGGGTCCAGCGTTCCGGGTACGAGTTGTTCGTGTCGGCCGAGGTGGTGAGGCGCGCCGCGTAGGAGCCGTCGGCGGCGGCGGTGAAACTGGTGTGGGCCGGTGCGGGTGTGGCTCTGGCGTCTTCTCCGTCGCCCGGGGCGGCTTCGAGGGCACAGGCAGTCATGGGTCGATCACCTCCAGTGGCGAAGCTATGCGTCGTACGTCCGGGCGAACAACGCGTGTTGAGCCGCTTCACGCGTACGGGTGGAGGTTTGCCCGTTCGCGGGGCGTGGGGCGCGGCGCTATGCGGGGCCCCTTCGCGGGGCTGCGGAAGGAAACGGGGTTGCCCTGTTCGTCGGGGGTGTTGCGCGGGACGGTTGGCCTGTGTGGTGGGTGCCGTAGGGTCCCGCGCTGGGTTTGTGGGGGTCGCCGCCGTTTTCGGGTGCGGCTGCGTGGGTGGGCGCGGCGTGTGGTTGCGGTGCGGTGCGGCTGGCGCCGCGTGTTTCTTGGCTTGTGCCGGTGGCCGTGTCGGGTTGCTGTGTGGTGGGGGTCGGCGCCGCGCCGGGGTGTCTCCTCGGCGTGAAGGTCTCGTTGTCACCTCTCGGCCGGTGACTTTCTCGACCTGCGGGGACACCCCACCGCGTCCCCTCCCACCCGGTGGCCAACCTCAGGCCGGTGCCCCCTCCGCTTGTCCCCATGCTGTGGACCGGCACCGTGCCGGAGGGGCCCAGCCACCATTGTTGTGGGCAGGCGTTCCGCATGGCGGAACGGGTGGGCACAACCCGTGCCACCGGCCCGCAGTCGCGAACGAGACCCCAAGGGGCACCGGGCTACGCACCCTGTGAAGGGGGTGTTGCGCGGGACGGTTGGCCCGGGGAGTGGGGACCGTAGGTCCCGCGCCGGGGATGTGGCCGGGCTCAGCCCACCCGGCGCGGCACCGGGCACCGTAGAACACGTACCGCACACGGCCACCGTCGGGCACCAGGAATCACGCGGCGCCAGCCGCGAACAACCGGGACCACACGCCGCGCCGCAGCCACCCACCCGCACCCGCGCAACGAAACCCCAACACGCACCCGCCCCCGGAAAGGGGAAACGGGGGCTTCCCGGGAAGTGGGGCGGGGGAGAAACAGGGGGTCAGGGCGGAAGGTAGCCTTTCTTGCGTGCCCGCTCTCTCCGATGTCATCGATGCCCTCGACACGCTATGGCCGCGCGCCGGCGCGGAACCGTGGGACGCGGTCGGCACCGTCTGCGGCGATGTCGCCGCGGACGAGACCCAGGTGACGCGCGTCCTCTTCGCCGTGGACCCCGTCCAGGAGATCGCCGACGAAGCCGTCACACTCGGCGCCGAGCTTCTCGTCACGCACCACCCCCTGTATCTGCGCGGTACGACGACGGTCGCCACCGACACCTTCAAGGGCCGTGTCGTGCACACCCTCATCAAGGGCGGTGTCGCCCTGCACGTGGCCCACACGAACGCCGACATCGCCGACCCCGGCGTCTCCGACGCCCTCGCGGGCGCGCTCGACCTGCGCATCGTGCGCCCGCTGGTGCCGGACAGCACCGATCCGAAGGGGCGCCGCGGGCTCGGCCGGGTCTGTGAGCTGGACCACCCCGTGCCGCTCGCGGAGTTCGCCGAGCGGGTGGCCAGGCGGCTGCCCGCGACGGCGCAGGGCATTCGTGTCGCGGGCGACAAGGACGCGCTCATCCGTACGGTCGCGGTCAGCGGCGGCTCGGGCGACGGCCTCTTCGACGAGGTGCGCGCCGCGGGCGTGGACGCGTACGTGACCGCTGACCTGCGCCACCACCCCGCCTCAGAGGCCCGCGAGAACTCGCCGCTGGCCCTGCTCGACGCCGCCCACTTCGCCACGGAGTGGCCGTGGTGCGAGCAGGCGGCGGCCCAGCTCGACGCGCTCTCCGACCGGCACGGCTGGGGCCTGCGCACGCATGTCTCCCGTACGGTCACCGACCCCTGGACCGCCCACGCGGCGTCCTCCTGGGGCACCTCTTCCGACGTCCCCAACCTCACCACGGGAGCCCCCAACTGAACGCCGCGCCCGCCGATCAGATCCGCCTTCTCGATGTCCAGGCGCTCGACACGCGCCTGACGCAGCTCGCGCACAAGCGCAAGAACCTGCCCGAGCACGAGGAGATCCAGACGCTGGAGGGTGACCTCACCCAGCTCCGCGATCTGCTCGTCGCCGCGCAGACCGAGGAGAGCGACACCGCCCGCGAGCAGACGAAGGCGGAGCAGGACGTCGACCAGGTGCGTCAGCGCGCCTCCCGGGACCAGAAGCGGCTCGACTCGGGCCTGGTCACCAACCCGAAGGACCTGGAGAGCCTCCAGAGCGAGATCGCCTCGCTGGCCAAGCGCCAGGGCGACCTGGAGGACGTGGTCCTGGAGGTCATGGAGCGCCGCGAGTCCGCGCAGGAGCGGGCCGGGGAGCTGGCGCGGCGTGTCGAGTCCGTGCAGGCGAAGACCGAGGACGCGACGGGCCGCCGTGACGCCGCGCTGGAGACCATCGACACCGAGGTGGCGACGGTGAAGAAGGAGCGCGAGATCGTCGCGGGCTCCGTCCCCGCCGAGCTGCTGAAGCTGTACGAGAAGATCCGCGAGCAGCAGGGCGGCGTCGGCGCGGCCCGGCTGTACCAGCGCCGCTGCGAGGGCTGCCAGCTGGAGCTGAACATCACCGAGATGAACGAGGTACGCGCCGCGGCGGCCGAGGAGGTCGTGCGCTGCGAGAACTGCCGCCGCATCCTGGTCCGTACGCCGGAGTCCGGCCTCTGATGGGCGCTCGCTCCTTCCTCGTCGAGGCCGACGGGGGCTCGCGCGGCAACCCGGGGCCCGCCGGTTACGGGTCCGTCGTCAAGGACGCGGCGACGGGCGAGACGCTGCGGGAGGCCGCCGAGTACATCGGTGTGGCGACGAACAACGTCGCCGAGTACCGCGGCCTGGTCGCCGGGCTGCGTGCCGCGTACGAGCTGGACCCGGACGCCGACGTGCTGGTGCGCATGGACTCCAAGCTCGTCGTGGAGCAGATGTCGGGCCGCTGGAAGATCAAGCACCCGGACATGAAGCCGCTCGCCGAGGAGGCGAAGGGGATCTTCCCTGCCGGGGCCGTGTCGTACGAGTGGATCCCGCGCGCCAAGAACAAGCACGCCGACCGGCTCGCGAACGAGGCGATGGACGCGGGTAAGCGGGGCGAGCAGTGGTCGCCCGGCGCGTCCACCGCCGAGCTGGAGGCGGGGACGGAGCCGGAGACGGTCGCTGGTACGTCCGGTGCGGGTGCCGTCGAGGGGGACTCCTCCGCTTACGCCGTCACTCCGCCCGCGCGCGGCGGCTGGGGCCCGGACCTGGGCACGCCCACCACCTTCGTGCTGCTCAGGCACGGCGAGACCGTGCTCACCCCGGAGAAGCGCTTCTCCGGGAGCGGAGGGAGCGACCCCGAGCTGTCGGCCGTGGGAAAGCGCCAGGCCAGGGCGGTCGCCGAGTCGCTGGGCGCGCGCGGCACGGTGCAGGCCATCGTCAGCTCGCCGCTGCGCCGCTGCCAGGAGACGGCGGGGACGATCGCGGAGCGGCTCGGCCTGGAGGTCCGTACGGACGAGGGCCTGCGCGAGACCGACTTCGGTGCCTGGGAGGGCCTGACGTTCGGCGAGGTGCGCGAGCGCTACCCGGACGAGCTGGAGGCGTGGCTCGCCTCGCCCGACGCCGAGCCGGCCGGTGGCGGCGAGAGCTTCACGGCCGTCGCGCGCCGCGTCACCCTCGCGCGCGACAAGCTGCTGGCCCGCTACCCGGGCAAGAAGGTCCTGCTGGTCACGCACGTCACCCCCGTCAAGACGCTGGTGCGGCTGGCGCTGGGAGCACCGCCCGAGTCGCTGTTCCGGATGGAGCTGTCCGCCGCCTCGCTCTCGGCCGTCGCCTACTACGCGGACGGCAACGCCTCGCTGCGTCTTCTGAACGACACCGGTCATCTGAGGTGACCGCGGTGGCTGCTGTGGCCGAGGTGACAGGTTGACCCGCTGAGCTGACGGCTTCCGCCTGTGCGCCGCTCCATGGCCCCGGTTCCGCGCCCCTCACGGGCGGGCCGGGGCCTTCGTCGTGCGCGCCCCCAGGCGCCCCCAAAGGCGGGCGGTCAAAACCGTTGACCCCCTACCGTCTGGTCGGTACGTTCACCGGAATTCACGGCGCCACCCACCATCTCGTTGTCCTGTCGTCCTCCTGAGCCGCACTCATCGGAGCGTGCAGTCATGGACATGCCAGCAGCATCCGCGTCCCCCGCCCCCTCCACGACGCCGGGCGGCAACCGTCGCAAGGTCGCGCTCGCAGCGGCGGCGGCATCCGCCGTCGAGTGGTACGACTACTTCATCTTCGGCATCGCCGCCGCCCTCGTGCTCGGCGACGAGTTCTTCCCCTCCAGCAGCCCCGTCGCGGGCGTGCTGGCGGCGTTCGCCACGTTCGCCGTCGGCTTCCTCGCCCGCCCCATCGGCGGCGTCATCGCGGGCCACCTCGGCGACAAGCGCGGGCGCAAGCCGATGCTGGTGCTCGCGCTGACCACCATGGGCCTGGCCACCCTCGCCATCGGCCTGCTCCCCTCCTACGGCACGATCGGCCTGGCCGCGCCCGTGCTGCTGGTCGTCCTGCGCATCGTGCAAGGGCTCGCCGTCGGCGCCCAGTGGGGCGGCGCGATGCTCATGGCGACGGAGTACGCGCCCGAGGGGAAGCGCGGGCTGTACGGGAGCCTCGTCCAACTCGGCGTCCCCATCGGCGTGGTGACCGCCAACGTCGCCTTCCTCCTCGCCGAAGGGCTCACGGGCGGCGACGCGTTCACCTCGTGGGGCTGGCGCATCCCGTTCGCCGTCGGCGTCCTGGTGCTCGGCCTCGCCTGGTACATCCACCACCGGGTCGAGGAGACGCCCGAGTTCCGCGCCGCCGAGCGCGAACTCGCGGAGCGGGAGCGGCGGGAGAAGGGCGCCGCTGGAGGGGACGAGGCGGGTGAGGGTGCGGGGGAGCGGCGTTCGCCGCTGCGCGCGATACTCGGCGGCCACCTCGGCACCGTCTTCCTCGCGGGCGGCTCCTTCGCCGTCAACACCGCGACGTTCTACATCCTCATCACCGGCGTGCTGGACTACACGACCCGCGAACTCGACATGGAGCGCGGCTCGGTGCTGATGGTCTCGCTGCTCGTCAGCCTGACGCAGTTCGCCCTGATCCCGGCCGCCGCCGCGTTCTCCGACCGCGTGGGACGCCTGCCCGTCTACGCGGCGGGCGCGGTCGGCCTCCTGGTGTGGGCCGTGCCCATGTTCCTGCTCATCGACACCACGTCACTGTGGCTGCTGGCGGTGGGCACCTTCGTCACGAGCTGCTTCCTCAGCATCATGTACGGGCCCCAAGCGGCCCTGTTCGCCGAGCTGTTCACGGCCGAGATGCGTTATACGGGCGCTTCGCTCGGCTACCAGATCAGCGCGGTCGTCGGCGGCGGTCTCGCGCCGTTCCTCATGGTGCTGCTGCTGGAGGTGAGCGGGACGTCGATGGCCGTCTCCGGCTACATCATGGTCCTCGCGGTGATCGCGCTCGGCTCCATCGCCGTGCTGGCCCGCAGGGCACGCGAGCGCGCACGTGCGGTCGGAGGCGAGGGTGAGGGCGGGGGCGGGGGCGGCGAGCCGCGTGCCGAGGCGGCGGGCGGCGCGCGCTGACCGTCGGAGCTCGGAGCTCGTGCCGCCGGGGTCAGTCGCGCAGTGCGGCGGCCTCGGCGGCGAGGCGCTGGACGCGGTCCCAGTCCTTCGTGTCCAGCGCCTCCGCCGGAAGCATCCAAGTGCCGCCCACGCAGCCGACGTTGGGCAGCCGCAGATACTCGGCCGCCTTCGCCGCGTCCACCCCGCCCGTGGGGCAGAAGCGGGCGCGGGGGAGGGGCGAGGAGAGCGACTTGAGGTAGGCGGTGCCGCCGGCGGCCTCGGCCGGGAAGAACTTCATCTCCGTCACGCCGCGCTCCAGCAGCGCCACGACCTCCGACGTCGTGGAGACCCCCGGCAGGAACGGGACGCCCGAGCCACGCATCGCCTCCAGCAGCGTGTCCGTCCAGCCGGGGCTGACGAGGAAGCGCGAGCCCGCCTCCACGGCCGTGCGCACCTGCTCCGGCGTGATCACGGTCCCGGCGCCGACGACGGCCTCCGGCACCTCGGCCGCGATGGCCTCGATCGCGCGCGGCGCTGCCTCGGTCCGCAGCGTCACCTCGATCGCGGGCAGCCCGCCTGCGACCAGCGCTCGCGCGAGCGGCACGGCGTCGGCGGCGTCGTCGATCACGACGACGGGGATGACGGGAGCGAGATCGAGCACGGATACGGAGGTCATGCGCTCAGTCTGCCCCGAGGGGGCATGCATTGCAACGATCGTTGCGCACGATGCAACGTCGAGCTGGGGTGGACGCCCGGACGTCCCGCTCGCGCCTACAGCTCCGTGACGATCACGTCGAGCCCGGTCGGCCGTCCCGCCTTCGCGGGGGACGCGGACTCGACGGTGTGGCCCAGGTCCCGTAGCGCGTCGGCCAGTTCGGCGGGGGAGGCGGGGTCGGCGCCCGCCTCCAGGAGGGCCCGGACGATGCGGCCCTTGGTCGCCTTGTTGAAGTGGCTGACGACGGACCGCTTCTCGACCCCGTCCACCGTCTTCGACTGGAGCACCCGCACCGTCGCCGTGCGCCCGGCGACCTCGCCCTTCGGCTTCCACATGGCCGCGTACGCAGTCGAGCGCAGGTCCAGCACGAGCCCGCTGCCCGCCACGTCGGGCAGCACGGACTCCAGCGGGCCGCGCCAGTACGCGCCGAGGGCGCCCAGGCCAGGGAGCTTCACGCCGCCCGAGCAGCGGTAGGAGGGGATGCGGTCCTTGACGCCGACCGCGCCCCACAGCCCGGAGAAGACCAGTAGCGAGCGCGCCGCGCGCTTCTTCGCCGCCGGGCTCAGGGTCGCGAGGCCGAGCGCGTCGTAGAGGACGCCCGTGTAGATCTCGCCCGCCGGGCGTGCCGGTGCCTCCCGGAGCCCGGCGTTCTTGGCGACCTCGTCCCGCAACCCCTCGCTCAGACCCAGCACCTCGCGGGCCTTCTCCTCGTCGCCGGAGCACAGGGTGACCAGCTCGTCCAGCACCGTCTCCCGCGCCCCGGTCAGCCCGGGCAGTGACAGCTCCCCCAGGTCCAGGGGGCGCCCCCTTCCTCCCGTGGCCTTTCCCTCGGACGGCGGCAACAGCACGAGCACGGTCGGTCTCCTTGATCGGCACTTCGGCGGACGGTACCCGCAGCCTACGGGCGCCCCCGCGCGCACCGTCAGACGGCTTGCGGATAGGTGAAGAGCCGGTCCGGGTCGTAGGCGGATTTCACCTTCGCGAGGCGGGCCGCGTTCGCGCCGTAGTAGGCGGAGCGCCAGTTCTTGAGGGAGGGGTCCGCGTAGTTCTGGTACGCCTGGCCGCTCGCCCAGGGGCGCATCGCCTCGTGGGTGCCGTCGAGCCAGCCGCGGTGCCGGGCTACGGTCGCGGAGGAGGCCGCGTCGGGCCAGGAGACGAGGTACTGCGCGAGGAACAGCGCGTCGCGGTGCACGAAGGCCGTGGCTGACGGGTCCACCCTGTTGACCGCGCCGCCGAGCGCGTCGAAGGCGACGCTCCCCGCGCCGCCGCCCGTCAGCCTGGCCAGGCCCTCGACCCGCTTGAGCAGGGCCTTGATCCCGGCGGCCGGGATGCGGTGGGTGTAGAAGTCGGAGCGCGCCGCGTACGACTCGCGCGCCACCTTGCCCCGCGCGGTGCGTCCGGGCAGGGTGCCGCGCTGGTGCGCCTGGGCGAGGGACCAGCCGGAGACGCCGCCCATCACCTTCATCGCGTCCATGAACGGGCGCGTGCGCACGGAGAGGGAGGCGGCCGGGGCGCCCATCCGGTCGGCGAGGCGGTCGAGGCGGTTCTCGATGTCCCTACGGCCGCCCAGCGTCAGCCCGCCCACGCTCACCCGCCCCGGGCGCCCGCCCGCGGGGGCCGAGAGGTGGAGGTTGGCCCAGATCTCGTCGGGCGCTTCCGGTGCCCAGCGCTGCCACTCGCGCAGCACGGCTGCGGCCCGCGACCAGGGCCAGCCGAGGAAGAACGTGGTGCAGGACGGTGCCTCGTGCGTACGGAAGCGTAGCGAGGTGACCACGCCGAAGTTGGCGTTGCCCGCGCCGCGCAGGGCCCAGAAGAGGTCGGGGTCGGCGCCGGGCTCCGCCGAGACGTCGCGGATCTTCCCGTCGGCGGTGACGACGCGCGCCCCGGTGAGGCTGTCGGACGTCAGCCCGTAGGCGCGGGCCACGACGCCGACGCCGCCGCCGAGCGTGAGCCCGGAGACGCCGACGGTGGGGCAGGAACCGGCCGGTATGGTGCGTCCGCGCGCCGTCAGCCTGTCGTACACGTCGATGAGCTTGGCCCCCGCGCCGACGGTCGCCGTCCCGCCCGACGCCTTGACCGACGCCATCCGCTGCACGTCGACGACCAGGCCCTTGCCTGTGGACCAGCCCGCGTAGGAGTGGCCGCCGCTGCGTATCGCCACGGGTATGCCGTGGCGGCGGGCGAAGGCGAGGCACTCGCGCACGTCCTGGGACGTCGCGCAGTAGGCGACGCCGGAGGGGCGGGCCGCGTCGAAGCGGGGGTTGAACAGCAGGCGGGCCGTGGCGTAGTCGTGGTCGCCGGGGCGTACGAGGGTGCCGTCCAGGCCGTGGGCCAGCGCGTTCCACGCCGTGGCCGTGGAACCGGAACGTGCGCTTGACCGAGTGGCCGCCCACCCTGTGCCCGTGCCCGTGCCCGTGGCGAGGCCCGCCACCGTGAGTCCGGCGCCCAGCCGCAGAAGCGAGCGGCGTCCCGGCAGCGGTGCCTGATTCATCCCTGGTGTCCCCTTTGTGGTGCAGTGTTACTGCGGTGCTGTGTTGCCCTGCGTGTGGCCGGTCCGGCAGTCACGAGGACGGGGTGGCGGACGGGGAGGTTGCCGCTTTACGAAATCCTTTACCGGGGCCGTACAACCATTCCCATCGCCGCACGGTCTCCTGAACGCATTTCTGTCGTTCCAGCGAAACAACACGGAGCACTGAGTGAGAGTCATATCCAAGGGGGCCCGCAGGGCGGGCGCGGTCGCGATGACGGCGGGGGCTGTGCTGGCGGCGGGGCCGCTGGCGGCTCCGGCCCACGCGGCGTCGGGCCCGTCCGGCATCAAGGCCAAGGGCGCCTTCCTGCTGGACAGCGGCGCCAACAAGACGCTGTGGAGCAAGGGCGCCGACACCAAGCGCCAGATGGCCAGCACCACCAAGATCATGACGGCCGCGGTCGTCGTCAGCACCAAGAACGCGAACCTCGACCGCAAGATCACCGTGAAGAAGGCGTACCGCGACTACGTCGCCAAGTGGGGCGCCAGCACGGCCGATCTGCGCACGGGCGACAAGCTGACCGCGCGTCAGCTCCTGTACGGGCTCCTCCTGCCGTCCGGCTGCGACGCCGCGTACGCGCTGGCCGACGCCTACGGCACCGGCAGCACCACGGCGGCCCGCACGAAGTCGTTCATCTCGAAGATGAACAAGAAGGCCGCCGACCTCGGCATGAAGAACACCAAGTTCGACTCCTTCGACGGCATCTCGAAGGGCGGGAAGAACTACTCGACCCCGCGCGACATGGCCAAGCTCGGCCGCTACGCGCTGGGCAGCAGCAACATCCGCAAGGTGGCGAAGTCCACGAAGGGCGTGGAGAAGGCCACCAACGGCCGGACGTACACCTGGTACAACACGAACAAGCTGCTCGGTTCGTACAAGGGCGTCATCGGCATCAAGACCGGTACCGGTACGTCGGCCGGGCCCTGCCTGGTCTTCGCGGCGACGCGGGACAGCCGTACCGTCGTCGGCGTGATCCTCAACAGCGCCGACCGCTACCCGGACGCGACGAAGATGCTGGACTGGGCCTTCAAGAAGAAGACCGCTTCCAAGGTCACTCTGCGTCAGCTCCCCGCGGGCGCGCAGCGGGACTGATCCGTCGGCCTGTTCTGGCCTGTTCTGGCCCGCTCTGCCCGGCCCGGCCCGTCGATGACGGGCCGGGCCGGATGCCTGTGCAAGGGCGGATGCCTGTGCGGGGGCGCGACTTGTCAGCCGGGTGAGGGAAGCGGACCTTCCGGCTGCGCTCCGGCTACGTAGAGCCCTTGCTTACCCGTCAGTAAAGTCCGGCTCACGCGCACCGTCGCGACCGAGGAGGACTCTCATGGCACAGACGGGAACGGCGGCCGGACCCGACGCCGCCTGGGGCGAACGGATGGGGACGGCCGACCGCGTCGTCGTGGGCGTCTTCGTCGGCATCCCCTTCGTCGCGGTGATCGTCTCCGTGGCCGTGCTGTGGGGCTGGGGCGTGACCTGGCACGATCTGGTGATCGGCGCGGTGATGTACGCGATCACCATGCACGGCATCACCATCGGCTACCACCGGCTGTTCACGCACAAGGCGTTCAAGGCCGCACGCCCGCTGAAGATCGCGCTCGCCGTGGCCGGGACGATGGCCGTCGAGGGCGACGCGATCACCTGGTGCGCCGACCACCGCCGCCACCACCAGTACGCGGACCAGCCCGGCGACCCGCACTCGCCCTGGCGGTTCGGCACCTCCGTACGCGCGCTGCTCAAGGGCATGGTCTGGGCGCACGTGGGGTGGACCTTCAACAACGAGAAGACCAACCAGCGCAAGTACGTCCCCGACCTCCTCGCGGACCGCGACCTGGTCAGGGTGGGCCAGTGGCAGCCGCTGATCGTCCTCCTCTCCTACGGTGCCCCCGCGGTGGCGGGCGGGCTGTGGGGCGGCGCGGGTGCGGGTGCGGGGGCCGGTGTGTGGGACGCGGGTGCGGCGTGGTCGGCGTTCTTCTGGGCCGGGCTGGTACGGGTGGGGCTGCTCCACCACGTCACGTGGTCCATCAACTCCATCTGCCACATCAGCGGTTCGCGCCCCTTCCGCTCCCGTGACCGCTCGGGGAACGTGTGGTGGCTGGCCCCGCTGTCCGGGGGCGAGTCCTGGCACAACCTCCACCACGCCGACCCGACCTCGGCGCGGCACGGGGTGCTGCGCGGCCAGATCGACTCCAGCGCGCGGCTGATCCGGCTCTTCGAGATGGCGGGGTGGGCGCGGGATGTGCGGTGGCCGAACGAACGGCGGCTCGCGGCGCGGGCGGCGTCGGGCTCGTCGGGGGCGGGGGAGCGACGCTGACGGGGTACGTGTGTGCCGGTGCCGGCACCGGTGCCCGTGCCCGTGCCCCTGTCCGGGACAGGAGACGGACAGGGCGCTGACCAGCCCGGACAGGGCAACCCGTGTCCGGGACAACCGTCGGGTCTGGAGTGCGAACGGCTTCCCCCCGCACCGTCGAGTGCAGCGGAAAGACCGCGCTTCGGAATCCGAGGGGGATTCATGTCACGGCACACACGGGGGCCCGGCACCACCACGACGCTCCATCCGGCCAACGTCTCGGGGCAGGGGCTGCACCCGGGCTGAGCAGGGGGTACATGATCAGGATGCGGACGGCCCGCGCCTGCTGCACGGTGGAGACATGCCTCCACCAGTGATCGTGTACCCACCCGACCCGGAGGGCGGACGGCGCGTACGTGCCGACGGTCAGATCCTCGGCCGCGCGTTCAGCATCTACGACCTGATGGGACTGCTGGAAGGCATCGGCTTCGGCCCGGCCGCGGAAGCCTTCGAGGACCCCACCGTCTTCGAATGGCGCGGCGGCGGCCCCTACACGTGGGAGCCCCAGGCCGACGCGGGGGCGTGACGTGTGAGGAATCGGCGGACGGACTTCACGACGATCGCGGACCGGCTCGACAGCGTGCTGCGGTACGAACGTGCCCCCGTTCTCCTCCGGGAGGACGGGGGTACTTCGTCGTGTCCGGGGCCCCTCCGCTTGCCCGCCTGTTGCGCGCTGCGCCGCAGGTTCACGACATATGAGCAATCTCGCGCAACCCGACGGCGGAAGGACGCTATCCCCCGCATGCTGAGGGGATCTGTCTGGCAACAAAGGAGGATGTATGCCTCTGCGGTTCATCGGCACAACATCTGAGAACGGCAACTGTCCGTCCTTGTACGAGGACACCGAGACTGGCGACATCATCGTCCAAGGAGACCGGCTCACCGACCCAGCCGATCTCGTGGACTTGCGGCACGTGAAAGCCTCGGAGACGTTCGTTCGCGTCCCCCGGGACCTGCTGACCCGCTTCGCTCCGAAGGAGTAAGCCACGTGCCCGATCTGATCCCCTTCGCAGACATCACTCACCACTTCGCCGACTTCGCCCACACCGCGTTCCGACTGGAGACCCGCCGGGCCTACGCCTCGGACCGCACCAGCCCGAACCGATCGAAGTTCGAGCGGGGCGAACGCTTCACCTTCAACCCCGACAGCCCGTGGCATCAGCAGGTCCGCGCCAGCACCAACGAGGGGAAGAGGTTCGAGCGCGTCCGCCTCGTCGACGACCCGCCCACGGAAGGTCAGCGATTCCTGCTCGCGACTGGCGTGGGCAACGTCGCCGCAGGCGAGGACATCCGGAACATGTGGCGGTCCGACGCCGAGCGGCTCAACCTGCCTGACGAGGACTTCTGGCTGTTCGACTCGCGGATCCTGGTCTCCTTCGTCATCGACGAGGACGATGTGACCCTTGGCGTCCACGTCACCGAGGACCCTGCCGCTGTTGTACGCGCCTGCCAGGCGCGCGATGCAGCGTGGCACTACGCCGTGACTACTGCCGAGTTCCAGACGGCGGTAACTTCTGCGATGTGACCACGGATTTCCAGACGGGCCGCCTCGCCCTTGGTGCGCGCTTGCGCGAACTGCGGGTCGAGGCAGGTCTGAACGGCAAGGAGTTGGCGGCTCGGCTCGGCTGGCAGGCGTCCAAGGTGTCCCGCCTGGAGAACGGCAAGCAGACGGCGTCGCCCTCGGACCTGGAGGCATGGGCAGAGGTAACCTGCCGATCCGACGCGAGCGCAGATCTGCACGCCCGGCTCTACGCCCTGGACCTCCAGCAACGCTCGTGGCGCAGACAGTTGGCTACCGGCCACCGCGCGGTGCAGGACAAGCTCGTCGTCGAGTACCAGAACGCCAGCACGGTACGGGCATACGAAGCCACTGTCGTGCCGGGGCTTTTCCAGACCCCCGACTACGCCCGGCACCTCCTGCTGCTCAACGCGGAATTGCACGGCACAACGCCCGACACCGATGACGCGGTACGGGCGCGGATGCGGCGGCAGGAAGTCCTGTACGAAGCAGGCAAGATGTTCAGGGTCCTTCTGTGGGAAGGGGCGCTGCACGCACTCATCTGCCCGCGTGAGGTACTTGCTGCCCAGCTCGACCGGTTGGTGGGACTGATCGGGCTGGACCGCGTCGCGCTCGGCATCGTGCCCTTCGGGGCGGCGATGAAGATCACCCCGAAACACGGATTCTGGATCTTCGACGACGCGCGGGTATCGGTAGAGACCATCAGCGCTGAGGCGCGACTCGATGCACCCGAGGATGTCGATCTGTACATGAAGGCGTGGGAGCGCCTGGACGCAAGCGCCGTGTACGGGGCGAAGGCACACCGACTGATCGCCCGCGCGAGGGCGTCTCTCGGTCTGTCGTAGCAACCGGCGGCAACCCCTCATCCTGGATAAGCAATCCCGTGCAATCGCTCTGACGAGTCGCAATGCCGCTCCCTACGGTCCTGGTCATGGACGTGGTTACGCCCCCGGCAGCGGGGCTGCGGGTCCGTCCCGCCTGGCTGCCCTTGGACGATGAACTCGCCGGTGTCGATGCCGGGGTGTGGTGGGACGCGATCGCCATCGACGGTGACCTCGGCGGCGCCGTCGCCGGGCGGCTGAAGGCCGGGGCGGGCCCGTGCGGTCCGATCGCCGTGGCGACCCGCTCCGCCACGCCCCGCTGGTACTTCCTCGCACCGCTCGGGACGGCCGAGACCTGGACCGAGCCCGGCACCCAGGCGCTGGGCGACGGCTGCCGCATCGGCCTGCCCGGCAGCACCACCGCGACCGCGCACCCCGTGCGCTGGGACGTACCCCCACGGTTCTGCGCGGTCCCACCGCTGAACGATTCGGCCCGGCTGGCCACCGCAGTGGCCGCCGCACGCGCACCCGGTCACGTGTCATGACCGGACCCGACGGTGCGCACTGGCTCGCCCGCTGCTCACCCGCACCGGACACGGTCTTCGCGGCCTGGGCGCGGGAGGAGCTGGCCCGCATCCCCGCCCCGCCCGCGTGGGCGGTGGCCGAGGCGGACCTGCTGCACAGCGTCCGCGCGATGGAACCCCTCTCCCGCACGGCCCGGCTCGGCCCCGTGCTCGCCCACCCCGAGACGGAACGGGCCTGGTGGCTGGTCCCACCCGACGCACACGAACACCTCACCGACCTCCACCGGCTGACACTCCACGAGAGGGGCTGGCCACTGCTGTGCCCGTCACCGCAACACGGGGCACAGGGCATGTGCTGGCTGGAGCGCCCCGACGGTACCGGCAAGCTCACCGACCCGGCCGCGCTTGCCGCCGCCTTCGGCCGAGGCGGACGTGACGGACATCTTCCCGCCGAGGCGTTCGGAGTGCGACACGAAGTCGCTTCGCACAAGCGGGCGATCTGCCAGAGGGAGGAAGGATGATGTAGATCGCCTCAAACCAGTGTCCAAGGTTTGTCCCCAGGCTCGCATGCGTCGCTGGCAACGGCGGGGTGTGAAGCCGAGTCGAAAAGCCCAAGAGCGGCCCGCGCCATCGGGCGGCAACAGGTGAAGGGGAAGGCTGGACGGGCTAAGTGCGCCGTGAGGCGCTCTGTTGTATCCCCGATTCAATCGGGAAGAACTTGGAAGAGTGTTCCTGGGTCCAATGACTAACCTGGAATCGAAAGATGAAGGGGACAGCAGCATGTCAGGAAAGCAGCGACCGCGCGAAGACGTCGAAGCGGGGCGCTGTGGGGCCCGTACGATAAGGCAAAAGCTGGATTGCTTGAAACCTAATCTCCGATCGGTGAATGTCCGCGCCCACCGGAAAGACGTCTGTAATCGGTGCCGCTCCATGCGTCAGTATCGTTCGCCTGCTGATGCAACTTCCGTGGAGCGGGTGATGCCCAGTGAGGGCAGTCAAGGAGATGAGTGGGTTGCCTAAGTCGTGCTCGGACGTACAACAGAGACGTACCGCGGGATCACCTAAAGGGTGCGAGCCCCATGGTGACGGAGCGCCAATAGTAGTCGCAGGATTAACGACCTGCCGGGGAGTCCGGGAAAGCCGGACACAGGGCAAAGTGGCGCAGGTGACAGGACCTTCCGGACGTGCGAGGGATGCGTAATGCAGAACGCCGAAACCGTCTTAGAGGTTATTCGTGAGCGCGGCAGAAGAGGCATGCCGCTGGAGCGACTGTATCGACAGCTGTTCAATCCAGAACTCTACCTGCTGGCTTACCGGAAGTTGTACTCAAATGCGGGTGCGATGACACCGGGTGTCACGGGAGAGACCGTGGATGGCATGTCCTTGGAAAAGATCGAGAGCATCATCGACGCCGTTCGATCTGAGCGGTATCGGTGGGCTCCTGTTCGGCGGACGTATATCCCCAAGCAGAACGGGAAGCGGAGGCCGTTAGGGCTGCCTGGATGGTAGGATAAGTTACTGGCTGAGGTAGTTCGCATGTTGCTTAACGCGTACTATGATGTACAGTTCTCCGAACGTTCCCACGGATTCCGGACCGGCCGAGGATGCCATACCGCACTGCGCGAGATAGCGGATAACTGGCAGGGTGTGAGCTGGTTTATCGAGGGTGATATCACTCAATGCTTCGATCGGCTTGACCATCAGGTCATGATCGAGACTCTGGGCGAGAAGATCCACGATGGCCGGTTCCTTCGGCTGGTGAGCAATATGCTCACGGCGGGGTATCTGGAGGACTGGAGGTGGAACGCCACGCTGAGCGGTGCGCCACAAGGCGGGGTGGCAAGCCCCATCCTCTCCAACATCTACCTCGACCGACTCGATCAGTTCGTCGAAACTCAGCTACTACCGCAATATAACCGAGGTCGTCTACGGAGGACCAACCCTGAGTACAAGAGGGCAGAGAACGCACTCCTACGGGCGCGGAAACGCGGGGACAAGAAATCGGTTCGTGCGCTATCGCAGGTACGCCGCGCATTGCCCAGTCAGGATCCGAATGACCCTGACTACCGCAGGTTGCGTTACGTCCGGTACGCAGACGATATCCTTCTCGGTTTCAGCGGCCCCAAGTCCGAGGCCGTGGAGATCAAGGAGTCCCTTGGCAAGTTCCTACGCTCGGGACTGAAGCTGGAGCTATCCGAGGAAAAGACTCTGATTACCCATGCTCGAACAGGGAGGGCCCGCTTCCTCGGTTACGACATCGTGGTGCAGCACAGCAATGACCGAATCACCCGTGGTCGGAGATCGGTCAACGGTGTCATCGGACTGCGTGTCCCCGAGGAAGCGATCACGCGGAGAAGCGCCTTGTACATGCGGCGGGGTGAACCCGCACATCGGCCTCAGATGCTGAACGATCAGGATTTCACGATCATCAGCAAATACCAGGCCGAGTATCGAGGTGTGATCCAGTACTACCTTCTGGCCTCCAACGTCTACCGCCTCAGCAGGCTGCGGTGGGTCATGGAAACCTCGCTTCTGAAAACCCTGGCTTCAAAGCACCGTGCCACGGTTTCCGCAACAGCCCGTAAGTACAAGGCCGTTATGCAGACCGATGAAGGGCCAAGAGTGTGTTTCCGTACAGTGGTTGAACGTGGCGAGGGGAAGGAACCGCTGGTCGCGTGGTTCGGAGGGATCCCGCTGAAGCGGAAAGTAGAGGCGAAGCCCATTGACCGGGCTCCCGTCTTGGCGACGACACAAGGAAATGAGCTAATCCACAGGCTCCTTGCCGGGAGCTGCGAACTATGCGGATCTGCCAGGAGATTGGAGGTCCACCACATCCGCAAGCTCGCAGACCTGAACAAGCCAGGACGTAGAGAAAAGCCTGCATGGGTAAAGACCATGGCAAAACGGCGACGGAAGACCCTCGTGGTCTGCCGCTCCTGCCATGAGAGTACGCATGCCGGGCGACTCACAGTTGTTCCCCTCAAGTAGTCACTGGAGAGCGGTATGCGATCAAAGTCGCACGTACCGTTCGGCGGGGGGCCGTCGGAAAAGGACCTGACAAGCAGGCACCTCGCCGGCGGCCTACCCGACTGCAAATGAACCCTTGATGAAGCCTCGTGACCTCCTAAGTCGCGTCGATGGCGTTGCAATCGGCGACTACAGGGCCTGGTGATGAGAAACACCAAGCGATCTCCGGTCTTCCGAAGCCGGGGAGAGGACACCGCGGCCCCGGGGTTAAGAGGGAGCCCACCCCAGCCGCATCTTGGCGGAGCGGAACGTGGAAACCCCGTTGGAGTCCGGCAGGAGCCGGTAAGCCGGAGGTAACAATGGCTTAACTCTCCAGCGGGACAGGATGATCCGAGAAGCGAATGCCGACAGGGCGAAAGCCCAGGGGAATCAGGGCGGCTTTCTCGACCGCCTCAAACAACCCGTCGGATACGGGACTTGTGCCCGGCCCGAAAGGGAGCCCACGCGGATCAGGTGGGCCTGCGGAGGACGCGGTAAGGAAGCCCGAACCAAAGGACAAGTTGGATGCCGATTTCGGCGAACGGACCGGAGGACTACGCACAGGCGTGGCACAGCATCGACTGGGCCAGGGTCGAAGCGTCGGTAAGGCGACTGAGGCAGCGAATATTCGCGGCAACTCAGGAAGGCGACCTCAAGAAGGTTCGCAATCTGCAAAAGCTCATGCTGTACTCCCACTCCAACACGCTGGTGAGCGTCAGGAGGGTAACGCAGCAGAGCCAAGGCCGTCGAACGGCAGGAATTGACCAGGAGGTCATCCTCACCCCGCATGAACGGGGAAGGGTGGCCGCTCAGATCTCTGCGGAGCGGATTCCTGGTAAAGCTCAGCCGGTTCGGCGCGTGTACATCCCCAAGGAAAACGGGAAGCAGCGCCCATTGGGAATTCCAGTCATCCGCGACCGGATTCGCCAAGCCCGTGTCAAGAATGCGCTGGAGCCCGAATGGGAGGCCCGGTTCGAGGCGCGAAGCTACGGCTTTCGCCCAGGCCGGGGCTGTCATGACGCCATCGAGCAGATCTTCACCGTCACCGGCCAGCACAAGGCACGGCGGCTGTGGGTCCTCGATGCGGATCTGACGGCGGCATTCGACCGCGTTGCCCACCACCACGTGCTGGAAAGCCTCGGCAACTTCCCTGCCAGGGAAGCAGTCCGGGGCTGGCTGGCAGCGGGAGTGATGGAGGCCGGTCGATTCGCTCCGACCCCGGAGGGAGCCCCCCAGGGCGGAGTGATCAGCCCCCTACTGCTGAACATTGCTCTGCACGGTATGGAAGAAGCGGTCGGGCATCGGGTCGACAAGAATGGAAAGACCCCGAAGAGGTGCCCTGTCCCGGTGCGCTACGCGGACGACTTCGCGGTGTTCTGCCACAGCGAAGAGGAAGCGCGGCGTGTCAGGGACAACCTGACACAGTGGATGCGTCCGAGAGGTCTCTCCTTCAACGAGGACAAGACGAGAATCGTCCACCTTGAAGAAGGATTCGACTTCCTCGGATTCAGTATCCGGCGCTATCGGGGAAAACTGCTGATCAAGCCGAGCAGGCACGCCGTGATGAAGGTCCGGGAACGCCTCCGCACGGAGATGCTCGCGCTGCGAGGCGCGAACGCGAAAGCGGTGGTGAAGAGGCTCAACCCGATCATTAAGGGATGGGCCACGTACTACCGGACCGTGGTGTCCAGCAACGTCTACGGCGCGCTGGACCACTATATGTGGGTGCTCACATACAAGTGGGCAAGGCATACACATCCGAGGAAGTCGAGTACCTGGGTAGTCTCCCGGTACCTCGGCAGGTTCAACTCGACCAGGCGCGACAGATGGGTATTCGGAGATCGGGAGTCCGGCCTCTATCTATTCAAATTCGCCTGGACCAGAATCGACAGGCACGTCATGGTCAAGGGGCGCAACTCGCCCGATGACCCTGCCCTGACGAACTACTGGGCGACCCGCCGAAAACGAGGCAAGCTGCCGTCGACCTTCGACAAGATGTCGATCACCCTTGCCGCCCGCCAAAGGGGGATCTGCCCCCTGTGCAAACAGGCGCTGATCTCCGGAGCCGAATACGAGCCGGACAGTCCGCATGAATGGGCTTCCTGGTTCGCGGCATCGATGAAGTTGCTGCATAAACACCACTTCATCCACCGGCGGGACGGCGGGCCGGACACGCGAGCCAACCTCCGCCTTGTACACGCCGACTGTCATCGCCAGTACCACGCTGGAGATCACGGGAGGGCCGCACATGCAGACCCATCCTGAGCAGCCCTTGGGTCTGCTTGAGCCGGATGCGGGGACGACTCGCACGTCCGGTTCTGAGGGGGCCGGGGCACAGCAATGCGCCCCGGCTACCCGACTGAGCACCACCACCGTGACCCCGTAAAGACGCCCGTCCCTTGGAGAACCGTCGGCAGCGGTCCAGGGGAGGGGCCGTGTCCCGACGTGGGTGATGGCGCCCGGCCCCCGCGCCCGGGGCCCGGACACACAGCGGCCTGGTCCCTGCGGAGACCGGATGCGCCCCCGCACGCCCCCTAGATTGAGGGCGCCGCCGACACATGAGAAAGAGTCATAAATGCGCATTGACCGGTTCCAGGCCATGGCTCTCGACGCCTACCGCGCAGCTCCCGAGATCGCGTCCGCCGAGCTGTGGGAGGACGGCACCAGGCGTCCGCACGGTATCGAGCTGACGGTGGCCGGGCGGACGGTCCGGCACGCGATCACCCGGGTCCGTACGCCTGGCGAGGACATGGGGCAGCCCGAGGCGACCCCGGTCGAGGGCACTCCTCCGGCTCCGGTCGAGCCGCGCCCCACGCCCGGCGGGGGCCGTGACCGGCAGACCGCGGAGTATCTCGCGGCCGTGCTCGCGGGCACCGCACATCCGGAGCTGGCGTGCGTCTACGCGTATGGCGAGAAGAGCCAGAACGCCGGACTCGGTGTCGAGTTCCACAGCGGCGCGAAGATCCACATGCTGCTGGTGTGACCTGGGGGACGAGTCCTCTTCACGCAGGAGGCGCTCATGCACGGACGATCCGACCCGTACGAATGCGGCTACTCGAACTGCTCCTACTGCGGGGCCGGAGTGTCAGTGGAGCCGGGCGAGCCCGCACCGAACCACCAGGAGACGGGCACGAACCGTCAGTGTCCCGGAGTCGGCTCCGCAACCATCGGGTGACCCCGGACGCCCGGAGAGCTGCCCCGCGCGAATCACCACGTGAGGTGGGGCGGACGAGTCGGCCATGTACGCCGGGTTCTGTCTCCCCGGAGCCTCGCGGCGCCGGGGGAGGCGGCCATCCATCTAGGGCCGGTGTTGCCACCGGCCTCGTGCGGTCTACCCGCGGACTCGGGCGAGCAGCCCTCGGACATCCGCGCAGGGCCGTCAGCCGACGGCCCCTCTTGACCTTGCTCCGGATGGGGTTTACCTAGCCGCCCAGGTCACCCTGGGCGCTGGTGGTCTCTTACACCACCGTTTCACCCTTACCGGGAGCCTCGCGGCCCCGGCGGTCTGTTTTCTGTGGCACTGTCCCGCGGGTCACCCCGGGTGGGCGTTACCCACCATCCTGCTCTGTGGAGCCCGGACGTTCCTCGGCGGGATCCTGGGACCCCGACGCGACCGCCCGGCCGGCTCGTCCGCCGTGCCGTCCATCCTACCCGCGGGCCCCGGGCGCGATCACCCACGCCGGGCCGCCCCGGACAAGGCTCCTGGACAAGGCCCCCGGACCAGGACCACCCGCCCTGGCCACGCGGCCCCGGACAAGGGCGCCCCCGGACACACCCCGTACCGGCGAACCGCCCAGCGCGCAGCGTCCCCGTACCGGCGCACCGCACAGCGCGAAGCGACCCCGCACGGATGTGGACTCCTGACCCCCGTGCCTCCACCCTGACCCCGTGGACTCGCCCTTCGTGACCGTCCTGCTCCCCGCCGTGCTCGCCGTCGTGATGCTCGGGCTCGGGCTCAGCCTCACCGTCGCCGACTTCCGGCGCGTACGGGAGTACCCGCGTACCGTCGTCGCCGCGCTGGCCTGCCAGCTCGTGCTGCTGCCCCTCGTGTGCTTCGGGCTCGTGAGCGTCCTCGGGCTCGCGCCCGCGCTCGCCGTCGGCATGCTGCTGCTCGCCGCCTCGCCCGGCGGCACCATGGCGAACCTCTTCAGCCACCTCTTCGGCGGCGATGTCGCCCTCAACATCACGCTCACCGCCGTCAACTCGGTGCTCGCCGTGTTCACGCTGCCCGTCGTCGTCAACCTCGGGCTGGACCACTTCGCGCCCGGCGGCGAAGGAACCGGCACCGGCACGGTCGGGCTGCGGTTCGAGAAGACGGCGCAGGTGTTCCTGCTCGTGCTGGTGCCGGTCGCGACCGGCATGTACGTGCGGGCCAGGCGCCCCCGCTTCGCCGATGCCGCCGAGCGCCCCGTGAAGGCCGTCTCGCTGGTGATCGTCGCGGGGATCATCCTGGGCGCCGTCGCGGCGGAGGCGGAGAACATCGGCGGTTACCTCGCCGCCGTCGGCCTCGCCGTCGCCGTCTTCGGCGCGGTCTCGCTCGCGACGGGCTACGCGGCGGCGCGCCTGGTGAGCGCCGGGCACCGGCAGGCCGTCGCCTGCTGCATGGAGATCGGCATGCACAACACCACCCTCTCCCTCACCATCGCGCTGAGCCCCGCCCTGCTCGACAGCACCGAGATGGCCGTCCCCAGCGCCGTCTACGGCATCCAGATCTACTTCCTCGCCGCGGCGGCAGGGCTGCTGCTCAGGCGGGCCGCCGCCCGGGCGGGCCAGCGGGTCAGGAGGGCCGATGGCGCAGCGAGTCAGGGGACAGTTCGCCCGGCGTCCGGTGACCCGAAAGACCCAGGGTGAGGTCCAGGTCGGCGAGCAGGCTGCGCAGCACGTGCCGCACCCCCTCCTCGCCGCCGTGCGCCAGCCCGTACGCGTACGGGCGGCCGACGAGCACGGCCCGCGCGCCCAGGGCGAGGGCCTTGAGGACGTCGGAGCCGGTGCGGACGCCGGAGTCGAAGAGCACCTCCGTACGGTCGCCGACGGCCTCGGCCACCTCGGGCAGCATGTCGAGGGACGCGGCGGCGCCGTCGACCTGGCGGCCACCGTGGTTGGAGACGATCACCCCGTCCATGCCCGCGTCCACGGCGCGGCGTGCGTCGTCCGGGTGCTGGACGCCCTTGACCGCGATCGGCCCGTCCCAGTGCTCCCGCAGGAAGGACAGCCGCTCCCACGACCTGTCCGTGCCCGTGAACATCGGCACCCAGCGCAGCACCGCCGCGATCAGGTCCTCCTCGGGCGGCTGCGCGAGCCCGGCGCGGAAGGCGGGGTCGGAGAAGGGGATGGCCGTGCCGACGCCCCGGATGAAGGGGAGGTAGGACTGGTCGAGGTCCTGGGGCCGCCAGGCGAGGGTCCAGGTGTCGAGAGTGACGACGAGGGTGGTGAAGCCCGCGCGGCGGGCGCGGTCGAGGATGCTGAGGCAGACGTCGTCGTCGTTCGGCCAGTAGAGCTGGAACCAGCGCGGCGCGTCCGGGCCGTTCGCCTCGGCCACCTGCTCGACGGTGTACGAGGAGGCCGTCGAGAGCACCATCGGGACGCCGAGGGAGGCCGCTGCCCGCGCGGTGGCCAGCTCGCCGTCGGGGTGCACGATCGACTGGACGCCCACCGGGGCCAGCAGCACCGGTGCTGGCATGTCCGTGCCCAGGACGCGGGTGCGCAGGTCGCGGGCCGTCGCGTCGCGCAGCATGCGCGGGACGAGGCGGTGGCGCTCGAACGCCTCGCGGTTGGCGCGGTGGGTGGCGCCCGAGCCCGCCGCCCCGGCGACGTAGCCGAACGCGCCGGGGTCGAGCCGCTCGCGCGCGGAGGCACCGAGCGCGGTCAGGTCGGTGGTGAACGGCGGCAGGTGCCCGTCGAGGCCGTTGAGGTAGATGTCGTTCTGGTAGTTGCCGAAGTTCACCGGCGACGGCTCGCTCATCGGTGTCCGTACCCCCTCGTCGTATGCGGCCAGCCGGGCCATTTTCCGGGTGCGGGTGCGCGGCGGCTACGGCAGGGGGTGACGGGCCGCTCCGCTGTGGTGGTCGGCGGTGGTGGCGGTGGTGGCGGCGGCGGTGATGAGCTGGTCGAGCCGGTGAAGGGTGTGGGCCATCTCCTCGACTCTCGCCGCGAGGCGGTCGCGTTCGACGCCGAGCATGCGGCGCTGTGCGGCGCTGGGGCTGCCGTTGTTCACACAGGGCAGCAGTGCCGCGATGGCGCGGCTGCTGAGCCCTGCCGCGTAGAACCGCTGGAACAGGCGCACCACCTCGACGGTCTCCTCGGTGTAGCGGCGCTGCCCCGACGGTGTGCGCTCGGGGCTCAGCAAACCCTGCTCCTCGTAGTAGCGCAGCGCGCGCACGCTCACACCGGCCCGCTGAGCCAGCTCTCCGATCTTCATCGCCACTTTTCTCCCTTACCGCACTTGACCCTCACGTCGACGTGAGGTTCTAGCGTAGCGAGCGTGAACATTCGAGATGAGATCGCGCTGGTCACAGGCGCGAACAGGGGTATCGGGCACAGCTTCGTCACCGAGTTGCGGCACAGGGGCGTCAAGAAGATCTACGCGGCAGCGCGCCGCCCTGAGACCGTTCCGGAGATTCCCGGCGTCGTCCCGCTGGAGCTGGACGTCACCGACGACGCGTCCGTCGCCCGGGCCGCGGCCACGGCCGGAGACACGACACTGCTCGTCAACAACGCCGGGGTCTCGACCTTCGCCCGGCTCACCGACGGCGCGGAGCGGGACATCCGGCTGGAGATGGAGACCAACTTCTTCGGCACCCTGCGCATGGTGCGTGCCTTCGCGCCGGTCCTGGGCGCCCATGGCGGCGGTGCCGTGCTGAACGTGCTGTCCGTCATGGCGTGGATGGCGTACGAGCACTCCAACAGCTACGGCGCTTCCAAGGCCGCGGCCTGGGCGCTGACCAACGGCATCCGGTACGAACTCGCCGGTCAGGGCACCCAGGTCACGGCGTTGGCCATGGCGAGCGTCGACACCGACATGATGGCCGCTATCGAGGACGAGAAGTCGGACCCGGACGCGATCGCCCGCGCGGCCCTGGACGGCCTTGAGGCCGGGTCCCTCGAAGTGCTGGCCGACGGGCGGACGGCCCAGTGGAAGTCACGGCTCGGCGAGGACCCGGCCCTGCTGTATCCGCAACTGTCCGCACGTCCCGCGGCCAAGCCGTAAGCCCACGCCGTCCACGCCGCCCGGGCCGGACGGAGCACCCTTCGGCCGGTCCCGGGCGCGCGGCACCTCCGCAGCTCTGTATCTCCGCGAGTGCGCTTTCGCGGCAGGTCCTCGTCGTGCGGCGACTTCGCCGGGCCCCGCACCTGGCCACACCTGCGCTAGCCGCGTCCGATGTACGGCATGGCCGTCGCCATCACCGTCGCGAACTGCACGTTCGCGCCCAGTGGCAGTTCCGCCATGTGCAGCACCGTCCGGGCGACGTCCGCCGTGTCCATCAGCGGTTCCGGCGCGGTCGTGCCGTCGGCCTGGAGGATGCCCTTGCCCATGCGGTCCGTCATGTCGGTGGCGGCGTTGCCGATGTCGAGCTGGCCGCAGGCGATGCCGTACGGGCGCCCGTCGAGGGAGAGGGACTTGGTCAGACCGGTCAGCGCGTGCTTCGTCGCCGTGTACGCGACGGAGTGGGGGCGCGGCACGTGCGCTGAGAGCGAGCCGTTGTTGATGATCCGGCCGCCCTGGGGCGACTGCTCCTTCATGGTCCGGAACGCGGCCTGGGCGCAGAGGAAGGCGCCGGTGAGGTTGACGTCGACCACGCCGCGCCAGTCCTCGTACGTCAGCTCGTCGACGGGCACGGCGGGCCCGAAGCTGCCCGCGTTGTTGAAGAGGAGGTCCAGACGGCCGTGGCGCTCGCGCACGGCGTCGAAGAGCGCGGTGACCTCGTCGGGCCGGGTCACGTCGGCCCGTACGACAGAGGTGGACGAGGACGCGGACGCCGTCCGCTCCGTACGCGCCGCCAGGCCCGCCGTCTCCTCCAGCGCACCCGTCCTGCGGCCCGCCAGCGCGACGTGCCAGCCCGCCCCGGCCAGCGCCAGGGCCACCGCGCGGCCGATGCCCGAGCCCGCGCCCGTGACCAGCGCGGTCCTGGGGGAGCGCGCGTCGTTCAACAAACCGTTGACCTCTGTCGTCATGCGCGCAGAGTACGTGATGCCCGACCGCGGGCACGCGGCCATCGGATGGTCATGTTCGTGACGCGTACCCGACAGCGATTCGCCCACCGCGCTCGCTGCACTCGGATGTATGACGCAGCCTTTGAGCGCAGACAGTGAACTGCGGGCCGCTGCCCGCCACTTGGGGCGACGGCGATTCGTGACCGCGACGGGTGCCGCCGTCGCACTCGCTCTCGGCACGAACCTTCCCAATACCGCCCACGCTGTGACGACACTCGATCCCATGAGAATCGAAAAGAACCCCTTCAGACTGGGTGTCGCCTCTGGAGATCCGCTTCCCGACTCGGTCGTCCTGTGGACCCGGCTCGCACCCGAACCGTACGTCTCGGGCAGCGGCCTGCCCGTCGAACCCGTCACCGTCACGTGGGAACTGGCCCTCGACGAGAACTTCACACGCGGCGTGACCAGCGGCGACGTCACCGCGCACCCGGAGTTCAACCACGCGGTGCACGTCGTGCCCGAGGGCCTCGAACCGGCCACCCGGTACTACTACCGCTTCACCGTCGGCGAGTGGACCAGCCCCGTCGGCCGCACCCGCACCGCGCCCGCCGCCGACGCCGACCCGGGCACGCTGCGCTTCGCGCTCGTGTCCTGCCAGGCGTACCACGACGGCTACTTCACGGCCTACAAGCACCTCGCCGAGGAGGAGAACCTCGACGCGGTGCTGCACCTCGGCGACTACCTGTACGAGTACGCCGTCGACGCCAAGGGCGGCGACCGCGACGACGCCGACCTCAAGCTGCCCTCCCGGTACAACAAGGAGACGACGACACTGGAGGACTACCGCCTGCGGTACGCCCTCTACCACACGGACCCCGACCTCCAGGCCGCGCACGCGGCCCACCCGTGGATCGGCACCTGGGACGACCACGAGGTCGAGAACAACTACGCCAACGACATCCCCGAGGACGGCTCCTCCTCGGAGAAGTTCCTCGTCCGCCGCGCGGCCGCCTACCGCGCGTACTACGAGAACCTGCCGCTGCGCCCGCCCCAGCAGCCCGACGGCGCCGACCTCCAGCTCTACCGGCGCCTCCGCTACGGACAACTGGCACAACTCGACATCCTCGACAGCCGCCAGTACCGCGACAACCAGTCCAACGGCGACGGCTGGAAGGTGCCAACCGACGACACCAACCGGCCCGAGCGCACCCTCCTCGGCACCACACAGGAGCGCTGGCTCGCCGCGGGCTGGCAGGAGTCGGGCGCGGTATGGAACATCGTGCCGCAGCAGGTCGTCTTCTCCCGCCGCCGCAACAGCACCACCAGCCCGTACCCGCTCTCCATGGACGCCTGGGACGGCTACCCGGCGGCGCGCGAACGCTTCAAGGAGGCGCTGAACGCGGCGGGCGTCGAGAACCTGGTCGTGCTCACGGGTGACGTGCACGTCCACTACGCGCTCGACATCAAGGAGGACTTCGACGACACCGCCTCGCGCACCCTCGGCGTCGAGCTCGTCACCACCTCCATCGCCAGCGGCGGCAACGGCGCGGACAAGCCCGCCAACTGGAGCACCTTCATGAAGGCCAACCCGCACCTGAAGTTCTACAACGGGCGGCGCGGCTACGTCCTCCTCACACTCGACGCACAGCAGTTGCGCGCCGACTACCGCACGGTCTCCTCGGTGACGACGCCCGGCGCGCCCGTCACCACGGCCGCCTCGTTCGTCTCGAAGGCGGGGGAGCCCGGACTGAAGTCCGTGTGAGCCGTGTGAGCACTGGCCGGGGCGGTCGGGTTTCGCGGGGGCCCTGACCGCCCCGGACCCCGGCTTCGGGCAAATGTGTGGGACGGGGGCAGAAACCCTGGGAGAATGTGTCTGCCGTTAACAATCTCCTGGAGAGGTGCATGACCGACCCCGGCCCTACCCGCGAGGCCGCCCTGTCCGCCACGACCCCCGCTCCCGTCCCCCATCCCCGCTCCCAGCCGCAGTCCCAGCCCAGGCCCGAGCCCCAGCTCACCCGCCGTCAGCGCGCGGGCCTGCTGGTGACCCTCATACTCGGCAGCCTCACCGCGCTCCCCGCGCTGTCGATGGACATGTACCTCCCGGCACTGCCCGAGGTCAGCTCCGCACTCCACACCCCGGCCGCGAGCGCCCAGCTCACGCTCACCGCCTGCCTGCTCGGGCTCGCCGTCGGCCAGCTCGTCGTCGGGCCCATGAGCGACCAGTTCGGGCGCCGCCGCCCGCTGCTCATCGGCATGGGCTGCTACGTCGTCGCGAGCGCGGCCTGCGCCTTCGCGCCCACCATCGGCACGCTCACCGGCTTCCGGCTGGTCCAGGGCCTGGCCGGATCGGCGGGCATCGTTATCGCGCGCGCCGTCGTCCGCGACATGTTCGACGGGCTCGCCATGGCCCGCTTCTTCTCCACGCTGATGCTGATATCCGGCGTCGCGCCCATCCTCGCCCCGGTGCTCGGCGGCCAGGTGCTGCGCTTCACCGACTGGCGCGGCGTCTTCCTCATCCTCACCGGCATCGGGGCGCTGCTCGTGCTCGTCGCGATGCGCTGGCTGCCCGAGACGCTCGCGCCCGCCGACCGGCACAAGGGCGGCGTCCCCGAAGCCCTGCGCACCATGCGCGGCCTCTTCGCCGACCGCGTCTTCACCGGCTATCTGCTGGTCGGCGGCTTCGCCTTCGCCGCGCTCTTCGCCTACGTGTCCGCTTCACCCTTCGTCATGCAGGAGATCTACGGCGCCTCGCCGCAGACCTTCAGCCTGCTGTTCATGGTCAACTCCATCGGCCTGGTCATCTGCGGCCAGATCAACGGCAAGATCCTCGTCGGCCGGGTCTCCCTGGACCGGGTGCTCGGCTTCGCGCTGTGTGTGACGGGGGCCGCGGCGGTCGCGCTGCTGCTGATGACGACGGGGGTCTTCGGGAAGGTCGGACTTTTCCCCGTCGCCGCCGGGCTCTGTGTTCTGATGTCCGGCATGGGTCTGCTGATGCCCAACGCCAACTCCCAGGGCCTGATGCGCGCCCCGCACGCGGCGGGCTCGGCCTCCGCGCTGCTGGGGACCTCGCAGTTCCTCGTCGGGGCCATCGCCTCGCCCCTCGTCGGGATCGCCGGGGAGCAGACCGCCGTGCCCATGGCACTCGTGCAGCTCTGCGCGCTGCTGCTCGCGGCGGTCGCCTTCGTGGGACTGTGCAGGCCGTGGCGCACGCGAGACTGAGACGGGCCGCCTCCCCCGAGCGCGCGGGGCTGGCGGCCTTCGAGCTGAGCGCGCTCGTCGACGAGGTGGACGCGCTCCCCGCGCGCGGCTGGTGCTCCGGCGCCGTCGTGCTCGCGGGGCGCGGGCCTTACGTGGTCGTCGAGCGCGCCACCGGCTGGGCCGTGCGGTACGCGTCCTGGGACCCCGTGGCCGGGGCGGGTGTCGAACTCCCCGAGAAGCACTGGGAGCCCACGCGCACCGACACCCTCTTCGACCTCGCCTCGCTGACGAAGCTCTTCACCGCCATCGCCACGGTGCAGCAGGTCGAGCGCGGCGCCCTGGATCTGGACCGCGCCGTCGGCGGGTACGTGCCGGAGTTCGCCGCCGCGGGCAAGGAACTGGTGACCGTACGGCAACTGCTCACCCACACCTCGGGGCTGCGCCCTGAGCTGCCCTTCTACGAGCACGCACAGGCGGCGCCCGCGGCCGGTTCCGGCGCCGTGCGCGGTGAACTGCTCACGCCGCTGTGGGAGGAACGCCTCCTCTCCCGCCCCGGCAGCGTCTACCGCTACTCCGACCTCAACCTGATCGCCCTCCAGCACATCCTGGAGCGCCTCACAGGGCGGGGCCTCGCCTCGCTCGTACGGGAGGGCATCACCGGGCCGCTCGGCATGGCCGACACCGGGTACGGGCCCGTGCCCGCCGCGCGCGCCGCCGCGACCGAGGACCAGCGCCGGCCCTGGGCCAAGGCCGACCGGGGCATGCTGCGCGGCACCGTCCACGACGAGAACGCCGCCGCGCTCGGAGGGGTCGCGGGGCACGCCGGGCTGTTCTCGACGGCCGCCGACCTCGCGGTGCTGTGCCGCACCCTGCTGACCGGGGGCGCCTACGGCACGGCGCGCATCCTCGCGCCCTCCTCCGTCGCGACGCTGCTGGCGCCGCCCGGGCTCGGCTTTCATGTGGACCAGCCCTGGTTCATGGGGGAGCTGGCGGGGCCCCTGAGCGAGGGGCGGGCCGCGGGGCACACCGGGTTCACCGGGACCAGCCTGGTCCTCGACCCCGTCACCGACACGTTCCTGATCCTGCTGGCCAACACCGTCCACCCCGTGCGACGCGCCCACCCGGACAACACCCCCCGCGCCGCGGCGGCCACCCATCTGGCCCGCGCGGTCCGCTAATGAAACGCAGGGTTCCCCCTTCACTGGGCTGTGCCGCTTCACGGGGTGCGGGGTGAAGGCCACACGGGGTGCGTGTTTCTCGTGGGGGTGCGCCTGGTGTGGGTGCCCCTTTGGGGGTTCGTTCGCGTGTGGCGGGCCGGTGGCACGGGTTGTGCCCACCCGTCCCGCCGAGCGGGACGCTTGCCCACAACAGTTTTGGCGTCGTCGCCCGGTGGGGGGCGCCCCTGGTTGCGCCTTGGGGTTTCGTTGCCGGGTGCGGGTGGGTGGCTTCGGCGCGGCGTGTGGACCGGTGCGTCGCGGCTGGCGCCGCGTGATTCCGGGTTTCTGTTGGGGTTGTGGGTGCGTGGGTGGGGGGTGTCCGGTGCCGGGGTGGGGTGTCTCCTCGGCGTGAAGGTTTCGTTTTCGGCGTTCGGCCGGTGACTTTCTCGACCTGCGGGGACACCCCACCCCGTCCCCGTCCCGCCGGTGGCCCGCTGCCCGGTTCCGGGTCGGCTGACGCCCACCCCCCTTCGCGGGGTGCGACTGCCTCCCTTGCCGTGTGGCGGCACCAACCCCAGCGTGGGAACCTGCGGTTCCCGCTTCACGGGGGAACCGGTCCCGCGCAACTCCCCCGGTGAAGGGGTGCGCCTATCCGGTTGCCCCTTTGGGGTTTCGTTGGCGTGTTGCGGGCCGGTGGGTGGGTTGTGCCCACCCTCCCCCAGCTACCGCTGGGAGGTGCCCCCTCGCCATGCGGAACGCCTGCCCACAACGGTGGTGGCTGGGCTGGGCCCCTCCGGTGCGGCACAGGGCGGGCGCACAACAGTGGGGCACCGTCGTCACCAGGCGCCGCCCGCAGCAGGGGCGGAAGCACTCCGGCACGGTGCCGGGGGCGGGCGCACCACGGTGGTGGAGCCGTCGTCGTCAGCTACCCCGACAGGGGCGGAGCCCCTCCGGTACGGCACCGGTCCACAGCG
>NZ_BAAGSO010000121.1:0-5469 GCF_054782395.1 Streptomyces daliensis | reverse complement strand
GGTGGCACGGGTTGTGCCCACCCTCCCCCAGCTACCGCTGGGAGGTGCCCCCTCGCCGAGCGGGACGCTTGCCCACAACAATTGTGGTGAGCCGTCGCCGTCGGCTTCCCGTGGCAGCGCTGGGCCCCTCCGGCACGGCACCGGCACACAGCGTGGGAACAAGCGGAGGGGTCACCGGCCGAGAGTTGTCCCCGCAAGTGGTGGCGACGAGTATGTACAGGCAGCCGAAAAACCGACCCGCACTTGTCGCCGCCCGAGGAGACACCCCACCGCGGCACCGACCCCCACCACACACCAACCCCACAACCACCGGCACAAACCAACAACCACGCGGCGCCAGCCGCGAAGCACCGCAACCACACACCGCGCCGCAGCCACCGGCCAGGCAGCCGAACACGGCGCCAAGCCACACGCGCAGCGCCCCGCACCCCGTGAAGCCGCACAAAAATCAGCGCGGGACCCTACGGCACCCACCACACCGGCCAACCGTCCCGCGCAACACCCCCGACGAACGAAGCACCCCCGTTTCAATCCGCACCCCGCGAAGGGGCCGTCACAGGTGCCCCTCGTCCTTCGACGTGATCGAGCGCCACAGCGCCGGGAGGCCGTGTTCGCAGGCGGTCGCGCGGGCCGTCTCGTGTGCGTGCATGACGCCGTAGCTGAACGACGGCTCGCCCGCCGCGTGCGCCTGGAGCGCGAGATCGCGCAGTGCGGCGCGGGCCACGACGCTGTCCTGGTGCTCGCCGAGCAGCTCCTGAAGCTCGGTCATCCGCTTCGCGTACCTCTTCGCACGCTCGCCGAACACGGGCCGCGCGACCTCCGCCGCGTAACGGGTCCGCTTCGCCGCCTTGCGCGCCTCGTGCGCGGCGACGTCGCGCACGTCACCGCTCGGCGCGGCCAGCGCCTCGCCGACGTACGTGGCCAGGCGCTCGAAGTCGCGGTGCACGGCCTTGCGCAGCACGGCGCGCGGCTTCTTCCCCGCGCCGGGCAGCAGCGGCGGATGCGTACGCACTGCTGCCAGTGCCTCCAGGAGCGCGAGATACCGGGGCCCGTCCAGCACGGCGAGCAGCCGCTGCCGTGATCCGTCGCGGCTGATGTGCGAGGACGTGGCCAGCCGGGCCTCGACGGGCCCGACCCGCAGATCCTCCGGCAGCTCCGCCGCACGCTCGGCCAGCCGCCCATAAAGCACCTCGCGGTCCCTGTCGACGCCCAGCTCGGCCGCGAGCCACTTCAGCTCCTCGCCGACGGGCCGCGTGACGTCGCGGTCCAGGACCTTCCCGTAGGAGCGGAAGCAACTGCGCAGCCGCCGGGTGGCGACGCGCATCCGGTGCACGGAGTCGGGCAGGTCGCGGCGCACGGCGGGGTCGAGCGCGACGAGGGTGCGGATCTGTTCGGTGACGTACCGCAGCACGGCATCCCCCGCGGTGGCGGGCTTGCCCCCCTTGCCCGCCTTGCCCGGCGCCGCGTCCCGGCCCTTCCCGTCGCGCGCCGCGACGACCTCCTTGGCGAGCCGCGAGGGCTCTGTCTCCGTGAGTGCCCGTTCCAGCTTCGAGACGGCCGAGGCGCGCCGCAGCCCCGCGCCGCGGAGCCGTTTCTCGATCCGGTCGAGCAGCGCGGGGTCCTGGCCCTCCCCCAGTTCTGCCTCGACCTCGGTCCACGCGGCCGTGCCGCCGCCGGGCCCGAAGCGTTCGGCGGCCACGTGGTCGACGCTGACCTCGGCCAGCAGTTCCCCGTCGGCCCCGAGCAGATGCAGCGGTTCGCGCTCCTGGCGCAGCCGCACCACAGGGACGAGGGGTTCGCCGCGGACGCGCGACCGGATGAGCGAGGTCAGCTCGACGGGGAGGTCGGGGCCGTCCGTCAGCGGCGCGCGGATCTCCTCGCGCACGCCGGGCTCGACGGGCAGTTTCAGATGCCAGCCGGAGTCGCTGCCGCCGGTGCGGCGGCGCAGGGTGACGCCGTCGGCGGCGAGCCGGTGGTCGCTGGTGTCGTAGTACGTCGCGTCAAGGGCGACGGCACCGGGCGCGACGACGGAGCGCACGCCCCGCACGTCGAGATCCGGCAGCCGTGTCCGGTCGGTGGCCTCGTATTTCCGCTCGATCTCCCGCACAACGTCCGCCATGAAGGGAACGTATTCGCGCCCTACCTGTCCGGCAATGCCCGGCGTCGTGCGGTTCCTCGGCTCAGGCCCGGACCCGGGGGACCCGGACCCGGGCCACGCTCACGCCGAGACCGGCCGCTGGACCCTGATGGACTGGAGCAGCCCCAGCGCGATCCAGATCGCGAACATCGACGTACCGCCGTAGGAGACGAACGGCAGCGGCAGTCCGGCGACGGGCATGATGCCCAGCGTCATCCCGATGTTCTCGAAGGACTGGAAAGCGAACCAGGCGATGATGCCGGCGGCGACGATCGTGCTGTACAGCTCCGTCGACTCGCGTGCGATGCGGCAGGCCCGCCAGATCACGACGCCCAGCAGCAGGATGATGAGCCCGCCGCCGACGAAGCCCAGTTCCTCGCCCGCGACCGTGAAGACGAAGTCCGTCTGCTGCTCGGGCACGAACTGGCCGGTCGTCTGGGTGCCCTCGAAGAGGCCCTTGCCCGTGAGCCCGCCGGAGCCGATGGCGATGCGGGCCTGGTTGGTGTTGTAGCCGACGCCCGACGGGTCGAGCGCGGGGTTGGCGAAGGCGGCGAAGCGGTTGATCTGGTACTCGTCGAGCAGCCCGAGCGCCCACACCGACACCGCGCCCGCGGCCCCCGCCAGGCAGAGCCCGATGACCCAGCGGTTGGAGGCGCCGGAGGCGAGCAGGACGCCCAGCACGATCACGACCATGACCATCACGGAGCCGAGGTCGGGCATCAGCATGATGACGACGATCGGCGCCGCCGCCATCCCCAGCGACTGGAGCACCGTGCGGTGGTCGGGGTGCTCCCTGTCCCCGGCGTCCACCTTGGCGGCGAGCAGCATCGCCATCCCCAGGATCACCGTGATCTTGATGAGTTCGGCGGGCTGGAGCGACATTCCCGCGCCCAGGTGCAGCCAGGCGCGCTGTCCGTTGATGGTGGCGCCGAGCGGGGTGAGCACCAGGAGGGCCAGCACCAGCGAGAGCCCGTACAGCACGGGCACGGCGCTGCGCAGTCTGCGGTGGCCGAGCCAGACGGTCCCTGCCATGAGGGCGAGGCCGATGACGAGGCTGAACACGTGCCGGGTGACGAAGTAGTACGGGTCGCCCTGGTTGATGTCGGTGCGGTTGCGGGTGGCCGAGTAGACGAGCAGCGAGCCGATGACGGACAGGGCCATCCCGGACAGGATCATGATCCAGTCGAGCCGCCACACCTCGGAGTCCCGCGCCGTCAGCTTGCTCCAGGCGGAGCGGCGGCGCGGGCCGTAGCCGTCGAGGGAGTAGGAATGTGTGCTCACCCGTTGCTCCCCGTGCTCCTTGTGTCCGATTCGGTGTGGGCCACCGTGTTCTTCTTGCCCTCGGCGGCGGGATCCTTGCTGCGCTGGGCCTGGATCGTGCCGTCCTTCTTGATCTTCGGCAGGTTCTTCTCCGGCTCGGGCAGCAGCGCCTTCTTCGGGTCGATCTTGCCGCCCTTGCCGCTCACGCCGTAGATCGCGTCGTAGATCTTCCGCACCGCGGGACCCGAGGCGCCGGACCCCGTACCGCCCTGGGAGATCGTCATGACGATCGTGTAGTCCTTGGTGTACGTGGCGAACCAGGACGTGGTCTGCTTGCCCGCGACCTCGGCCGTACCCGTCTTGGCATGCATCTTGATCTTGTCCTGCGGCCAGCCCGCCTGCCCGAACCGCCACGCCGCCGTGCCGCGCTCGGCGACTCCCGCGAGGGCCTTGTCCATCTGCTTGAGGGTGGTCTTGCTGACGGGCAGCTTGCCGTGGGGCTTGGGCTTGATCTCCTCGGTCTTCTTGCCGTCCGCGCTGACGATGGCCTTGCCGATGGTCGGGTCGTAGAGCGTGCCGCCGTTGGCGATGCCCGCGTAGATCGTCGCCATCTGGATCGGGGTGACGAGGGTGTCGCCCTGGCCGATGGAGTAGTTGACGCTGTCACCGGCGCGCATCTTCATGCCGGAGACGCAGTTCTCCTTGGCGATCTTGTCGGCGTAGGAGTTGGCGCCCTTGGCCTGCTTGCACCAGGCGTCCTTGTTCGCCTCCCAGTAGTCCTTCTTCCACTTACGGTCCGGGACGCGTCCTGTGACCTCGTTGGGGAGGTCGATGCCGGTCTCCTTGCCCAGGCCGAAGTCGTGGGCCGTCTTGTAGAACCAGTCGTTCGCGTCCTTCTTCGGCTTGTTGCCGCCGTCCTTCTTCCACTGCTTGTAGGCGAGGTCGTAGAAGACGGTGTCGCAGGAGACCTCCAGGGCGCGCCCGAGGCTGATGGTGCCGTAGCCCTTGGACTCGAAGTTCTTGAAGGTCTGGCCGCCCACGTTGTAGGAGGCGCCGCAGTTGTAGTTGCCGTTGAAGTCGTAACCGGCCTTCACTGCCGCCGCGGTCGGGATGACCTTGAAGATGGAGCCGGGTGCGGCGAGGCCCTGGATGGAGCGGTTCAGCAGCGGGTAGTTCGACTTCTTGCCGGTGAGCTTGGCGTACTGCTTCCCCGAGATGCCGCCGACCCAGGTGTTGGGGTCGTATTCGGGGTTGGAGGCCATGGACACGACCCGGCCGGTCTTGTTCTCCATCACCACGGCCGCGCCCGCGTCCGCCTCGTAGTTGCGGCCCGTGTTCTTGTCGTGCTGCTTGCGGGCCTCCTTCATCGCCTTGTCCAGCTGCTTCTCGGTGACCGCCTGGATCCGCGAATCGATGCTGGTCACCAGGTTCGCGCCAGGCCGGGCCTTGTCACTCTTGGCCCGCCCCATCACCCGCCCCAGGTTGTCCACCTCATACCGCGTCACACCCGAACTGCCCCGCAGATCACCGTCATAACTGCGCTCCATCCCCGACCGCCCGATCTCGTCCGAGGAGAGGAACGGCGAATCACTGTCCTTCGCCTTCTCGATCTCCTCATCGGTGACCGGCGAGAGATACCCCAGCACCTGCGAGGTGTTCGCCCCGTAGGGCGCCGGATACCGCCGCACCGCCGTCGGCTCCGCCGTGATCCCGGGAAAGTCCTCGGCCCGCTCCCGGATCTGGAGCGCCTGCTGCGTGGTCGCCTCATCGGTGACCGGGATCGGCTGATAGGGGGAACCGTTCCAGCACGGCTGCGGCGTCTCCGCGTCACACAAACGCACCTTCTGCTGGACGGTCTTGGCGTCCATCCGCAGCACCTTCGCCAGCCGCGTCAGTACCGCCTTGCCCTGGTCGTCCATCTTCATCAGCTCGGTACGCGAGGCCGAGACCACAAGACGCGTCTCGTTGTCCGCGATCGGCACCCCCCGCGCATCCAGGATCGAGCCCCGGGTGGCGGGCTGCACCACCTGCTGCACGTGGTTGCCCGCCGCCTCCTTCTGGTACTCGTCGCC
>NZ_BAAGSO010000120.1:0-140579 GCF_054782395.1 Streptomyces daliensis | reverse complement strand
CTCTCCCCCGCCCGCATTCGCGCCGTCATACCCCCGAACTTATCCGGGAGGACTGACAATCGAGCACAACAGATCCTCGCAGACTCACTCACCCCGTCACCAAGTGGACGCCGGATCACCTTGACAGCAATCGGGCTGTCCCTCCCCTGCCGCGCAGGGGCCCGATTCCGCCCCGGCCTGAACGCCGGAGCATCCTCGGAGAAGCCCGGTGACGTACTACAACTGCGGGGGCTGCTGACCGGTTCCCGGCGTCCCAGCAGCCCCCGCGGCCCGCCCCCTCGGGCCGCCCGTCAGAAGTCGTCGTCGAAGGAGACCGAGCCCTCGACGGCGACCTGGTAGGCCGAGGCGCGCCGTTCGAAGAAGTTGGTCAGCTCCTGGACGTTCTGGAGCTCCATGAAGGAGAACGGGTTCGTGGAGCCGTAGCGGACGGGGAAGCCGAGCCGGGCGAGCCGCTGGTCGGCGACGGCCTCCAGGTAGGCGCGCATGGACTCCGTGTTCATGCCGGGGAGGCCGTCGCCGCACAGGTCGCGGGCGAACTGCAACTCGGCCTCGACGGCCTCCTCCAGCATGGCCGTGACCTGCTTCTCCAGCTCCTCGTCGAAGAGATCGGGCTCCTCCTGGCGGACGGTGTCCACGACGTCGAAGGCGAAGGACATGTGCATGGTCTCGTCGCGGAAGACCCAGTTGGTGCCTGTGGCGAGGCCGTGCAGCAGGCCGCGCGAGCGGAACCAGTAGACGTAGGCGAAGGCACCGTAGAAGAACAGGCCCTCGATGCACGCCGCGAAGCAGATCAGGTTCAGCAGGAAGCGGCGCCGGTCGGCCTTGCTCTCCAGCCGGTCCATCTCCTCCACCGAGTCCATCCAGCGGAAGCAGAACTGGGCCTTCTCGCGGATGGACGGGATGTTCTCGACGGCCGCGAACGCCTCGATCCGCTCGTCCATGTCGGGCAGATAGGTGTCCAGCAGCGTCAGATAGAACTGGACGTGCACGGCCTCCTCGAAGAGCTGCCGCGACAGGTACAGCCGCGCCTCCGGGGAGTTGATGTGCTTGTAGAGGGTCAGCACGAGGTTGTTCGCCACGATGGAGTCGCCGGTCGCGAAGAAGGCGACCAGGCGGCTGATCATGTGCTGCTCGCCGGGCGTGAGCTTGGCGAGGTCGGCGACGTCGGAGTGGAGATCGACCTCCTCCACGGTCCAGGTGTTCTTGATGGCGTCGCGGTAGCGGTCGTAGAAGTGCGGGTAGCGCATCGGGCGCAGCGTCAGCTCGAAGCCCGGGTCGAGCAGGTTCTTCCGCTGTGCGGAGGCCCCGGACGCCGTGGTGGCAGCGGCGGCGGACGTGGCGGGGGTTCCGGCGGTTCCGGCGGTCTCGGGTACGGCGGTCATTACTGGCATGCCTCGCAGGACTCGGGGTTTTCCAGGGAGCAGGCGACGGCCTCTTCGGAGGGGCCGCCGGTCTGCTGGACGGGTACGGGCGACGGCGCGGCGGCATCCGTCGCGCCCGCCGTGCTGCTCGCCGCGCGCGCGATCCGCGTGGCGGGGCGCGAGCGCAGGTAGTACGTGGTCTTGATGCCGCGCTTCCAGGCGTACGCGTACATCGAGCTGAGCTTGCCGATCGTCGGCGACGCCATGAACAGGTTCAGCGACTGGCTCTGGTCGAGGTACGGCGTGCGCGCCGCCGCCATGTCGATGAGCGCGCGCTGCGGCAGCTCCCACGCCGTGCGGTACAGCTTCCGCACGTCCTCGGGGACCCACGTAAGGCCCTCGACGGAGCCGTTGGACTCGCGCAGCGCCTCCCTGGCCCGGTCGTCCCACAGGCCCTGCCGCTTCAGCTCGTCCACCAGATAGGCGTTGACCTGGAGGAACTCGCCGCTGAGCGTCTCGCGCTTGAAGAGGTTGGAGACCTGGGGCTCGATGCACTCGTAGACGCCGGCGATCGAGGCGATCGTCGCCGTCGGCGCGATGGCCAGCAGCAGCGCGTTGCGCATGCCGGTCTCCGCGATACGGGCGCGCAGCGCCTCCCAGCGCTCGGGCCAGGCCCGCTCGGAGGCGTCCGCGTAGTGGTCCGGGTGCAGCACGCCGCGGGCGGTACGGGTCTCGGACCAGGCGGGCAGCGGGCCGTGCCGCTCGGCCAGCGCGGCCGAAGCGTCGTAGGCGGCGAGCATGATCCGCTCGGCGATACGGGTGGAGAGCGCGGTGGCCTCGGGCGAGTCGAAGGGCAGCCGCAGCCGGAAGAAGACGTCCTGGAGGCCCATCACGCCCAGGCCGACCGGGCGCCAGCGGGAGTTGGAGGTGGCCGCCTGGTCCGTCGGGTAGTAGTTGATGTCCACGACCCGGTCCAGGAAGGTCACGGCCGTGCGGACGGTCGCGTCCAGCTTCTCCCAGTCCATCGCCTCCTCCCATCCCCGGGCAGGGTCGCCGAGGTGGGCCGCGAGGTTGACGGAGCCGAGGTTGCAGACGGCCGTCTCGCCGTCGTCGGTGACCTCCAGGATCTCGGTGCACAGGTTCGAGGAGTGGACGACGCGGCCCGGCTCGGCCGTCTGGTTGGCGGTGCGGTTGGACGCGTCCTTGAAGGTCATCCAGCCGTTGCCGGTCTGCGCGAGGGTGCGCATCATGCGGGCGTAGAGCTGGCGCGCGGGGACGCGCTTGGCGTAGCGGCCCTCGGCCTCCGCCTTGCGGTAGGCGGCGTCGAACTCGTCGCCCCACAGGTCCACCAGTTCCGGCGCGTCGGAGGGCGACAGCAGTGACCACTCGGCGTCCGCCTCGACGCGGCGCATGAACTCGTCGGGGATCCAGTGCGCGATGTTGAGGTTGTGGGTGCGGCGGGCCTCCTCGCCCGTGTTGTCCCGCAGCTCCAGGAACTCCTCCAGGTCCGCGTGCCATGTCTCCAGGTAGACGCAGGCCGCGCCCTTGCGGCGTCCGCCCTGGTTCACGGCGGCGACGGAGGAGTCCAGGGTGCGCAGGAACGGGACGATGCCGTTGGAGTGCCCGTTGGTGCCCCGGATCAGCGAGCCCCTGGAGCGGATGCGGGAGAAGGGGATGCCGATGCCGCCCGCGTGCTTCGAGAGGCGTGCCACCTGGTGGTAGCGCTCGTAGAGGGAGTCCAGCTCGTCCAGCGGCGAGTCCAGCAGATAGCAGGAGGACATCTGCGGGTGCCGGGTGCCGGAGTTGAACAGGGTGGGGGAGGAGGGCAGATAGGCGTGCGAGCTGGTCAGCCGGTACAGCTCGGCGACCTCGTCCAGCGCCCGCTCCGACGCGTCCTCGGCCAGTCCGCAGGCCACGCGCAGCAGGAAGTGCTGCGGGGTCTCGATGATCTGACGGGACGTCGGGTGGCGCAGCAGATAGCGGGAGTGGACCGTCCGCAGCCCGAAGTAGCCGAAGCGGTCGTCGGCGCCGTCCTCGACGGCCCGCTCGACGAGCGCGTCCAGCCGCTCCGCGTGCGCCCGTACGAACGCGGCCGTGCCGTCCGCGATCAGGCCCTCGCGGTGGCCCGTCGCCACCGAGGCGGCGAAGGAGACCGCGCCCTGCCCCGCGGCCTCCTCGCGCACGGCGAGGGTCAGCAGCCGTGCCGCGAGGCGGGAGTACACCGGCTCCTCGCCGATCAGACCGGCCGCAGCCTCGCAGGCGAGCGCGCGCAACTCGGCCTCGTCGGCGCCCGGCTGGGCCCCGCGCAGCGCGGCGCCCGCGACCCGTCCGGGGTCGGTGCCGGGGAGGTCGGCGGTCAGCTCGGTCAGGGTGCGCAGCAGCGCGGAGCGCTTGGCGGACTCGACGGGTCCGGCCGCGTCGGCCGTTCCGGTGGATCCGGCTGACCCGGCTGAGTCGGACTCCGCTTCGACGGGTGCTGCTGGTGCGATCGTCACTGGACGTGCTCTCCCTCGCTCGGCTGGGGCCGTGCGGGGCGGTGCGCGGGGGCGCGTGCGGGCAGCCCTGTCCGTCGCCCGCAGGGGCGGCACGGCACACCACGCAGCGTCCTCCGGCCCAACCCACGAGGCCCGGACGTCATCGATGCTGCCGACAGGTACTCGGACTCGCGGCGGGCTGCGCGTCATGGCATAGATCAGCCCATCGCACACCGTTGCGGGACAGTTCCGGACTCGCACCGGATTCCCCTGCGGCGACAGCGAGCACGAGAATACATGTTGTGCTGGCTTACGCACCCACCCCCATATCTTGTGTCGGCAGGGGGAACGCGCAGCGCCCCGCTGACGCGGAGGCGTCAGCGGGGCGCTGTGGGGCCGCTGCGCGGCCGGGGGCCGGGCGGGCCGGGTTCGGGGCGCCGGGGTGATCGCGGGGCGCCCCTGGGGTCAGTGAGCCGCCGTCCTGACGCCCTCCCCGGAGCCGGTGCCCTCCGTCGCGTTCCCCGTGTCGTCCGCGCCCGTGTCGTCCGCGCCCGTGGGCGGGGGCAGTTCCTCGCGCACGCCGGGGTCGCCCGCGTCCGCCGTGTAGTCGCCTGGGCTCGTCTCGTCGATGCCGTCGGGCGCCTTCACGGCACGCAGCACGAGGGTCGCGACGACCGTGACGAGGACATTCAGCACGAAGGCCGTCAGGCCGATGTAGCCGATCTCGCCGATGCCGGGGATCGTCGCGTTGCTGCCGCCGAAGTGCTCCTGGGTGGGGCTGGCGACGCCGTACGCGGCGAGCGTGCCGTAGACCATGCCAACGGCCCAGCCAGCCAGCAGCCCCCAGCGGTGGAACCAGCGTGTGAACAGGCCGCCGACCAGCGCGGGGAAGGTCTGGAGGATCCAGATCCCGCCCAGCAACTGGAAGTTGATGGCCACGGTCTTGTCCATGCCCAGGACGAAGACGAGCGCGCCGACCTTCACCAGCAGCGAGACCAGCTTGGAGACCTTGGTCTCCTGCGCGGCCGTGGCGTTCGGGCGGAGGAAGTCCTTGTAGATGTTCCGGGTGAAGAGATTCGCGGCTGCGATCGACATGATCGCGGCCGGGACCAGGGCACCGATGCCGATGGCCGCGAAGGCCACCCCGGCGAACCAGTCGGGGAACATCTCCTCGAACAACTGCGGCACCGCGAGCTGCCCGTTCTGCACGGTGATCCCCGCCGCGACGGCCATGAAGCCCAGCAGTGCCAGGAAGCCCAGCATCAGCGAGTAGAGCGGCAGGATGGTGGTGTTGCGGCGGATCACCTCGCGGCTGCGGCTGGAGAGCGTCGCGGTGATCGAGTGCGGGTACATGAACAGCGCCAGCGCCGAGCCCAGCGCCAGCGTCCCGTAGGCCCACTGCGCGTCGGGACCGCTGGCCAGCTCGCCGCGCGGCGCTCCGGTCGCGGGGTTCTCCTCGGCGAAGTAGGCGCCCGCCTTGTCGAAGATCGCGTCGAAGCCGCCGAGCTTGATCGGAATGTAGATGATGGCGACGGCGATGACGATGTAGATCAGCGCGTCCTTCACGAACGCGATCAGTGCGGGAGCGCGCAGCCCGGAGGAGTACGTGTAGGCCGCGAGCACGCCGAACGCGATGAGGATCGGCAGGTCCTTGATGAACCAGTGCGTCGACTCCCCGCCGCCGACGCCCATCACGTCGAGCACCGCCTGGATGCCGACGAGCTGGAGCGCGATGTACGGCATCGTCGCGAGGATGCCCGTCAGTGCCACAGCGAGCGAGAGCCCGCGCGAGCCGAACCTGCCGCGCACGAAGTCGGAGGTGGTCACATAGCCGTGCTTGTGCGAGACGGACCACAGGCGGGGCAGGAAGGTGAAGATCAGCGGGTAGACGAGGATCGTGTACGGGACGGCGAAGAAGCCCGAGGCCCCGGCGGCGTAGATCGCTGCGGGGACGGCCACGAAGGTGTAGGCCGTGTAGAGGTCGCCGCCCAGCAGGAACCAGGTGACCCAGGTACCGAAGCTCCGTCCGCCCAGGCCCCATTCGTCCAGGCTGTTCTCGTTGGCGGCCCGCCGCCAGCGGGCCGCGAGGAAGCCCATCACCGTGACGGCGGCGAAGAAGAAGATGAAGACGGCGAGCGCGACGCCGTTGACACCGTCGTTCATCGCGCCTCACCGCCCTCGGGGGCGACCGCGTGGGCGTGGGTGCGGCGGGCGCGCTGCTCGCGGCGGGCGAGGCCGTACGCGACGATCGTCAGCGCGCACGCGATCAGGACCCAGAGCATCTGGTACCAGTAGAAGAACGGGATGCCGATGAGGGTCGGTTCGACCCTCGCGTACGAGCCCACCCAGAGGATCGCGACGAAGGGGGCGAAGAGGCAGAGGCCCGCGACGACACGCGTGGGCGTGACGACGGGCCCTGGCCCGGATCTCTGGGGTGGTGCGGACATGACGCGGCTCTCCTGTCCTCGCGGATTTCCCTGTATGTGTAATGCGCAGGAAATCTAGGACAGGTGTTCACGTCATGGAACCTCCCGTCCGGAATACGGACAGGAGGTTCCCTTGCGCGGGTGACGCGAGTGATGCGGGTGACGCGGGGTCAGCAGCAGCGGAAGCCCTGACGGGGGTCGCCGTCTCTGGCGTCCGTGCGCTCCCGCTCGAAGTCGCGCCTGCTGGGCACCTCGGCCGCCGGGTCGTGGGCGCGCAGATGGGCCACGTAGCGGTCGTACGCGCTCTCGTCCGTCAGCTCACGCATGTACCAGCGCACCCAGCGCGCGCCCCGCAGCAGCGTCCGCACGGCTCACTCCTCCCGGCCCGTACGGGCACCGGGGCCGCCCGTACCGCCGTCGCCCGTTCCCGTCCCCGTGCTGGAGCCGCCGTCCGCGCCCACCGCTGCCAGTTCCGCCTTCTCCTCCTTGGTGGGGATCAGCCCGGCCGGTGCCACGATCTTCGACGTGCGGTACTCCGCCTCGTGCAGCGTCGCCCCGCCCGGCGCCCGCATCGCCTTGACGCAGGTGCGGGCCGCGTCGGCGATCACCACGACGACCAGCAGCGCGAACAGCGCGGCCAGGATGCCGTCCACCGTGGAGTTGGTGACGACGGTCCGCATGTCGTCGATGCTCTTGGCGGGCGGCAGGACCTCGCCCTTGTCGATGGCCGCCTGGTAGACCGAGCGCTGCTCGAAGAAGCCGACGCGGGGGTCGGAGGAGAAGACCTTCTGCCAGCTCGCGGTCAGCGTCACCACCGCGTCCCAGACCAGCGGCACGCCCGTGACCCAGGCCCACTTGAGCCTGCCGGACTTGATGAGCAGCGTCGTGGCCACGGCGAGCGCGACGGCGGCCAGCAACTGGTTGGCGATCCCGAACAGCGGGAAGAGCTGGTTGATCCCGCCCAGCGGCTCATGGACGCCGACCCACAGGAAGTAGCCCCACAGGGCGACGACGATGCCGCTCGTCAGCCACAGGCCCGGCTGCCAGCTGATGTTGCGGAAGGGCTTGTAGACGTTGCCCAGGGTGTCCTGGAGCATGAAGCGGCCCACCCGGGTGCCCGCGTCGAGCGCGGTGAGGATGAACAGCGCCTCGAACATGATCGCGAAGTGGTACCAGAACGCCTTCATCCCGGCCCCGCCCACGACCTGCGAGAAGATCTCCGAGACGCCGACGGCGAGCGTGGGTGCCCCGCCCGTGCGCGAGAGCAGCGACTGCTCCTCGACGGCCTTGGCAGCGGCGGCGAGCTGGTCGGGCGAGATCGAGTAGCCGAGGCCCGCGACGGCCTGCGAGGCCGACTGGACGCTGTCCCCGATGACGCCCGCGGGCGCGTTCATCGCGAAGTAGAGGCCGGGGTCGATGATGCTGGCGGCGACCATCGCCATGACCGCGACGAACGACTCCATCAGCATGGAGCCGTAGCCGATCATCCGGATCTGCGTCTCCTTCTGGATCATCTTCGGGGTGGTCCCGGAGGAGATCAGCGCGTGGAAGCCGGAGAGCGCGCCGCAGGCGATGGTGATGAAGACGAAGGGGAAGAGGGACCCCGCGAAGACGGGGCCGTCGCCCCGCGTGGCGAAGTCGGTGACCGCGTCCATCTTCATCGTCGGCAGGGCGACGACGACGCCGATCGCGAGGAGGCCGATGGTGCCGATCTTCATGAAGGTGGAGAGGTAGTCGCGCGGCGCCAGCAGCATCCAGACGGGCAGCACGGACGCGATGAATCCGTAGACCAGCATCCAGATGACGAGCGTGGCGGGCGCGAGCGTGAAGGTGTCGGCCCAGGACGACTCCGCGACCCAGCTTCCCGCGACGATGGCGAGCAGCAGCAGCGCGACGCCGATCAGCGAGACCTCGCTGACCCTGCCGGGGCGCAGGATGCGCAGGTAGACGCCCATGAACAGCGCGATGGGGATGGTCATCGCGATGGAGAAGGTGCCCCAGGGGGACTCGGCCAGTGCGTTGACCACGACCAGGGCCAGCACGGCGAGCAGGATGATCATGATGGCGAAGACCGCGATCAGCGCGGCTGCCCCGCCGACCGGGCCGATCTCCTCGCGGGCCATCTGGCCCAGCGACTTGCCGTCGCGGCGCATCGAGAAGAAGAGGACGACCATGTCCTGGACGGCGCCCGCGAAGATCACCCCCGCGATGATCCAGATGGTGCCCGGCAGATAGCCCATCTGGGCCGCGAGCACGGGCCCCACGAGCGGCCCCGCGCCCGCGATGGCCGCGAAGTGGTGCCCGAGCAGCACGCGGCGGTCGGTGGGGTGGTAGTCGATGCCGTTGTCGAGCCGTTCGGCGGGGGTGGCCCGCGTCTTGTCGACCTTCAGCACGCGGCGCACGATGAAGCGCGCGTAGAAGCGGTACGCGATGGCGTACGAGCCGAGGGCCGCCGCCACCATCCAGGCGGCGGACACCTCCTCGCCCCGCGCCAGCGCGAGCACGGACCACGCGCCCGCGCCGATCAGCGCGACGGCGGTCCAGATGACGATGGTTCTGGGACTGGCGGTGCGCATCGGCTCGCCCTCCGATACCCGAGATCATTGCGATGTCGGAAGGAACGTAGGGCAGTTCACGTGAGCTGCGCCATACCGGTGCGGTAACGCTGCGGGTCGGGTGTCAGACGGGCGTCAGGGTGGTGTCAGACGGTCGTCAGGGACGGCGGGCACGGACGGCTGCGGGCGCGGGCGCGGGGTGGGGCCCGAGGCGGGGTGATGCCGGGCCGCCGTGTGGCGCGGAGGTCAGCTCTCCAGCCTGCGCAGGCGTTCCGCGTCACAGGTGCGGGGGCAGGTGGCGCACGCCTCGTCGGGGCGCACGGTGTAGTGCAGGCAGCAGCCGAGGCGGGTGCGGGTGGGGTACGAGCGCCCGTCGCGGCCCGTCAGCCGCCGGAAGGCCGCGCCTCCGGGAAAGGGGGACACCGCGCCGGGCAGCACCTCGTCGGCGGCGCGTACGGCCCGTTCCTCCTGGCCGAGCACGCGGCCGAGGTACCAGATCCCGGAGACCAGGTCGTCCGCGACCATGCCCCACAGGGCGCGGGGGCCGCGCCGGGTCAGCGGCCCTACGGCCGCCAGCAGGGGGCGCAGATGGTCGGCGACGGCGGCCCGCAGCTCCGCGCGCAGTGCCTCCTCGTCGACGACGACCCGTGCCCCTGGCAGTCGCGCCGTGGCGGCGGGGTCGTCGGCGAGGCAGGCGAAGCCGGTGCCGGGGGCGACCTCCAGCGCTCCGGTCGTCAGATCGAGGCGGATGTCGCGGGTCCTGATACGCGGAACCCTGCGCTCCATGTACCAGGCGCCGCTCATCAGCAGCGCGACCGACCAGGCGTAGCCGTGCAGCGCCCGCGAGGCGGCGACGTCGGGCCGCGCCGTGTGCGCGAAGCGGTCGTGGATACGGGCGGCCTCCGCGCCCGTGAACGCCGCCAGCGTCCCGGGGTCCGTGGCCAGTTCCTCGCCGTCGGCCCAGCCGTGGGGGAGGGGGACGGGGCGGGCGTCGTCGGCGACAGAGGAGGGTTCGGCGACGTGGACGTCGAGCGCCTCGCAGCGGGCGGTGAGACGACGGTAGGTCAGGGCGAGCAGGCCCGGGGTGCCGCTCGTGAAGGGGTGGATCTCGGGTGTGCTCCGGGTCCCCGGGGCGGTGGTCATCGGTACTCCTGGTGGATCAAGATAGGGGTCAAGGCGCCGGTACAGGGCGGGAGTTGAGAAGGTAAGGCTAACCTTAGTCCCATGATCAATGATGCTCTGCCACGGATTTGCAGGCTTAGGTTTGCCTAACCTAATGTCCGGTTCCGTGTCCAGGATCGAAAGCGCGGCGCGAGCCGTACGGGACGCTCACGGCTGCCCCGAACCAGAAGGGGCGCAGCGCGTGCGGCTCTACCTCCTCGCCCTCAACCCCACCGACTCGGTCTCCCACGGCTTCCTCCCGGCGGCCCGGCGCCTCGGGCTCCGGGTCACCGTGCTCACCGACCAGCCCGCCGCGCACCGGGCGGCGGTAGCCGACGAGGAGGGGGAGGAGAGGGGCGGCGAGGTGGAGGTGCTGGAGTGCGACGTACGCGACGTCCACGCCGTGATCACCCGGATCTCCACGCACCACACCCCCGACGCCGTCTTCAGCAACAGCGACCACCTCCAGACGCAGACAGCCCTCGCCGCCGCCTACTTCGGCCTCACGGGCAAGGACTGGCGCGCCGCGCTGCGCACCAAGGACAAGGCACTGATGCGCCGCCGCCTCGCGGAGACGGGCGCCGACACGGTGTGGTCCGCCGAACTCGCCGCCGGCCAGGGCCCCGGGGAGCTGCGGACCCTGCCCGTCCCGTACCCCTGTGTGCTCAAGCCGCGCGAGGGCGTGGCCAGCGAGGACGTCGTACGCGCCGAGGAACCCGGCGAACTGGTGCGGCAGGCGCGGGAGATACGGGCGCGGCGGGGGGACGTGGCGCTGGTCGTCGAGGAGTATCTCGACGGTGAGCTGTGCACGCTGGAGACCCTGGGCGACGCGGACGGCATCCGGCACGTCCTGGGCGGCTTCCACAGCGAGCTGTCCCCGCCGCCGCACTTCATCGAGCTGGGGCACACCTACGTGCCCGCGCACCCGGAGGACATCACCCGCCAGGTGCTGGCCCAGTTGGCCGCGCTCGGCGTCGGGTTAGGCGCCTGCCACACCGAGTTCGTCGTACGGGGAGGGCGGGCGCGCCTCATCGAGGTCAACTACCGTGCCATCGGCGACCAGTGCGATCTGCTGCTCGCCCGGATGCTGGGCATCCCGCTCTTCGAGCACATCCTGCGCACGCACCTGGGCGAGCCACTGGCCGCCGATCTCGGCGCCCGGGAGAACGTCCGCGCCCGGGTCGTCTTCCCGCTCGCCGACCGCGCCGGAACGCTGGTCTCCGCGCCCGAGGCGGCCGAGCTGGAAGCGGACGGGGTACGGCTCGCCTACCGCCCCCTGCGCGCGACGGGCGAACGCCACGAGCTGTACCGCACCAACCGCGACTTCCTCGGCGTCGTCCGCGCCTACGGCACCGAAGGCACGGACCAGGCGACGGTGGACCGCGCGGTGGACGCCTTCCTCGCGGCACGCCGCTGGGAGATCGCCCCGTGAGCGCGACGCACCCGTCCGTACGGGGAGACGCGCCCGAGGCCGACAAGGGCGCGGGCGCCGAAGCGGAACTGCTGCTCAGGGTGCTCGACGCGCTGCTCCGCGAGGACGTGGCGGGACTGCGCACCCGCTCCCGCACCGTGCGCCGCGGCGACGGCACATGGCTGCGCCTGGACGCGGGGGAGCGGCGCGGTGCGCTGCTGCTGCCCGTCGCCGAGGACGGGTTCCAGTGCGAGTGGCGGGCCCGGCGCCCGCTGCTGCTGCGCGAGGGCACGCACCGGCGTGGCGAGGACGCGCTCACCTCCACCGACGCGGTCCTCGGCGCGCTGCGCGAACTCGCGGAGCCGCAGGACGCGCCCGGCTACGACGACTTCGCGGCCGAGTGCCGCGAAGCGCGTACGGCCGTGTGCCTCCACGCGCGTACGCGGCGGCGCGTGCTGGACGGGCTCGCGGCACGCTACGGCGACGACCCCGCGCACTGGACGGGGCTCGCCGCAGGGCTCGCCCACGACACGCTCGCGGCCCGCACCGACCACCCCGTCTACCCGACGGGACGCGCCCGCTCCGGGCTCGGTGCGGACGAACTCCGTGCCTACGCCCCCGAGTTCCACCCCCGCTTCACGCTGCGCTGGCTCGCCGTACCCCGCGAGGCGGTCACCCTGGCGGGCCCGTGCCTGGCGGGTACGGGGGACACGGGGCGCTGGCCCGGTCCCGCCGTGCTCGGGCTGCCCGAGCTGGAGGGCACACACCTGGCCCTCCCCGTCCACCCCCTCACGGCGGGCGCCCCGCTGCGCGAGGCCCTGCGCGCCACGGGCCTGGAGGAGCGCGCCAGGCTCGCCCCGCACGGGTGCGTGGAGGTCGCGCCGACGCTGTCCATGCGTACCGTCGCCCTCGCCGCGGAGCCGACGCTGCACCTCAAGCTGCCCCTCGCCACCGCGACCCTGGGCCTGCGCAACCGTCGCACCATCAAGCCCGGCACGCTCGCCGACGGCGCCGCCGTCCAGCGGCTGCTCGCCGAGGTGACCGCGCGCGAGCCCCGGTTCCGTGACACGGTGCTGCACGCCGACGAGCGTGCCTACGCGCACGCGGGCCACGAACTGCTCGCCGCCCTCGTCCGCCGCTACCCGGCGGGGCTCGACGGCTGCGTCGTCGCGCCCCTCGCCGCGCTGCTGAGCGAGGAGCCCGGGGGAGGGCTGCTGCTGGAGCGGCTCGCCGACCGCTTCTACGGCGGCGACCCGCTCGCCCTCCTCGACGCGCTCCTCACCCTCCTCCTCGACTGGCAGACCACGCTGCTGGGCTACGGCATCGCGCTGGAGTCCCACCAGCAGAACGTGTCCCTCGTGCTGGACCGCACGGAGCACGCGGACGGTACGGACCGTACGGGCGGCGCGGCGACCCGGCTGCGGCTGCTGTTCAAGGACAACGACGGTCCCCGTATCCACGCCGCCCGCCTGCGTGCCACCCTCGGTGCCGCACCCGCTGCCCCCTTCGCGGACGCGCGCATCCTCACCCGCGACGAGCGCCCCGTCATGGACCTGTTCACCACGATCACGCTCCATCTGTGCGCGGGCGCCTACGCGTTCGGGCTGGAGCGGAGCGGGCGGCCGGTGCGGGAGGCGGTGCTCGGGCTGGTGCGCGAGCGGCTCGCCGAGGCGGCGGTACGGCTGGGCACGGGGCCGGGCGAACCGGGTGCCGCGCTGCGCGCCCGCGTGCTGGACGCGCCCGCGCTGCCCGTCAAGGCCATGGTCTCGGCGGGGACGCTGCTGACCAAGGAGCGCTCGGGCGCTGCCGACATCAACAAGCACTACACCTCGGGCCCCAACTATCTGCGCCCCGCCGCCCCGTCGGACGGCCCCCCTTCGCCCGGCACCCGGTGACCCGGGCACCCACCGCCCCGTACGACCCACGATCCCCTCGCCTCCCCGCTTCCTCCGTACCCGCCCCGCACCCGCAGGAGCCGTCGATGCAGTCCGCCACCTCACTCGGCGCCGCCCACGACCACCACCACCCCGACCTCGCGGAACCCCCCGATCTCTCCGGCCACCCCGGCCTCCCCGAGCCCGCTTCGGCCGCGCCGCGCGGGCTGCCCACCGCCGACGAGGCCGTCGCCCACACCCTGCTCAACTGCCTGCTGCGCGAGGTGTCGGGCCCCGAGCGCCAGACCGCCGTGCGCGGGGGGCGGCTGCTGGTGCGGCTGCCGCGTCGCGGGGTGCTGCTGCGGGTGGGGCTGCGGCGTACGTCGCTGCTCGGCGCGCACCGCTTCACGGGCCCCGTGGCCGAGCGGTGCGACGGCGGCTGGGCCGAGGTGGGCTGGCGTCGGCTCGCGGAGTACGCGCACGACGAACTGTTCCTCCGTACGGGGCTGCGCAACGACGAGTTCGGCGAGCAGATCGCCTCCAGCCACCGGGGCGTCACGGCCGCGCTCGCCACCCGTACCGCCGAAGCCGCCCCGCACACCGCGCAGCGCCCGGACGACGCGTCCGATCCCGTCGCCGCGCGCTATCTGGACTCCGAGCGCTCCCTCCTCCTCGGCCACCGCTTCCACCCCACCCCCAAGGCCCGCTCAGGCGACGCGCGCTCCTGGTCCGCCTACGCGCCCGAGGCGGGGGCGGCCTTCCCGCTGCGCCTGTTCGCGGTACGGGCAGATCTGGCCGCCGAGGAGACGGCCGTACCCGGCGCGGCGGCGCCGCTCGACGGGCTTTGCGGGGACGTACCGGAGGGCTGTGTGCCGGAAGGCTACGTACTGCTGCCCGCGCACCCCTGGCAGTACGAGCTGCTGCGGGAGCACCCCGGCCTGCGCGCGGCGCTGGAGCGCGGCGACGTCCTGGACCTGGGCACCGGCGGGCGGCCCTTCGCGGCCACCGCCTCCGTGCGCACGCTCTACGACGGCGAGACCTTCCTGAAGTTCAGCCTCAACGTGCGGATCACCAACTGTCTGCGCAAGAACTCCCGTTACGAGCTGTCAGGGGCCGTCGCGCTCACCCGGCTGCTGGAGCCCGCGCTGACGGAGCTGGCCGCCCGCTTCCCCGCGGCGGCCGTCCTGCGCGAGCCCGCCTACCGCAGCCTCGCGCTCCCCGCCGACGGCACCACAGGAACCGGACGCGACGAACCCGACCGCGCGCTGCTGGAGGGCTTCGGCGTCATCGTCCGCGAGGGCCTGCGGGAACGGCTCCTGCCCGGCACCACGCCGCTGCTCGCCGCAGCCGTGGCCGACGAGTACCCGACGGGCCCCGCACACGCCTCGCGACTGCTGGCGGGAGCGGGACCGCGCGCCGTGCTGGACTGGTGGAGCGCCTATCTGCGGTTGCTCGTCCCGCCCGTCCTCGCCGCCTACTTCGACCACGGCGTCGTCCTCGAACCCCACCTCCAGAACGTGCTGCTCTGCGTCGACGCGGACGGCGGTCCTGCCCAGGTGCTCTTCCGCGACCTGGAGGGCACCAAGCTGCTCCCCGGGCACCACGCCGAGGCGCTCGCCGCGCTCCCCGCCGAGGTGGCGGAGCCGATGACGTACGAGGCACAGCGCGGCTGGGACCGCGTCGTCTACTGCCTGCTGGTCAACCACATAGCCGAAATGCTCGCCGTGCTCGCCGATCTGCACCCCCGCCAGGAGGCGGCGCTGTGGGGCCGCGTCCGCGCCGTGCTGCGCGACTACGCGCGCCAGTACGGCTGCCCGCCCCAACTGAGCGCGCTGCTCGCCGGCGTACCGCTGCCCGCGAAGGCCAACCTCCTCACGCGCTGGGAGCGCAGGGCCGACCGGGAGGCGGGCTATGTGCGCCTGCCCTCGCCGCTGGCGGGCAAGGCCCTGTCCGGGGCTCCGTCAGGCACGGCCCGCACCGACCCCTGGAGCGACCGATGACCCCGCCCGAGCCCGCGCCCCTCTCCTCCCTCTCCGCCCTCTCCCTCCCCGCCGCGGTCACCGGCCGCCTCCGCTCGCTGGCCCCTGACGAGCTGCCCGCCTACCTCTACGACCTGGCCGCGCTGCGCGCGCACGCGACGGCCGTACGCGCGGCGCTGCCCGAGCGCGTCGAGCTGTACTACGCGGCCAAGGCCAACCCCGAGGCCCGCATCCTCGCCGCCCTGGCCCCCGCGACCGACGGCTTCGAGGTCTCCTCGGGCGGCGAACTGGCCCACGTGCGCGCGGCCGTCCCCGGCGCCCCGCTCGCCTTCGGCGGCCCCGGCAAGACCACGGGCGAGCTGCACGCCGCGCTGGAGGCGGGCGTGGAGCGCTTCCACGTCGAGAGCGAGCACGAGCTGCGCGTGCTGGGGGAGCTGTCCGCGCGGCTGCCGCCGGGCCGCGAGGTGGCGGTGCTGCTGCGCGCCAACCTGCCGATGCCCGCCGACGGTCTTGCGGGCAGCGCGCTCGCGATGGGCGGCGGACCCACCCCGTTCGGTCTCGACCTTGACGGCCTGGCGAGCTGTCTGCGGCTGCTGGCCGAGGGCCGCTGGCCCCGGCTGGCGCCGCGCGGCCTCCACGCCCACCTCGCCAGCGGCCTCGACGCGACGGCGCTGCTCGCGGTCGCCGCGCACACCGTGGCCCGCGCCGAGGAGCTGACGGCCGCGTACGGCGTCGCGCTGCCCGAGGTGAACGTCGGCGGCGGCATGGCCGTCGACTACGGCGACCCCGCGGCCCGCTTCGACTGGTCCGCCTACGGCGCCGGACTCGCCCGCCTCCTCGCTGACCGCCCCGGGCTGGTGCTGCGCGTGGAGCCGGGGCGCGCGCTGAGCGCGTACTGCGGCTACTACGCGACGGAGGTGCTGGACGTGAAGGCCAGCCACGGCGAGGAGTTCGCGGTACTGCGCGGCGGCACCCACCATCTGCGCACCCCGGCGGCCAAGGGCCACGACCAGCCGTGCGCCGTCGTCCCCGTCGACGCGTGGCCGCACCCCTGGCCGCGCGGCGCGCTCGCGGGGGAGCGGGCCGGTCTCGTGGGGCAGTTGTGCACGCCGAAGGACGTGCTGGCCCGCGCGGCGCGGGTGGGGCCGCTGCGGACGGGGGACCGGGTCGTGTTCGGGATGGCGGGCGCGTACGCCTGGAACATCTCGCACCACGGCTTCCTGATGCACCCGGCCCCGGCCTTCCACTTCCTGGACGGGGACGGGGACGGGGACGGAGACCGCGACGGAGACGAGGGCGGGGACGGGGCCTGAAGCGGACCCGCCCCGGCCGCTCACGGCGCCGGGCGCTTGAGGTTGGCGACGAACTTGTAGCGGTCGCCCCGGTACACCGAGCGCACCCACTCCACCGGCTCGCCGTCCGTGTCCAGCGAGTGCCGGGACAGCATCAGCATCGGCAGCCCCACGTCGGTGCCGAGCAGCCCGGCCTCGCGCGGGGTGGCCAGGGAGGTCTCGATCGTCTCCTCTGCCTCCACCAGGTGCACGCCGTAGACCTCGGCCAGCGCGGTGTAGAGGGAGGTGTACTTCACCAGGCTGCGGCGCAGCGCAGGGAAGCGCTTCTGCGACAGGTGGGTGGTCTCTATGGCCATCGGCTCGCCGCTCGCCAGCCGCAGCCGCTCGATGCGCAGCACGCGCCCGCCCGTCGGGATGTCGAGCAGCACGGCGAGCCTGTCGTCGGCGGTGACGTAGCCGATGTCGAGGAGCTGCGAGGTGGGTTCGAGGCCCTGGGCCCGCATGTCCTCGGTGTAGGAGGTGAGTTGCAGCGCCTGGGAGACCTTGGGCTTGGCGACGAAGGTGCCCTTGCCCTGGATGCGCTCAAGGCGGCCCTCCACGACGAGTTCCTGGAGCGCCTGGCGCACGGTCGTGCGCGAGGTGTCGAACTCGCTCGCCAGGGTGCGCTCGGGAGGGACCGGGGTGCCCGGGGGCATGGTTTCGGTCATTTCCAGCAAGTGCCGCTTCAACCGGTAATACTTGGGAACGCGCGCGGTGCGCGTGCCGCCGTTGCCGTTCGCGGGTTCCGCCTCCCCCGTCGCGCCCGTGGCCGCGCCCCCGTCGCTGCTCATGGCACGCCTTCCCGAGTCGTGTCGTGCTGCCGTCACCGGCTTCCTCCGTGTACGTAGGGCCACATCGTGGCACGCGCGCGACCCAGCGGGGCGTCCCAGCTCAGATGTCGTTCCGATAACGGAAGCGACAGCGAGCTTTATACACCGTTGACACCCCTATAGGTCTAGGCCAAGCTGCGGGAACTGGTCTAAACCATTAAAGACCACATCCGGCGCGTAGGGGAGGATGCTGTGAAACGTGGGCTCATAGCCGCTGTGGGAGTCGCGGCTTTGACGGTGGGGGCCGCGGGCTGTGGGTCCGGGGACGAGGGCGGGTCCGGGGCCGACGGCTTCAAGGGCGAGACCCTGACGCTGTGGGCGATGGACGGCTCGACCCCGAAGCAGTGGGAGAAGGACGTCCGCAAGGCGTTCGAGAAGAAGACCGGGGCCAAGCTCAAGCTGGAGGTCCAGCAGTGGAACGGCATCCAGCAGAAGATCACCACCGCGCTCTCCGAGTCGGACCCGCCGGACGTGATCGAGGTCGGCAACACCCAGACCCCCGCGTACGCGAAGACCGGCGGCCTCGCCGACCTCAGTGACCTGAAGAAGTCGGTCGGCGCCGACTGGACCGAGTCGATCAACAAGTCGGCGGTCTACGACGGCAAGCAGTACGCGGCCCCGTGGTTCGCGGTCAACCGCACCGTGGTCTACAACAAGAAGATCTGGGCCGACGCGGGCATCAAGGACACGCCCAAGACCCGCGACGAGTTCTTCGACGCGCTGGAGACCATCGAGAAGAAGACCGACGCCGAGCCCATCTACATGCCGGGCCAGAACTGGTACTTCTTCGACGGCCTGCTCATCGGCAAGGACGCCGACCTGGTCAAGAAGCAGGGCGGCAAGTGGGTCTCCAACCTCGACGACCCCAAGGTCGGCGAGGCCATGGAGGTCTACAAGAAGTACGCCTCCTACTCCGAGGCCCCCAAGGACAAGGACGAGGCCACCCCGCAGCAGGCCGAGGTCTTCGCCAAGGGCAAGACCGGCGCGTTCATCGGGATGGGCTGGGAGGCCGCGACCGCGATCGAGGCCAACCCGGACATCGAGAAGGACGTCGGCTACTTCACCATCCCGGGTGAGACGGCCGACAAGCCCGAGGGCGTCTTCCTCGGCGGCTCCAACCTCGCCGTCGCCGCGGGCAGCGAGAAGCAGGAACTCGCCAAGGAGTTCCTCAAGATCGCGATGTCCGACAAGTTCGAGGGCGCCCTCGCCAAGGAGGGCGGCGTCATCCCGAACAAGCAGTCCCTGGAGTCGAACCTCAAGGGCAACGCGGCCGCCGAGGCGGCAGCGCCCTCCGTGCCCGGCGGCGGCCTGACCCCGCTCATCCCGGAGTGGGCCGCGGTCGAGAACCCGCCGAACCCGATCAAGACCTATATGACCGCCGTGCTCAAGGGGAAGTCCCACGCGGCGGCTGCCAAGGCGGTCGAGGGCGAGTTCAACAAGCGGCTCGCGCAGAAGCAGTAGCGCCACCGCGGCAGCAGTAGCGCAGTAACGCAGTAGCGGAGCAGCGCAGCAGCAGCGCCGCCGCAGGACGGCACGCGGGACGGCACACCGGGCGGCCCCCGCACCCCAGGGTGCGGGGCGCCGCCCGCGGCCGGGCCGTCGGCAACTGGACCGTACGAGCTGGAGAGCAGATGTCAGTGCAGATCGGTGAGGCGCCACCGCCGGTGGACAGCGGGCCTCGACGGGAAGAGCGGGGCGGCGCTCCGCCGGACAAGAGCGGGAAGCGGTCCAGATCCGCCCTGCCCTACCTGCTGCTGCTGCCCGCGCTGGCGGTGACGGCGATCGTCCTGGGCTGGCCGCTGGTGCGCAACGGCATGCTGTCGTTCCAGAACCTCAACATGACGCAGCTCATCCAGCACGTCACCGAGTGGAACGGCTTCGCCAACTACAGCGACACGCTGGGCAGCGAGAACTTCTGGCGGGTCACGGCCCGTTCGATGGTCTTCACCGTCGTCAACGTGGTCCTGATCATGGTCGGCGGCACCCTGACAGGGCTGCTGCTCGCCCGCCTCGGCGCCCGGATGCGGCTGCTGCTCCTCGTCGGGCTCATCCTCGCCTGGGCCATGCCGATCATCGCGGCGACGACGGTGTTCCAGTGGCTGTTCGCGCAGCGCTTCGGCGTCGTCAACTGGGTCCTCGCGCAGCTTGGCTTCACCTCGATGGCCGACTACAACTGGACCGGCACCCAGCTCTCCACGTTCTTCGTGATCTCGGTGCTGATCGTCTGGACGTCCATCCCCTTCGTCGCCGTCAACCTCTACGCGGCGACCACGACCATCCCCCGCGAGCTGTACGAGGCCGCCTCGCTCGACGGGGCCGGGGCCTGGAAGAGCTTCGCCTCCGTGACGCTGCCCTTCCTCAAGCCGTTCCTGCTCGCCACGACGTTCCTCGAAGTCATCTGGATCTTCAAGGCGTTCCCGCACGTCTTCGCGATCAACGAGGGCGGGCCCGACCGGCTCACCGAGACCCTGCCCGTCTACGCCTTCGTCGAGGGCGTCGGCAACCAGCACTACGGGATGGGCGCGGCGATCTCCATCCTCACCATCCTGATCCTGCTGGGCCTCATGTCGTACTACCTGCGCATCGTGCTCAGGCAAGAGGAAGAGGAGGGCGGGCAGTGAGGCGCTCACTCCTCGGCCGGATCTGGCCGAACGCGACCGCGCTGGTGCTCTTCGCGCTCTTCGCGTTCCCCGTCTACTGGATGTTCAACACGGCCTTCAAGCCGAACCGCGACATCATCTCCGAGACCCCCGTCTGGTTCCCGGACAGCCCCACCCTCGAACACTTCACGACCGCGGTGAACGCCGAGCACTTCTGGTCACTGGTGCGCAACTCCGTCACCGTCACCGTCCTCGCCGTCGGCTTCTCGCTGGTCGTCGCGCTGCTCGCGTCCTTCGCCCTCGCGCGGATGCGCTTCAAGGGCCGCAAGGGCATCATCCTCACGTTCATGATCGCCCAGATGGCCCCCTGGGAGGTCATGGTCATCGCGATCTACATGCTCGTGCGCGACGCCGACATGCTGAACAGCCTGATCCCCCTCACGGTCTTCTACACGGTCATGGTGCTGCCGCTGACCATCCTGACGCTCCGCGGCTACGTGGCCGCGGTGCCCAAGGAGCTGGAAGAGTCCGCGATGGTGGACGGCTGCACCCGTACGCAGGCGTTCGTGAAGGTCATCTTCCCGCTGCTGGCGCCCGGCCTCATGGCGACCTCGCTCTTCGGGTTCATCACCGCGTGGAACGAGTTCCCCATGGTGCTCATCCTCAACAAGGACGCGGAGGCCCAGACGCTGCCCCTGTGGCTGTCGAAGTTCCAGACCGCGTTCGGCGACGACTGGGGCGCCACCATGGCCGCCGCCTCCCTCTTCGCCATCCCGATCCTCCTGCTCTTCCTCTACCTCCAGCGCAGGGCCGTCAGCGGCCTCACCGCGGGAGCGGTGAAGGGCTGAGGGGTCCTTCGATGTCTCCGCCGTCCCGTCCGCCGCCGCGCCGCACCCCGGCGGCGGGCGGGCCCCGGCCGTTCCCCCGGCGACGGGCAGGCCAGGCCCAGCCAGCAGACAGGTCCAGCTCCAGCGAAGGGACCACGCGCCCATGACCACCCTCGTCCCCAGGACCGACACCCTCACCAAGGACGCCCTCGCCGTCCTCCAGCCGGGCTTCACCGGCACGCGCGCGCCCGCGTGGCTGCTGCGCAGACTCGAACAGGGGCTCGCCTCCGTCGGCGTCTTCGGCCGCAACGTCGAGACCCCCGGACAGCTCGCCGCGCTCACGGCCGAGCTGCGCGCCGTCCGCCCCGACCTGCTGGTCGCCATCGACGAGGAGGGCGGCGACGTCACCCGCCTCGAAGCCCGCACCGGCTCCTCGTTCCCCGGCAACCTCGCCCTCGGCCGCGTCGACGACCCGGACCTGACCAGGGCCGTAGCGCACGAACTGGGCCGCCGCCTCGCCGCCTGCGGCGTCAACTTCAACTGGGCGCCCTCGGCCGACGTCAACTCCGACCCCGGCAACCCCGTCATCGGGGTGCGCTCCTTCGGCGACGAACCCGGACTGGTCGCCCGGCACACCGTCGCCTACGTCGAAGGGCTCCAGGCGGCGGGCGTCGCCGCCTGCGTCAAGCACTTCCCCGGGCACGGCGACACCGCCGTCGACTCCCACCACGCGCTGCCCCGCGTCGACGCCGACCTCGACACCCTCCGCGCACGCGAACTGGTCCCCTTCCGCGCCGCCGTCAAGGCGGGCACCAAGGGCGTCATGAGCGCCCACATCCTGCTCCCCGCGCTCGACGCGGCCCTGCCCGGCACCCTCAGCCCCGCCGCGCTGGGCGGGCTGCTGCGCGCCCCGGCGAGCGAGGGCGGGCTCGGCTACGAGGGCCTGATCGTCACCGACGGCATCGACATGCGGGCCATCGCGGGCACCTACGGCATGGAGCACGGCACCGTCCTCGCCATCGCCGCCGGAGCCGACGCCATCTGCGTCGGCGGAGGCCCCTCGGACGAGGACACCGTGCTGCGGCTGCGCGACGCGCTGGTGCGGGCCGTGCGCGACGGCGAGCTGCCCGAGGAACGGCTCGCGGACGCGGCGGCGCGCGTGCGCGACCTCGCGCGCTGGACGCGCGAAGCCGCCGCTGGCCCCGACGGCCCCGCCGACGAGGAGGTCGGCCTGCGCGCGGCGCGCCGCGCCCTGACCGTCACCCGGAGCGCGGACCGCACGCCCTACACGCCCCCGTCCCCGGAGCGCCCGCCCTTCGTCGCCGCCTTCACCCCGCTGGCCAACATCGCCGTCGGCGACCTGACGCCCTGGGGCGTGGCCGCCGAACTGGAGCGCCTGCTCCCGGGCACCGGGACGGCCACCTACGGCGCCGTCGAGGCGGCGGAGGACGGCACATCCGCGCTGGTGGCGAACGTGCTGGCCGCCGCGTCCGACCGTAGGATCGTCGCAGTGGTACGCGACGTGCACCGCCACTACTGGATGGCCGACGCGCTGGACACCCTCCTCGCGGCCCGCCCGGACACGGTCGTGGTCGAGATGGGAGTGCCCCAGGCGCAGCCCTCCGGGGCGCTGCACCTCGCCACCCACGGCGCGGCCCGCGTCTGCGGACGCGCCGCCGCTGAGGTCATCGCGGGCCGGACGGCCGGCGGCTGACGGCCACGGGGGCGGCGGGGGCCGCGGGGGCGCGAGCGAGCGGGCCCCGCAAGCCAGCAGCCAGCAGTCAACAGCCAGCAGCCACCAGGAGGCACCCAGCATGTCAGCGCCGACAGCCTCGCCCATGGACGGATCCCCGCAGGTACCGGGCCGGATCATGGCGGGCGAGATGGCCGAGCAGCCCGCCGTCCTGCGCCGCATCCTGGAGGAGGGAGCGCCCAGGATCCGCGAGGTCGCCGAGCACATCGCCGCGCGCAATCCGCGCTTCGTGCTGCTGACCGCGCGCGGCACGTCGGACAACGCGGCGCTGTACGCGAAGTACCTGCTGGAGATCCGGCTCGGCAAGCCCTGCGGCCTCACCTCCATGTCCACCACCACCGCCTACGAGGCCCGGCCCGACCTCACCGACTGCCTGATCATCACCGTCAGCCAGTCGGGCGGCTCGCCCGACCTGGTGGCGTCCACCAAGGCGGCGCGCGAGGCCGGAGCCCTCACCCTCGCGGTGACGAACAACGCGCGCTCCCCGCTCGCCGAGGTCAGCGAGTTCCACATCGACGTCCTCGCGGGCGCGGAGAAGGCCCTCCCGGCGACGAAGACGTACACGGCGGAACTGCTCGCCCTCTACCTCTTCGTCGAGGGCTGGCGCGGCGGCGACGGCGCGGAGAGCGCCAAGGCCCTGCCCGACCTGGCCGAGCGGGTCCTCTCCCGCCAGGACGAGGTCAGGCAACTGGCCGGGCGCTACCGCTTCGCCGAGCGCATGGTCCTCACCTCGCGCGGCTACGGCTATCCGACGGCCAAGGAAGCCGCGCTGAAGCTGATGGAGACCAGCTACATCCCCGCCCTCTCCTACTCCGGCGCCGATCTGCTGCACGGCCCCCTCGCCATGGTGGACAACATCTCGCCGGTGATCGCCGTGGTCACCGAGGGCAAGGGCGGCGAGGCGCTCCAGCCCGTCCTGGACCGGCTGCGCGACCGTGGCGCCGATCTCGTCGTCATCGGCAGCCAGGCCCAGACCGAGCGCGCCTCGGCCGGCTTCGCGCTGCCGACGGACGGGCTGCCCGAGGAGCTTCAGCCGATCCTGGAGATCATCCCGCTCCAGATGCTGGCCTACGAGGTGACCATCGCCCGCGGCCAGGACCCGGACGCGCCGAGGGCACTGGCGAAGGTGACGGAGACCCGCTGACGGAGACCCGCTTGACGGGGAACGCGCGGCGGCCCGGAAAACACTTCGGGCCGCGGCGCGCGGGTGGGACCCTCAACCCGCCCGGCACCGCAGCCCGGAGCTCGGAGACTCCGGCGCAGTCAGGGCAGAGAGCGCCGTGAGCCTCGTTCTGCCCTCCTGTGCGGGGAGAGCAGAAGTTTCATCATGTGCCGAACCCTACGGGTTCTTTACCTGTTCATTGTGGACTAGACCAGTCTGACCTGTCCATGGCTTGAACGGACTTCTTGCCGCGTCCGTCCGCCGACGTTGATTCTTGCGCACGAGCGGCCCGTACGACAGCCATACGCGGCATCGCCCTCGAACGACCGCCGGTAGGCTCGCACACGTGCCCTCCATGAACGACCTCGTACGCCAGCACACCGCGCTCTCCGACACCGATCTGGAGTGGCTGCACCTGCTGATCTCCGAGTGGCAACTGCTCTCGGACCTCTCCTTCGCCGATCTCGTCCTGTGGGTCCCCACCCTCGACGGCACGCGCTACGTCTCCGTCGCGCAGATGCGGCCCAACACCGGACCCACCTCGTACCAGGACGACATGGTCGGCCACCTCGTCCCCCGTGGCCGCCGCCCGCTGCTGGACGCCGCGCTCGACGAGGGCAGGATCGTGCGCGAGGGCGACCCGGAGTGGCGCGAGGAGGTGCCCGTACGCGTCGAGTCGATCCCCGTCCGCAGGGAAGGCCGGGTGCTGGGCGTCATCGCCCGCAACACCAACCTCCTCACCGTGCGTACGCCGAGCCGCCTCGAACTCACCTACCTCCAGAGCGCCTCCGACCTGGCCCAGATGATCGCCGCGGGCTCCTTCCCCTTCCCGGGCCAGCAGCTCGACATCGACCACATCCCGCGTGTCGGCGACGGCCTGATCCGGCTCGACGCCGACGGCATCGTCCAGTACGCGAGCCCCAACGCGCTCTCCGCCTACCACCGGCTCGGGCTCGCCACCGACATCGTCGGCCTCCACCTCGGCCAGGCCACCGCCGACCTCGCGCCCTCCCGGGCCCCCGTCGACGAGGCGCTGGTGAAGCTGGCCAGCGGCTGGGCGCCGCGCGGGGCCGAGGTCGAGGCCAACGACTGCGTCGTCCAGTTGCGCACCATCCCGCTCAAGCCCAAGGGCATCCGCATCGGCTCGCTCATCCTGCTGCGCGACATCACCGAGGTGCGCAGGCGCGAGCGCGAACTGATGACCAAGGACGCCACCATCCGGGAGATCCACCACCGGGTGAAGAACAACCTCCAGACGGTCGCCGCACTGCTGCGCCTCCAGGCCCGCAGGATGGACTCGGACCGCGGTAAGGAGGCGCTCAACGAGGCCGTGCGCAGGGTCGGTTCGATCGCCATCGTCCACGAGACGCTGTCGCAGACCCTCGACGAGCGCGTCGAGTTCGACGAGATCGCGGACCGGGTGCTGGCGATGGTGGCCGAGATCTCCCCCGGCCGCGTCAAGGGCTACCGCACGGGCCGCTTCGGCGTCCTCGGCGCCGAAGTCGCCACCCCGCTCTCGATGGTGCTGACGGAGGTGCTCCAGAACGCGCTGGAGCACGGCTTCGGCCCGGACCAGCAGGGCACGATCGAGGTCGGTGCGGTGCGCGGGGGAGGCGTCGGCCAGGAGGAGGGGCGGCTGCTGGTCACGGTGCAGGACGACGGCAACGGGCTGCCGGACGGGTTCGACGCCAAGAGCGCGGGCAATCTGGGGCTCCAGATCGTACGGACGCTCGTGGAGGGCGAGTTGGGCGGCACGTTCGACATGGTCCCCGCGCCGGAACGCGGCACCCGGGTGATCTTCGACCTGCCGGTCCCGGCGGAGAAGCGCGACAAGCGCGAGAAGGAGAAGTAGCCACCGGTCGAGGTGAAGGGGCGCGCGGGGGCGCCCCGGCGCGCGGGCGCCGTCGCGGAACATACGAAAAGCACCGGGCCCCGTGCCCGTAACGGCGGACGTCTGAGCGTCTTCCGTACGGGGCACGGGGCCCGGTGCTATGCGTTTGCGTTGCGCTTATCGCGCATCGGGTGCACTGCGCGCTGCGGCTCGGGGGTGCAGGCGGTGCAGGGCTTCAGTCTCAGGCGGTCGCGGCGTTGTTCCGCGCCCGGTTGCGAGCGGCGCGGCGCTTCATCGCGCGGCGCTCGTCCTCGCTGAGGCCACCCCAGACACCGGAGTCCTGACCGGACTCCAGGGCCCACTGCAAGCACTGCTCCATGACGGGGCAGCGGCGGCAGACGGCCTTCGCTTCCTCGATCTGCAGCAGCGCAGGACCGGTGTTGCCGATGGGGAAGAACAGCTCGGGGTCTTCCTCGCGGCAAACGGCGTGGTGACGCCAGTCCATGGCTGCTACCTCTCCTCGTGTGGTGCGTACTCTGCTTGTGAATGTGAACGCTTTCACGAATCCCTCCACAAGGGAAGGGGCGCCGCCATGCATGTGATGAGGGTCCCACTGGAATGAGGAGGAGGATTCGGGCTCTCAAGGGGGCCTCCGTGAGGGGCCGTCCCGATCACCATGAAGAGACTCGCAAACCTCGGCGACGGATACAACCCCTTGCGGAAACTTTTTTTTGAATCCACGGTGTCGACTAGCTCACAGCCGTACTTCCAGTGGGTGGAGCCTGGTCTAAACGTTCGAGTGGAAGGACTTTCGGCCCTTCCACTTACACAATCACACGCAGTGCACGCCGTACGCCTGTGAAGCTCACGCTCTTTCGCACTCCCAGGTGGTCACCGTCCATCTGAAAGGGCAGTGGCACCTGGGAATGCAAGGTGAAGTCCGTCTGGTCGTGCAGCGTGATCGCGTGCTTGCCGTGGGGGCCGCGTTCGGGCGAGGACGTCAGGAGCTGGGTCGCGTAACGCGACAGCGCGGCGGGGGTCAGCCGGGAGAGTCCCAGCACGTCGAGGGCGGTGTCGAAGGAGGCGGCTGGCGTCGCGTAGACCGGGCGGTTGCCCAGATACGTCCACGGCGAGGTGTTGCACACTATGGACATCACCAGTTCTTCGACGGGCTCGGCGCCGGGCCGCTCCAGCGTGATCGTGCCCCCTCTGCGGTGCTGCTCCTGGAGGAAGGACCGCACGACCTGCCGGATGTAGAGCGCGTGTGTCGAGCGCTTGCCTCGCTCCCGCTGCTGCTCGACGCGGCCGACCACCCCCGCGTCGAACCCGAACCCCGCGCAGAACGTGAACCAGCGCGGCGGCACCCCCGCGTCGTCCGTGCCGGGCGCTCCGGACGCCACCCCCAGGCCGACGGTGCGCTCGCTGCCCTGCTGAAGGGCGTCCAGCAGGGCGCCCGTCGCCTCGACCGCGTGGTTGGGCAGGCCCAGCGCACGCGCGAAGACGTTCGTGGAGCCGCCGGGGACCACGGCCAGGCGCGGCAGGCGGTCGGGGTCGGGGCCCTCGTGCAGCAGCCCGTTGACGATCTCGTTCACCGTGCCGTCGCCGCCGAGTGCGATCACCAGCTCGATCTCGCCGCTCTCGGCCGCCAGTCTCGCCAGCTCGCGGGCGTGTCCCCGCGACTCCGTGGTGGCGACCTCCAGCTTGAGATCGCTCGCCAGCGCGTGGGTCAGTACGTCGCGGGTGCGGGCACTGGTGGTGGTGGCTGCCGGGTTGACCACGAGAAGTGCGCGCATGGTGTGCAGCGTACATACCGGGTGGTACACCGGCCCAGCCCCGCACGTGGGGGCGGCAGGGGGCGGCGGGCTACCCTTCCTGTGTGAGTGAGAACCCCGCCTCCGACCACGCGCCCGGCACCCGTCCGCGACGGATCACGGCGGCTGCCGTGCTGACCGCGCTGGAGGGGGTGGTGGTCGCCGGGTTCGGCCTGGCCTCGCTGGTGCTGCTCTTCACCGACAAGCCCGACGACATGACGCAGGCCGTCACGATGGCGGTGACCGTGCTGGCGCTGGCGGCGCTGCCGCTGGCCGCGGCGCGGGGGCTGTGGCTGCGGCGCCGCTGGAGCCGCGGGCCTTCCATGATCGTGCAGTTGATGGCGCTGCCCGTCGGCTGGCAGATGGCGCAGAACGGCGGGATCTGGGTCGCCTCGGGAGCGGCCATCGCGGTGACCGGGGTGGCCGTGCTCTGCTGCCTCGTCAACCCGACGGCGACGGAGGCGCTGGGCATCGGCCCGCGCGACGCCTGACCCATGGCCGCCTGGGGCGCCCTGAGCCGCGGCGCTGGCGGGTGTGAGCGGGGGGCGTGGCGTGGGCCGATGAGCCCACGCCGGTGGTCGCCTATTCCTCGACGAGGAGCTTGTCGCGGAGCTGCGCCAGGGTGCGGGCCAGGAGGCGGGAGACGTGCATCTGCGAGATGCCGACCTCCTGGGCGATCTGGGACTGCGTCATGTTGCCGAAGAACCGCAGCAGGAGAATCTTCTTCTCGCGCGGCGGCAGCTCCTCCAGGAGGGGCTTGAGCGATTCGCGGTACTCGACGCCTTCGAGCGCGTCGTCCTCGGCGCCCAGGGTGTCGGCGACGGCCGGGGACTCGTCATCGGTGTCGGGAACATCGAGGGACAGGGTGCTGTACGCGTTCGCGGACTCCAGCCCTTCGAGAACCTCCTCCTCCGAGATCGACAGCCGCTGGGCCAGCTCGTGCACCGTCGGCGCACGGCCGTGCAACTGGGACAGCTCGGCCGTCGCCGACGTCAGGGAGAGGCGCAGTTCCTGGAGGCGGCGCGGGACGCGGACCGCCCAGCCCTTGTCACGGAAGTGGCGCTTGATCTCACCGACGACGGTCGGGGTGGCGTACGTCGAGAACTCCACCCCTCTCTCCGGATCGAAGCGGTCCACGGACTTGATCAGGCCGATGGTGGCGACCTGGGTGAGATCGTCCAGCGGCTCGCCGCGGTTGCGGAAACGGCGGGCCAGGTGCTCCACGAGCGGCAGGTGCATCCGCACCAGGTGGTTGCGCAGTTCGGCCCGCTCCGGAGAGTTCTCCGGGAGCTTGCGCAGTTCGATGAAGAGGCTGCGCGCTCCGGCACGGTCGTGGGGGTCGAACTGCCCGGAGGGGCGGGCCGCTCCGTGCTCGTCCTGCCCCTGCTTCTCGTGCTGCTGCTGGTCCATCGCGTCCGCCCGCTCTGCCTGCTCCGGTCGCTGACTGCTGGGGTCGGCCGGGTGCGGCCGGGCCTGCTGCTCAGGGATGCCCGGGCCGGCCGCTGTCCCGTGGCGGCCCGCCCACAGCTCCCGTGCCTCGTGCTCGGTCACGATGCCCCTGGTCCCGCACCGCGCTTCTTGTGCAGGCTGATGCTGACCGTGCGGTCGTCCGACACCGCCGAGTCCACCTCTCCGGCCAGTGCCGAGAGCACCGTCCAGGCGAAGGTGTCCCGCTCGGGGGCGCGTCCGTCCGTCGTCGGGGCCGAGACGGTGACCCGGAGCGAGTCGCCGACGAGCTTGAAGACGCAGCTCAGGACGGAGCCGGGGACTGCCTGCTGGAGCAGGATCGCGCATGCCTCGTCCACGGCGATCCGAAGATCCTCGATCTCGTCAAGGGTGAAGTCCAAGCGGGCCGCGAGTCCGGCCGTGGCCGTACGCAGCACCGACAGATAGGCGCCCGCGGCGGGCAGCCGGACCTCGACGAAGTCCTGCCCGTCCTGCCCCACGGACTCACCTGCGATCTGGGACACCCTCACCTCCAAGGTGGCACAAGCCGGTTAGGCTCGTTCGCTGTTACGAGTGCGCTGGTCCGGGCCTTCCGAGGCGTGTCATCACCGCAGAAAGCTGACGGGCCGGCGCGATAGATGGTTCGGCTGCGACGCTATCGCGATCCGCGACGCGATGTCGCCCGTACGGATCTAGGTCGCACCATCTCGCAAGCGTCACCCATAGTAAACATATGGGCACTGTCTGTGGCTAGGGGTTGGGCGCCCGAAATCCGGGACGATTACTCTCCGTTGACACCGGCGAGCCTCTGAAGCGGCTCCCCTGACATCCGGAAGACCGTCCACTCGTCCATCGGTTCCGCGCCCAGCGACTTGTAGAAACCGATGGAGGGGTCGTTCCAGTCCAATACCCACCACTCGAAGCGTTCATAGCCCCGCTCGACACAGATTTCGGCAAGGGCTGAAAGCAGCTCCTTCCCATGGCCCGAGTTGCGCGCCGAAGGGCGCACGTACAAGTCTTCCAGATACACACCGTGAGTACCGGTCCAGGTCGAGAAATTCCGGAACCACAGAGCGAAACCAACAACATCACTCTCCGTGACCGATTTCGGGGCCGCTTCCGTGGCCGGGCCCGTGTCGCCGGCCGGGGTCTCGGCGATCAGGGCGAAGACGGCGGGGTGCGGCCCGAAGAGCGCCTCGCGCAACTGTTCCTCGGTCGCCTTGGCATGCTCCAGCGCGCGCTCGTACTCCGCGAGTTCGCGGATCATCGCGTGGATCTCGGGGACGTCGGCTGGAGTGGCGGCTCGGATCATGCGGTGCAGGCTAACCGGTGGGTCTGACAGTGGGCCCGGCGGCAGGGGGCGGACGGGAGCGGGGTGGCGTGGGGCGGCGCGAGGGGGGCGTCAGCCCGTGACGACCGCCGTGACCGTGGTCCCCGGCGCGAAGGCGCCCTCCTCGGCGAGCGCGGCGAGCCCGTACAGCAGCTTGGCCACGTACACGCGGTCGAGCTGCGGCAGCGCGTGCCGCGCGGAGAAGGCGGCGGCGAAGGCATCCAGTTCCCCGGTCGTACGGGCGTAGCCGCCGCAGTGGAAGCGGTCGTCCAGGGACCAGTCGCCCCGCCTCCCGCCGTAGGCCGCCCGCTGGAGGCGCGCCACCTCACCGTCGAGGAAGCCGCCCTTGAGCACCGGTATCCCCAGCGCCCGCTGCCCGGGGGCCAGCCCCGCGGCGAGCCCGGCGAGGGTGCCGCCCGTGCCGCAGGCGACGGCGGCGACGTCCGTGCGGCCCCGCAGCTCCCGGCCGAGCGCTGCGCAGCCCTCGACGGCGAGCGCGTTGCTGCCGCCCTCGGGCACCAGGTACACGTCGCCGAAGTGCGCGCGCAGCTCGGCGTGGAAGGCGGGCTCTGTCCTGCGGCGGTAGTCGGCGCGGGAGACGAAGTGCAGCCGCATGCCGTCGGCGGCGCAGCGCTCCAGCGAGGGGTTCAGGGGGCGCGCGGCCAGTTCGTCGCCGCGGACGACGCCGATGGTGGCGAGGCCCAGGAGGCGGCCTGCGGCGGCGGTGGCGCGCAGGTGGTTGGAGTAGGCGCCGCCGAAGGTCAGGAGGGTGCCGTGGCCCTGCTCGGCCGCGGCCCGCAGATTGGGCGCCAGCTTCCGGTACTTGTTGCCGGGGGAGTGCGCGATCACTGGTCTAACACCACCCGGCTTGTTGCCATCAGGGTAACCGGGCACTGGTGTAACCGCAGCTACACACGAGAAGAGCCCCCGTCACTGGGAGGAGACGGGGGCTCGGAGGGGGTGACGGGCCAGAGGCTAGCTACGTCGAGTAGGGGTTGGCGACCACACAGAGGTAGACCACGCCTACGAGGCAGCACGGCAGCCCGATCATGATCAGCACTCCCGCGTAAGCAAGAACGCGGTCTTTCAGGACATGAAAGCGCGCCATGGTCGTTTCACCACCTCTGTATAGGAAGTGTGGGACGGATTCCTTCTCGCGTGCTCGATAATCCAGAGAGTGCCGTCATTGGCGTCATGGGTCCGTGGCGAGGCAACTCCGCAAACGTCGCACTCTTGTGCGTAGCTGTTGAGCTTCGCGTCCGGTTCTTGGTCCGGGGTGACTGTCCAGTTCACGCGGAAGATCTCAGCGCGCGTCACGTGCGTCGCCCCCATGCGCTCGATACGTTTCGCTCATGAACGCGAACGCTTAGCTGTTCGGTCGAGTTGGCCTCTCGCACGTTGGATACGAAGGCTTCCCATTCCAGGCCCGAGGGCCGTACGAGGGTCATAGAGACCCCGTCGTTGCGTGTGACCGTGCCTACCTTGCACCGGGACAAGTCCACGACGATCGAGCCCGGTTCGAAGCTCACCGCCTACACCTCCAAACGATCGTGCGTGGAGCTATCGGCCTCATCACAGTCCTTGTCTTCACCATGCTTTGAGACTCCGCCCATGGTGGAAGGGGCGACAGATGCCCGCTGTAAGCCACCCTGTAGGCCCCGTGTAGGCCATAGTGGGGGGTATGAATGTCGGGGAACGCATCCGGGAGCGCCGTCAGCAACTCGGTTGGTCCCAGGAGCGACTAGCCATCGAAGCGTGCCGCGCCGCTGGTGTGAGCACGGACTCCCTAGGACGGCAAGAGATCTACCGATACGAGAAAGGCACACGAACGCCCCGTGACTGGCTTGGTCCCATCGCACAGGCTCTCGGCATGTCCGCTCAGACCCTCGGCGGGGACCAGCCAGCCGACAACGGTTCATTGTCGGGTATTTGGCGGAGTGAATACACCTACACGAGCACAGGGAAGGGGGAAGTCGCGCGGTATCACTTCATGGTCATTCGTGAGGTAGGTAATCGCCTTCACGTCGAGAGCTTGCCCGGATCTAATGATTCCTCGGTCTTTCTAGATCTGACTCGGGACGGACAGGCTCTCACTGGCACGTGGACGGAACGCACCTCAGTGGCGGGATACTACAAAGGCGCGGTATATCACGGTGCTTTGCAGCTCCTGGTCGAACTCACCGGCCGAAGTGCTACGGGAATGTGGGTCGGGTTCGACAAGGAATTCGTCGTGAACAGCGGACCATGGTCGTTGTACTTCGAGACTGCCGACACCAGCCGTCGGGCCCTCTCGCGCTTCAACCGGTCACCCACGCCGTAGAGCCCTGCCCAGGCGCCGTCAGCAGGACCGAAGCCGCCCCCCTGCCCCAGCGTCCCCGGAGCGTGCGAGAGCGGCGCCAGCGAGCCCAGCGAGGAGCGAGGAGCAGGGGGCGGGGGTGAGTGGTTCAGAATTTCCTTACTACATCAAGGGCACGCCTGCGGCGTGCCGGGCGGCCCTGCCGCCCTCGTGCGAGCTGCGGCCTCCGGCCGGTCTCGCCCGAGCGGCAGCCGCCCCACGCGACGGCTGCCTTGAGCCGTAGGAGCCCAGACCGCTTCCCCGCCCTGGCTCACGCTCTGCTGTACCTCTGAGTGCCTTCTCCCCGCCCGTGTTCGTAGGGCGGGGACGGACGGTCCTCCGAGGCTTTAGGCAGCTCCCATGGGGTGAGCCTCGAAGAGCGGGGGGCCGGATCGGGCTATTGCGGGCAGGCGAGGAGCCAGCCCGATTCGCGGAAGCGTATGGCCCCCCGCTCTCTCACCCCATGGCAGCTACAGCCCAAAGCCTCTCCGAACCGTCCTATTGCCCGAGGCGCACCCCGTCGCTACGCCGCTCGGGCCCAGTGAGGCATGTACTCATCCGGCCAGCTCACGCCCATGGCGCGGCTCGGATCGAGTTCGTGCGCCTGCGGCTTCTCGCCCACCCAGTGGAAGCAGCATCGGTGCATCAGCTCCCAGAGGGAGCGCGGCCCCGTGTTGGGCGGAGGGAGCAGCGTTACGGAGTGCATGACGACGCCCAGCAGCATGCGCTTTTCCTCCAATTCGGCGTCCCTCCAAGCAGATTCCATCTCTTCCAGGTCACTGAACCTCAAGAACGCACTGTTTGCCGAGACCTTTTCTCGCTCCGCGCTCAGGGTCTCAATTTGGGCAGAGATCGCGCTCCGCATTCCTTCGTAGCGGTGTTCCCCTTCGGCCCCCTTGAAGCGCCCTAGTACGTAGTACGCATCGTCGAGCGACTTCAGGCGCGCTTGCGCTTCATCCAAGGAAGCTGACAATTCCATCAGGCGTGTATCTGACTCCGGGTCCTTGTAGGACAGCCACCGGGAAGCAAGCTCCTTATAGAGAGCGTGCTCCGGTGTGAAGCTCGACACTTGCTTGACGAATGCCCGCTCCATGACCCGTTCTATGTCGAGTACGAGGACTGCCATTCCTTGACATGCCGAACGACCCAAGTGAACGCGCCGATAACAGCGGTACTGCTTGCCTCCCTTGGTCATCGGACCCGCGCACCGACCACACTTGAACCGGCCCGCCATGAGCGACCGTGCGACAGGCTTTCCCCGACGCTGCCCCGTGGTCGGCCCGAAAGATATCCGTGAACGCAGATTGGCCAGGATCCGAGCGCGTTCGCCTGGTGTGACGACCCCCTTGCCAGCGCGTACAGGTGAGCCGTCAGGGCCCGTCAGGGGTTCGTCCAGGGCCCGCCAGCGCTCCCGCCCCGCCTTGTCGGTGTAGCGCTCGTGTTTGGGCATGAGTCCAGCCCACGCCGGGGAATGCGCAAGAATGGTGATGGTGGAAGAGCGCCACTGGTAGCCTCGCCGCGTTTTCCTACCCTTTTCGTTCAGGGCGCTCGCGATCTCCATTGCTGTTTTTCCCTCTAGTAGAGCGTCGGCGATCTCGCGTGAAAGCCGATACTCCTTGGGGTGATGCTCGGTGTGCCTAGTCTTTTTGTTCTCTCGGAGTCCGAACGGCGGTTGACCTCCCGGCCATTCACCCGCGAGCTTCCTCTCTTCCTTGGTGCTGCGCACGCGTACAGACGTGTTGAAGGACTCCGAGCGCGCCTGTTCGGCAAGCCACGCGAAGAGTCCGCGATGCTGGGGAATGCTGCTGTCCAAGCCGTCCATGTGCGCAACGAGGCGGGCGCCCTTTGCGTCGAACTGGTCAAGGACTTGGCCGACTTGCCCCATTCCCTTACGGCTGAGTCGGTCGAGTTTCCAGACGAAGAGGTGCTTAACCTCTCCGTTCACTACCGCGAGAATTGCCTTATCGAACTCTTCTCGAACCACGCCCGATTTGAAGGCGGAAAGCTCTTCCTTCCAAACCTTACGGACTGTCAGGTTCTCGCGTACTACTCGCTCCCGGAGGTCTCGCTCGTGTGCCCGCAACGTGGTCTTGTCATCCTGCAAGGTGCTCCGTCGGAGGAACAGATCACAGAGCTTCGCAGGATCCGTCACGATCCCCATACACCCACCCTCATACAGGGTGCTAGGAGCTGTCCAGCGGTTAAACCAGCAGGTCAACCCGGCTAACACCAGTCGGTTGGTAGCCGGGAAGCGCCTTGTGGATCAGATCGTCCCGCTTCAGCAGCAGCCTGACGCCCCGGCGTGCGAAGTCCTCGTCGCGCACGGGGACGAGCGGCGAGGGCAGGCAGGGGACGAGCGCGTCGGGCGGCAGGGGCGGGAGAGGCGGCAGGGGCACCCCGCCATTCTCGCGCGGTGCGCGCCGTCGCGTAGGCGGGGGCGGGGGGGCGGGAGTGGGCAACCGCTCCGTCAGGGGGCACACCCGGACGGGGCCGGGGGGAACGGTTGCCCACACCCCCGTTCTTCACGCGGCGCTGGCCGGGGCGGCGGGCCGCTACTTGAGGCGGGCCGCGATGCGGGCGCGCATGTCGTCCATCGTGAATCCGCGCGGGTCGGACTTCTGGTTCGTCCACTCCAGGTGCCCGATGACCGAGCGCTCGTTCCACCCGTGGTGGCGGCAGAGCGCGGCTGCGGCCTTCTCGATGGCCTCCAGTTGCGCGTCCGGCCACGGGTCCTTGCCGTCACCGAGGTTCTCGCACTCGAAGCCGTAGAACGAGCGGTTCCCGTCGGTGTTCATCTCGTTCGGCTTCGGCGGGTTCTTCTCCGCGATCACGGCCCGCAGCACGTCGTCGTCGCCGAGTCCCGCGTGGTTGGCGCGGCCGTGGCCCGTCAGATGGACCGTGCCGTCCTTGGTGATGCAGCCGTGGGCGAGCGGGCCGGGGAGCGAGGCGTGACCGTCGTAGATCAGGTCCACCGTCTCCTTGGCGCCCTGGGTGACGGTGTGGTGGATCACGATGCCGTGCACCGGGCCCCAGGGGCCCTTGTGGTTGCGGTTGTGGTTGCGCCAGTCGCGGACCTCCTCGACCTTCACGCCTTCCTTCTTGAGTGCTTCGACGAAGCTGTTCGCGGTGATGGGAGTCGCCATGTAAGCCCCCGTTTTCTCGTGGATGCCGTACGGATTGCCGTGTGTTCGTTGGGTGATGCCCTGCTTACGGTGTGCTTACTCCGGGACCTCCGGTGCGCTTGTTCCGGGACGGGTCACCGTAGGGCACCCTCCCCGGCGAGCACCCCCGCACGGGCGAGGAGCGCCTGTACACAGCGCTCGCGCGCGTACGGCCGCAGCAACTGCGGCATCCGCGCACGGGCGCGTGCCGCGCGCCCGGAGCGGACGAGGGCGCAGTCCTCCAGGAAGACCTGCCACGCCGCGCACGCCTCCTCCAGACGGCCGCAGGACAGCAGCAGTTCGGCCAGCTCGGCGTGGCTGACGGCGCGCGAGCGGCGCTCGCCCGCAGGGCGGGAGCGCAGCGAGGAGCGCAGTTCGCCGATGGCGCCCTCGCGGTCGCCGAGCTCCGCGCGCACCTGGCTGGACTGGTAGAGCAGCGCCGCGTCCTGGTACGTGCCGACGGGCTCGCCGTTCGGGCTCTCGGGGCCCGTGGTGAGGTCCACAGGGGCCCGCGCCAGGGCGTGTTCGGCGCGCCGCAGCGCGTCCAGCGCCTTGTCCCGCTCGCCCTCCGCCGCGCGGGCCACCGCGAGTCCCGCGTACAGGAACGCGCGGGCCGAGGGCTCCGCGTCGGCCGGTGCCGCCTCGCAGGCGGCCTCGGCCAGCGCGAGGCTGTGGTGGCTGTGGCCGAGCTGGTGCGCCTGGGAGCTGAGGGCGCGGCGCACCACAGCGACGCCCTCCGGATCGTCGCCCTCCCGCGCGAGTTCGGCCGCGGTGAGGAAGGCGCGCTGGGCCAGGCCGTGGCGCTGCTCGTCGGCGTACACGCGGGCGAGCAGATAGCTCAGCCGTGCCGTCGCCGCCAGCAGTTGGGGGTGGTGCGGTCCGTCCCCGCCGGTGCGCAGGCGGCGCACCAGCCCGGAGAGGCAGGCGGCCAGCGGGGTGCGGATGTGCCCGCCCCCGTGCCGGTCGGCCTGCTGGGCGAAGAAGCGCGCGTGCTCGCGCACGGAGGCGACCTCGTCCGGGCTGGTGCGCCGGGCCGGCCGCCCGCCGGGCCCGCGGTGCGGGCCGGGGAAGGCGGCGCGGCGCTGCCGGTGTTCGGGGTGGACGCGCGTAGCGGGCGCGCGGCCCGCAGGGCCGGGGGTGAGCAGCGTGAGCCGGTACGGGGCCGGGGGCGGGGTGTCAGCGCGGGGCGGGCCCACGACAGGGGCCGTCAGCGCCGCGAGCCGGTCGGCGGGATGCGCCGGTGCCGGTTCGGAAGTCGCCGCGGCCCGCTGTCGCGCCCCCGTGCCGGCGCGCGCCCCCGCGCGCGCCGGCCGCCGCCCCGGGCCGCCGCTGCGGCCGTCCCCCATGCCGAGGTCGGTCACGGGGACGGGGCGGCCGAGTCTCCGGGAGAGCGCTTCGGCGATGAGGCGCTGCACCCGTGGATCGGGGCGGCTGCCGCGCAGCCAGTGCGCCACCGACGTACGGTCGTAGCGCAGTCGCAGTCCCGCTTCGCTGCCCAGCGTGGCGATGGCGTGCGCGAATGCGGCCTGGGTCCACTCAGTCTCTTCCAGCAGCGCCCGCAGCGCGCTGTTCGGGGTCCGGCTGCGCCGGTCAGCGGACTGCATGGCTGTTGCCGAGTCGGAGTCGGATCGGGTCGTTCACGACGTTGAGCCTCCTCTGGGCGCCGTATGCGCCCTTGCGTACGGATTGCTTCCAGCCAAGCGCATCCGCACCGCCTGCGGGAGCATGTGCCTTACGCATGCGTAGGTGGGTCTTTCACACCCCGTGTGAACGGATGTCCGTTACTCTGCGAAACAAGAGATGGACGACCGGAGGGCGGGATGGAGCCCAACAGTCAACTTGACGCACTGCTTGACCAGTCCGGAGTTTCCCGGGCTGGTCTGGCCGCGAGAATCAACCGCCTCGGGAAAGAGGCGGGCGTCACGCTGCGTTACGATCACACGGCCGTGGCCCGCTGGCTCAAGGGGCAGCGCCCACGGGGCCAGGTGCCGGAGCTGATATGCGAGATACTCGGCCGCCAGTTGGAGCGCACTCTCACGCTGGCCGACATCGGCATGGCGGCGCCGCCCCCGGCGCTGGTGCAGGACGTCGGCGACGACGCGAGCCTCGGCCGGTTCGTCGAACGCTCCGCGGTGTTATGGCGCTCGGACCAACTGCACGCGGACTCGGTGGGCCCCTCGCTGCTGACGGGCGCCGCCGCCGTCGCGCCCGTGTGGGAGTGGGAGAACCCGCCAGAGGACCTGGACGTGTCGCACGCCGGGGACCTACAGGTCGGTGAGTCCGACGTGGCCGTGCTGCACGCGGCCCGCAGCCACTACGAGCACCTGTACCGCAACGCGGGCGGCGTCGCCACGCGCCCGCGCGTCGTGGGCTTCCTGACGGCGGAGGTGGCGCCGCTGCTGCGCGGCACGTACGGGGACGAGACGGGCCGCCAGCTCTTCCGCGCCGCCGGGTCGCTGGCCGCGGTCAGCGGCATCTGCGCCTACGACGCCGACGCGCAGGGCCTCGCCCAGCGCTACTTCCACCAGGCGCTGCGCCTCGGAAAGGCGTCGGGGGACCGGCTGTTCGGCGGCTATGTCGTGGCGCTGCTCGTCAACCAGGCGCTGTTCCTGGGGGACAACCGGCGCGCCATCGCCTGCGCGGAGGCGGTGCTGCGCACGGCCGGGCCGCACGCGAGCCCGGCGCTGGCCACGGACCTGTACGCGATGCAGGCGAAGGCGTACGCGCGGCTGGACGACCGCAGGAGCGCGCACGGCTGCATGCGCTGGGCCGAGGCGTACTCCGAGCGCATACGCCCCGAGGAGGAGCCGGTGGAGACCGGCTACGTCCAACCCGGACTTGTGGAGGTGAGGCTGGCCGAAGCGTTGCTGGTACTCGGCGAGATCGGTGCCGCCGAGAAGTATGCGAAGGAGGCGGCCAGGGCACCTGCCCACGTGCGCGGACGGGTGAACCGGCTGGCCACACTCACCGATGTCGAGCTGCACAGCGGTGCGGCGGAGCGAGCCGCCGCGACGGCGGCCGAAATGGTCGGTTACGCGCAGGGCATCGAGTCGCAGCGGTTGCGCGGACGGATGCGGAAGGTGCGGGACCACTTGGCCCAGCACCCCGGGACGTCGGCGGCCCAGGCAGCGGAACTGATCGAAGAAGCGCTGCGCGTGCCTCTCTGACCGAGGGCACACCGCGTGCGGCGGGGGCGTGCCCCCGCTCATGGCGAGGACACTCCGCAGGCCGCGGAGGGTTGCCCCCGCTCCGTGCGCCTCTGTCAGGCGGGCGCCGCAGCGTGTTCAGATGTGCCCAACTTTCGTCAGGAAGGGGGCACATACGTGCAATGGAAGAACCTGGGTGAACACACTGTGTATGAGAACCAGTGGCTTCGGGTCAACCTCGCGGACGTGGAACTGCCCGACGGCCGTCATCTGGACCACTATCTGATCCGGCTGCGTCCGGTGGCGATGGCCACGGCGGTCAACGAGCGGAACGAGGTGCTGCTGCTCTGGCGGCACCGGTTCATCACCGACAGCTGGGGCTGGGAACTCCCGGCCGGTGTCGTGGAGGAAGGAGAAGACCTCGCCGAGGCCGCGGCCCGCGAGATGCTGGAGGAGACGGGGTGGCGGCCGGGACCGCTGGCCCACCTCATGACCGTCGAGCCCTCCAACGGGCTCACCGACGCGCGGCACCACATCTACTGGGCGCAGGAAGCCACGTTCGTCGGGCATCCCGAGGACGACTTCGAGTCCGACAAGCGCGAGTGGGTGCCGCTCAAGGAGACGCCCGACCTCATCGCACGGGGTGAGGTCCCGGCCGCGAACATGGCGGCCGCGCTGCTGATGCTCTACCGGCTCCGTTTCGGCTGAGCCTGGCGAGGGCCCGGCTCCGGTGGAGCCCGGCCATGGCTCTGCTTCGACGCTTCGACGGAGCCCGCCGAAGGGCCCGGTGAGGGTCCGGTGAGGGCCCAGGGCCCGGCCACCGGCCGGAACCCGCGGACAAGGACGTGCGTACTGCCGTGCCGACGGGCCGCGGCCCGTTCCGGCGGCAGCCGCGCTGGCCTCGCCCACGAGGGACCGGCCGGCTGGTCCGCGCCGTGCCGCACGGCCCGCTCCGCCCCGCCCCGGCGAGGGTGGGAAGAGGCGCGGGGGCGCCTGGCGCCGGGCGCGGGAGGGCGACGGGACGACGGTGCGACGTGCGGGATCAGTGGCCCGAGGTGCCGCCGCCCCGCAGGAACGCGTCGCCGTTCTGGGCGATGTGCGCCTCCAGCGCCGCGAGCGCCTGCTGTACGTCGGCGGGCGAACCGCTGCCGCGCTGCTGTGCGTAGTAGGCGGCGCCGAGCTTGCGCAGCAGATCGTTGCCGGAGCGCTGCGCCTGGACCTCGCCCACCTTCTCCTTGCCCTGTGCGAGTCCGCGCTGTGCCTGTTCCTTGGCCCTGTCGAGGAAACCTGCCATGGCCCTGCCTCCCGGTGCTTCTGGTGCGGAGAGGGGTGAGTGCCCTCGACCCGCCAACGTATGCGGTGATCAGCGGGTTCCCGGGCCGCCGCTCCGGACACCGCACCGGTCGGGGAAGGCGCGCGGGTGACACGGCTCCGTGATCATGCGCGGGACGCATAGTCACTGGCGGGCGCGCATTTCACGCGCCGGGTCATGAGTCTTAGCGTGGGGCGCATGACAACAGGCGATCCCGTTACCGGCGCCGCGCGCACGGCGCCGTCGGCGTCCGCGGCGTCCACTGCCCCCACGGCGGGCGGCGCTGGCCCCCTGCCGGGCGGGGCGCCCGGTGGCCGGGCGCGGCTCGGTGCCGTCGGCATGGTGATCGGGAGCGCGCTCTCGCTCCAGTTCGGCTCGGCCGTCGCCGCGACGCTGTTCCCGCGCGCGGGCGCGCTGGGCGTGGTCGCGCTGCGGCTGGTCTTCTCGGCCGCCCTCATGCTGGCCGTGTGCAGGCCGAGGCTGCGCGGGCACTCGCGCGCCGACTGGGCCGCCGTCGCCGGGCTCGGGATCGCCCTCGGCACCATGAACTCGCTCTTCTACCAGGCCATCGACCGCATCCCCCTGGGCGCAGCGGTCACCCTGGAACTCCTGGGCCCCCTGGTGCTCTCCGTCGTCGCGTCCCGGCGGCTGCTCAGCCTCGTGTGGGCGCTGCTGGCGCTGGCCGGGGTGTATCTGCTGGGCAGCAGCGGGTTCGACGAGCTGAACTTCGCCGGGGTGGGCTTCGCGCTCGCCGCGGGCGGCATGTGGGTGGCGTACATCGTCTTCAACTCGCGCACCGGTGCCCGCTTCCCCAAGGCGGACGGGCTGGCCCTCGCGATGGGCATCGCGGCGCTGGTCAGCGCGCCCCTGGGCATCCTCGACGCGGGCGGCGCGCTGCTCGACCCGGTGACCCTGGGGCTCGGTGCCGCGGTGGCCGTGCTGTCGTCGGGGCTGCCGTACACCCTGGAGCTGTTCGCCCTGCGACGGCTCCCGGCCGCCACCTTCGCCGTGCTGATGAGCCTGATGCCCGTGGCCGCGACCCTGGCGGGCTTCCTGGTCCTCGACCAGCGCCTGAAGCCGCTGGAGCTGGTCGCCATCGCGCTGGTGATAGCGGCCAGCGCGGGCGCGGTCCGCACCTCCCGCACCACGTGACCCGCGCCCGTGCGGGGCGGGCCCGCGCCCACGAGGCGGCGGGCCCGCCCCGGGGACGCCATAGGGTGAGGCGGTGAGCGAGCGGGAGACGGAGACGGTGACGTGGGAAGAGGCCGAAGAGGGCACGGAGACGGGCGCGCGGGCGCGGACGCACCGGGCACGGTGGCGGTCCGAGAGCGGCGCACGTCCGCCCGCGCGGGTGCGCGTCGCCGACGACCGTACGACGGCCGACGCCGCCTACAAGCTCGCCTGCGAGGGCACGGCGCTCCTGTGGCGCGGTGACTTCCACGGCGCGCGGCAACTGCTGAGCGCGCTGGGCCGCCGCGTCGACCGCAAGCCCGCCAAGCGGGGCGCCGACGCGCGCGAGAGCTTCCATCTGCACCGGCAGGCGCAGTCCCGTCGCGCCCGGATCCTCGGCATGCTGCTGGTCCCGCTGGAAGCGGACCACACCGTGCCGCTGCGCCGCGCCCCTGACGTGCGGGAGGCGTGCGCCGAGGCGTACGGGCCGCCGTCCCCCGACGAGGGGCCCTCCGTGCTCGCGCTGCGCGAGCTGCTCGGCCTGGTCGGGGCGCACGAGTGGAGCCGCAAGGGGGTGGAGATCCCGGCGCTCGGCGGTGACCGGGTGCATCCGGCGTACGGGGTCTTCTCGCCGGTGCGCGGCGAGTACGTCGACCTGGTGGCACGCGCCCCGCTGCCCGGGGGGACCCTCGCCTACGACATCGGTACGGGTACGGGCGTGCTGAGCGCGGTCCTGGCGCGGCGCGGTGTGGCGCGGGTGGTCGCGACGGACCAGGACCCGCGCGCCCTCGACTGCGCCCGCGCGAACCTGGGGCGGCTCGGCGTGGCTGACCGGGTGGAGGTCGTCGCCGCGGACCTCTTCCCGGACGGGACAGGCGCCCCTGGCACTCCCGCCGCCCCCGCCGCCTCGCTGGTCGTCTGCAACCCGCCCTGGCTCCCGGCCAAGCCCACCTCGCCGCTGGAACACGCGGTGTACGACCCGGGCAGCCGGATGCTGCGCGGCTTCCTCGACGGTCTGGCCGCGCGGCTCGCGCCCGGAGGAGAGGGCTGGCTGATCCTCTCCGACCTCGCCGAGCAGCTGGGCCTGCGGAGCCGCGAGGAGCTGCTCGGCTGGATCGGGGGCGCGGGGCTGCGGGTCGCGGGCCGCGAGGACATCAGGCCGCGGCACCCGCGCGCCGCCGACCGCGACGACCCGCTGCACGCGGCCCGCGCCGCCGAGGTGACCTCGCTGTGGCGGCTGCGCGCGGCCGGGGAGCCCGCGTAGCCACGTCGGTCCAGCGCCGCCTCGCGTCACGCCTCGCGTCTCGCCTCGCCTCGTCGGAAACCGGATGCTCATCTCGCCCGAAGCGACCCCCGCTCGGCCCGGCGAGGCGGCGCGGAAACGTGGTACTCGCCACGCTTCGCGCCCCTGGACGGCTCTTCCGGAGTCCGTTCGTCCGTGATCGCCACCTGTGTGCCCGTTCGGCCCCGGAGCGGGGGAAGTTGAAGCGGGAACAACTCATTTACGATCTCTTTGCCGGCTCCCGAGGACGCATCACCCCAGTCGCCCTCGGCCTCAAGGGGAACGACGGGTTCAGTATGATCACCGGACTTGATGGCGACTGCTGGACGCGGGCGGCTGACGCGGTCTCAGTGGAACTGAACCGCGAGCGCGCCGCCGCCGTCATCACCGTCATCGGGCCAGGGCCGGAGTACGAGGACCCGTACGGGGGGCCGGGCCCGGCTGCGGGAGACCGGAGGGGCGGGTCGTCCGCCCGTCGGCCCCTGCAACTCGTACGCCCCCACAACCACATCGCAGTCCGCCACCCCGGCGCCGATCCGGGTGCGCGGAAGCCACTGCCGCTGCACCGCGGCAGATCCTCGGCTCCCCGGCCGGAACGGCGCGAGAGCGCCGTGGACCGGCAGGACATCGTTAGGCAAGAGAGAAAGGCGGTCACCCCATGGGCCTCTCGCTGCTTCCGCGCAGGCGGTCGAAGAGCGGCGGCAGAGGAGCGGGGCTGCTGTCCAGGGTTCCCCTGACAGCCGGAGTCCTGGCCCTCGAAGTCGTGGACCCGATCGGGCATCCGCTCAACGGCGCCGACGTCACGATCAAGTCGAACACCAGCGGGCGACGGGTGATGAAGGGCCGCACCGACCCGTACGGCATGTTCAACGTCGCCCTCCCGCCCGGCCGTTACGCCGCGCTGATCACCGTGGACGGGCTGCTGCCAGGCCAGCGCACGGTCGAGGTGACGGCGGGCGAGCAGGAGCTGGAGCGCGTCGAGCTGGAACCGGCGCGTCCGCTGGAGCCCCCGCAGCCCGGCGTGTGGCTCTTCGACCCGCCGCACACCGCGATCCGCTTCATCGCCCGGCACGTCGGCATGGCCAACGTGCACGGACGCTTCACCCGGTTCGACGGCGGGCTGCGCATCGGTGAACGGCCGGAGGACTCCTACGTCGAGTGCACCATCGACGCCTCCAGCATCACCACGGGCAACAACACGCGCGACAACCACCTGCGCTCGGCGGACTTCCTGGACGTCAAGAACTACCCGTACATCCACTTCGCCAGCAACCGGTTCGCGAACCGCGCGGGCAACAAGTGGTCCGTCCAGGGCACGCTGACCCTGCACGGCGTCAGCCGCTCCGTCGCGCTGGAGACCGACTACCTCGGCTTCGTCAACGGCGGCTACGGCGAGGAGCTGCGCTGCGCGGCCAAGGCGACGGCCGAGCTGCACCGCGAGGAGTACACCCTCAACTGGCGGAACATGCTGGCCAAGGGCATCGCCGTCGTGGGTCCCACCGTCCAACTGGAGCTGGACATCCAGGCGATGTACCGCTGCCCGGACACCCCGACCCCGCCCGACTGACCCTCGCGCGCCACCGCTTCTCCGGGCCGTCCGCCGTGTGCGGGCGGCCCGGTCCTTTCGTCCGGAAAGCTCGGCGGGCGCACCCCGGTCGCACCCCGGGTGCCCGCCATCTTTGCCCGCGCGGCCGGAGCGGAGGTGACCGCTCCGCGTTCTCCTGATGAGGGGGGCGCCCACCCCGGGCGCCGGGTGGTGGTGGGGGGAGCGAGGAGCCCTGACATGAGGTTCATGCTGCTGATGTACAGCCGCCAGGAGGACTGGGACGCCGTGGGCGCCGTGGGCGAGACGGCGTGGTCCCGGGAGGCGCTCCAGGAGATGGGCGCGTCCATGGAGACCCTGAACAAGGAACTGGCCACGGCGGGCGAACTCCTGGACACGGGCGCCCTGGCGGCCCCCTCCACGGCCACGGTCGTACGGGCCAGGCCGGGCGGCTTCCCCGAGGTCGCCCAGGGCAGGCATCCGGACACGGGCCCCGGCGTCCTCGTCTGGTACTGGGTCGTGGACTGCGCGGGGCGCGAGCGTGCCATCGAGATCGCGGCCCGCGCCTCCGCCGTGCCCGGCCGGGGCGGCAGCCACGGGAACACGCCCGTAGAGGTGCGGCCGATGGTGGACGAGGCACCGGTGCGGACGGTGTAGGCGCGGGCGTGGACGGGTCGTGGACGGGGCGTGGTGCGAAGGTTTCACGCCAGGGTGTGTGGCTACCCGGCGAACATGGCTGACAAGAAGACGAGTTCGCACGCGACCACCGGCAAGGCCGTGACGTCGGCGAAGGGCAAGACGGCCGGGAGCGGCACGAACGGGAAGGTCCCCGAGGGCGTCGAGGACGTCGGCAGCGTCACGCCGGGCGAGGCCAAGGACGCCGCGGCGGCCGGCAGGAGAAGGGTGGCCGAGGCGGCGGGCACGACGGGCCGCGCCGGACAGCTCGTCTCCCAGGGCGCCGCGGTGGCCAGGGAGAAGGCGGCTGCCGTGCCCGGCAAGGCGGTCGCGACGGCCGGCACAGCCTGGACCGTCCTGCGCGCCCGCAAGGCCGTCGCGATAGCGGCGGGCACCGGGGTGACGGCGGTCTGCTCCGCCTCCTACCTCGCCGGACGGCACGCCGCGAAGAGCGGCTTCGGCCCCCTGACCCGGGCGACCGGGGGCAGGATCTGACCCGCCCCCTTCGCGGGCCCGGACCTCCCCCGCCGCGCCCGCGCGCCCGGTTCCCTCGGCGCCCACGGCTTCTGCCGTGGGCGCCGAGGTGTGTGCGGGGAAGGGAGGGGGCGGGACGGGCCGGGCCGCGAAAAGGGATATGGGCGTACGAACCATTGGGCTGAGCGGAGGACGCGGCGGCGGTGCGCCTTGGTGGTCCCGTACGCGCGGCTGAAGATGCGTTTCGGGCCCACGGGCGTTTCCAGGGGCCTGGCCTCCGCCGTGGCGGGGCCTACCGGAAACAGGGAATGAGGAATCGATGCGCAGAGCAGGAAAGGCCGCCCGTACGGGCCAGACGGCCGCGTTGACCGTGTCGGCGGCGCTGCTGGGCAGCGTGCTGGCGGCCCCGGCACTGGCCGCGGCTCCGGCCCCGGCGCCCGCCGCCAAGCGGACCGCGACATGTGCGGAGATGAACACGCAGCTCTGGTCCTTCAAGGCCGAGCAGGTCGTGGCCGAGTGCCACGCCAAGCGCGCGGCCCGCGCGGCCGAGCGCGCCAAGCTCGTCGTCGGCAAGGCCCCCGGCAAGGAGGCCAAGAGCTACAGCCGTACAGCGCCGAAGCGCGCCCAGGGCTTCGCCGACCAGGCGATGGCGGCCAAGAACCCCTCGCGGGCGGCGAACAGGGCGTTCCGCACCTCGCAGGAGGCGGCGGCGCTCAGCGGCGCGATCGCCCCGGCCAAGAACCGTCCCCAGAACCGTCCTCAGGGCGCGGTCCTCTTCGCCACGACCGAGGACAAGGGCTTCTCCGGCAACGGCCTGGAGGCCCGCCAGGCCGCCAGGAACGCCTGGAAGGCCGCCCGTCAGGCCAGCAAGGCCCAGGGCAAGGACCGCCGCCTGAACATCGCCGCCGACCGCGCGGAGCTCCAGGCGTGGAAGACGGCGCGCACGGCGGGCTGGATCAAGTAGGCGGGACCCGTACGGGTACGGGTCCACGAGTCCACGGGCCCGCACGGCGCGGAACCGGTGACACCGGCGGCACTTGACGGCACCCGACGGCGTCGGACGGTGTCGGACGAGCCGGTGGAACCGTGGGAGAACCGGCGCGGGGACGGGAGCAGACCCGTCCCCGCAGCCGTGCGGCCTGCGGGTTCGCGTGGACGAGCGCGCGCCGGGCGAAGACCGGCGCGCGGTGCTCCGCACACGTGCCTTCGCGCACGCGGGGCACGCCTGTCCGGTCTCCCCCTCTGGTACCCCACGGTGTCGCCGGTTCGGGTCACAGCGCGATCAGCCGCTCTACGGGCCGGGAGAGGCGGGGCATGCCCTTCGTCGACAAGCGCCGTCACGTGCGGCCCTCCACGCGCCGGACCGGTGAACGGCCGGTCGGCCGCGTGCCACGGGGCCATCGTTCGCGGCGGTACCGGCACGCTCACCGAAGGAGGGCTCCAGTGGCCCCCATCACCCAGATCCTCGCTCACGTGCACACCGCGGACGTCGGAGGCGCCGACACCGGCGCCTGGGTCTATCTCGGCATCGGCGGACGGGAGTTCGTGGTCGACAGCACCGGCGCCGACTTCTCCGTGGGCGCCAAGCAGGACTTCCGGTTCGGCGACGGCAACAACCTTGAGGAGCCCGAGTACAACGACCCCCGCACGCCTCCTCTGGACACCGACGATCTCGACTACTTCCCCGTCTACCTGCGCTTCGAGCCCGCCGGGAGCAATCCGCCCTGGTGCGTCGAGTGGGTGAAGGTCACGGTCAACCCGGAGTCGGGCCGGTCCCTGAGCTACATCCATCCGAGCCTTGAGGGCGAGACGGACCGCAACAGGATCTGGCTGGACGACAGCTATGGCAAGGCCTTGTACCTGCGGCCCGAGCATCTCCTCACGCCGAGCGCCCGGTCGGTGAAGTGACCGGCCGGTGAAGTGACCGGACGGCACGCCTGCCCGGTCGCCGGGCCCTGCCTCTCGCCGGGTCCGGCTGCCCGCTCGCACGCACGCCGTGGGCCCGCTCCGGAACCCCGGAGCGGGCCCACGGTCTGTGGGGTGTCAGCGCCGTCGGCGCGGGGCGGTCAGGCGTTGATGGTGAAGCTGCCGTCGTAGTTGGCCTGGCGGAGGCCGCCGGTGAACGCCTGGGCGGCGCAGTTGACGCCCTCCTTGACCAGATCGACCTGGAAGTCGCCGTGGATCTTGCCGCCGAGGAAGGCGCCGTCGGTGACGTTCCCGTCGACCTTGGCGGTGTTGAACATCTGGCCGGTGATGGTCAGGGAGAGGGACGACTTGAGGGTCTTGCCCTCCTTGGTCTTCCAGGTGACGGTGCCCGATCCTGTGGCGGGTGTGGAGGAGCCGCCGACCTCGCAGGACATCGGCACGTTGAAGGAGCCGTTGAAGGTCGCCGTGGCGATCTCCGAGCCCTTCGCTGTGGCGCCGGTGCAGGAGTGGTCGCGCCCGTTGTACTGCACGTTGGTGTCGCGGGGGACGGGGACGGGGGTCAGTCCGGGGGAGAACTGGGCGGTGCCGCCCGCCTGGCAGGAGACGCTCGCGGCGGCGGCTCGGGGCGCGGCGTCTGGGGACGCGGCCTGGGCGGTGGGGACGACGAGGACGGCCGCGCTGGTGGCAGCCATGACGGCGAGCACACGGGCAGGACGAAGACGCATGCGCTGAGGCATGAATGTTCCCTTCTCGGGTCGAATATCCGACTGCTACATAAGCCGCTCCTAAACTGCCAACGCAATATATGAGGTCGCATAGCCACTCATACCAGTGAATACACCCTTATAGGGGGTTCGGGATGCTTGAACGGGTTTCCTCCGAGGCAGCCTGACGCACGGGGACACGGCGAATCCAGGCTGCGATACGAGACACAGGGGTGCTGTGCATGAACCAGGACGACGCCAGCGAGCCGGAGCCGGAGCCGGAGCCGGAGCCGGAGCCGGAGCCGGAGCCGGAGCCGGAGCCGGAGCCCGAGCCGGAGCCCGAGCCGGAGCCGGAGCCGGAGCCCGAGGCCGAGCCGGAAGCAGAGCCCGAGCCCGACGCGGAGCCAGAGCCCGAGCCAGAGTCCGAGGCGGAGCCGGAAGGGGAGCCGGAGCCCGAGCCGGAGCCCGAACCTGAACCCGAGCCAGAAGGAGAACCCGAGCCCGACGCGGAGCCGGAACCCGAACCTGAGCCAGAGGCCGAGGCGGACCCGGAACCCGAGGCGGAGCCGGAACCTGAGCCAGAGTCCGAGGCGGAGCCCGAACCTGAGCCTGAGTCCGAGGCGGAGCCGGAACCCGAGGCAGAGGCGGAGGCCGAGGCCGAGCCGGAAGCAGAGCCCGAGCCCGAGGCGGACCCGGAGCCTGAGCCGGAGGCTGAAGGGGAGCCGGAGGCTGACGCGGAGCCGGAGCCCGAACCTGAGCCAGAGGCCGAGGCGGACCCGGAACCTGAGCCGGAGTCCGAGGCAGAGGCCGAACCCGAGCCGGAGGCTGAAGGGGAGCCAGAGCCCGAACCTGAGCCAGAGGCCGAGGCGGACCCGGAACCCGAGGCGGACCCGGAACCTGAGCCGGAGCCCGAGGCGGAGCCGGAACCCGAGCCGGAGGCTGAAGGGGAGCCGGAGGCCGACGCGGAGTCGGAGTCCGAGCCGGAGGCTGAAGGGGGGTCGGAGCCAGAGGCGGAGCCGGAGCCGGAACCCGAGGGTGAGGCGGAGGCCGAAGCCGAGACTGAGCCCGACGTGGAGCCCGAAGGGGAGGCGGAGCCGGAAGCAGAGCCAGAGCCCGAGACGGAAGCGGAGGTCGGAGAGTCGGGTGCCGAGGAGTCCGAGTCCGAGTCCGAGGAACTGGAAGAGGGCGAGGTCGCCGGTGGGGAACAAGAGGGCGGCGAGGGCGAGGAGCTAGAAGAAGGTGAGATCGCCTCCGAGGCGTCCCCGGAATCCGGAGCGGAAGAGGGCGAGGAACTGGAGCAGGGGGAGGTGGCGGAGGAACCGGGTGCGGGCTCAGAAGGCCAAGAAGGCCAAGAAGGCCAAGAAGGCCAAGAAGAAGGCGCGGTCGTCGAGCCGACCGATACGGATCAGGTGCACACCGAAGCCGTGCACAAGGACGACGAGGTGATGCGGATCGAGAACGGTATCCCTCAGTACAAGAACTCCCGCGGCAACTGGGACGTAAAGCCGGTGGAGGAGCAGAACGAAGCAGAGCTTGAGAAAACGATCGAGTGGCAGAAAGGCGAGCTGAAGAGGCGCGAGCTGGCGACGAAGCCGAAGAGTGAAAGGATCAAGGCCGCCGTCGCGGGCCTGGACCCGCGCCAGTACAAGCGGATCGGGTTTACCGACCGTATCCCCGACCCCAGCAACGGGGACCCCACGAACGCGGTCACTCTCGCCGCGCTCAACCACGCTCTCGGGCACAAGCCCGGTTACGGCATCACGAGCCTCGATCAGAAGGTCAAGCTCACGCCCAAGCAGGAGGAAAAGTTCAAGAAATTCCTCTCCGATCGCTTCGTGCCGTTCTACTCCACTAACAAGAGCCAGCACATGAGTGACATCACCGCTGCGAACAAGCTCACGAGCCTGACCCAGGAAAGGAGCGTCAAGGACATCGCATCAGTGATCAAGAAGGGTGGGCCGGGTAATGACGTAGGGCTCCAGAAGAATATGCTGAAGCATTTCCAGAAGGAACACGTCAAGGCGCAGGAGCGTTTGAAGCGTCTCAAGAAGCGGGGCAAGCCCGCCAAGAGCTGAGACCCGCTCCGGGCGCCCCGCCCTGTCCCGCCCCCGCCCCGAAAGCGCCGGAAACACAGACCGCAAAACACAGACCGCACCCGGCCCGTCACGACACCGGACAGGGTGCCGTGCGGGCCGGGTGCGGGCATGTGGGCCATGCGGTCACGGGGACCGCGGGCCAGGGGCCCAGCAGGGCTCAGCCCTTCTTCGTCTCCCAGAAGATCTTGTCGATCTGGGCGATGTAGTCCAGCGCCTTCTGGCCCGTGGCCGGGTCGGTCGAGCCCTTGGCCGCGCTGAGGGCCTTGAGGGTGTCGTTGACGAGCTGGTGCAGCTCCGGGTACTTCTCGAAGTGCGGCGGCTTGAAGTAGTCGCTCCACAGGACCGAGACGTGGTGCTTGGCCAGCTCGGCGCGCTCCTCCTTGATGGTGGTGGCGCGCGCACGGTAGTGCGGGTCCTCGTTGGCCTGGTACTTCTCCTGGACGGCCTTGACCGACTCGGCCTCGATACGGGCCTGGGCCGGGTCGTAGACGCCGCACGGCAGGTCGCAGTGGGCGCTGACCTGCACCTTGGGGGCGAACAGGCGGGAAAGCATAAAGCGTCCTTCCTCGTGATCGTCTTCTCACGTGCGAGATTACTCCGTGGGGGAAGCCTTTTCGCGTGTGCCCCCATGGGCTTAGGACAAAAGTCCAGTCTTGTGCTGGGACTGGCGGAGGAAGGACCGGAGGCGGAGGGCGACATGCCGGAGCGGGCGCGGGAGCAGGGCCAGCCTGGGCAGGGCGGGGCCGGTCCGCTGCGGAGGATCGGGCTCGCGGAGGTCTACAACCCCTCGATGCTGCCCACGCTGCGCCCCGGTGACCAGCTCATCGTCAAGTGGGGCGACGCCGTACGGGCGGGGGACGTCGTGGTCGTGCGGCACCCCTTCCAGCACGACCTGCTCATCGTCAAGCGCGCGGTCGAGCGCCGCGCCGGGGGCTGGTGGGTCATGGGGGACAACCCGGCCGTCAGGAACGACAGCAGGGAGTTCGGGGCTGTTCCGGACGAGCTGGTCGTCGCCCGTGCGTGGGTGCGGCTGCGTCCGCCGCGCGGGATTCAGCCCAACGTGTCATCCGTGGCGGGCTGGGTGCTGGGTGCCGTGCGTCCGCTGGTACGGGTGCGCCCGCTGTCGCGGGTACGGCCGCGCTCGGCCTCCGCCGCGCTCTCCAGGCGCTTCCGGGCGCGGTAGGCGGCCACGTTGGCGCGGGTCGCGCAGCGGTCCGAGCAGTAGCGGCGCGAGCGGTTCGTCGACGTGTCCAGGTAGGCGTTGCGGCAGGGGTCGGCCTGGCAGACGCCCAGCCGCTCCACGCCCAGGTCGGTGAGGTGGAAGGCGAGGCCCATGCAGGCGGTCGCGGCGTATCCGGCGGTGGCGTTGGGCGCGTAGTCGGCCAGGTGCATGTGCCAGCGCGGGCGTCCCTCCTCGTCCAGGAACTCGTGCCCCGAGATCTGCGGGCTCGTCGGGAACTCCATCAGCAGCGAGTTGAGCAGGTCGACCGCGCGTACCTCGTCGCCCTCTGAAGCGGCCCCGAACACCGCGCGCAGCCGGGTGCGGACGGCGCGCAGCCGGGTCACGTCGGCCTCCGTGGCGCGCCGGGCCATCTGCTGGAGCGGACCGAACAGCTCGCGCACGGACTCGACCGTGGTGAGGGAGTCCTCGCCGCGCTCGGGCCGCTCGGTGTTGACCAGGCGCACCGCCATGTCCGAGTAATAGTTCAGTTCCACTTGTGGTCCTTACGGCTGCGGTCTAAGGTCGGTCAAGGTTAGTAATGGATGACTATGGTTTGAGGGTATTACGCCAAGGAGGGTTCATGTCGGTACGTACGGACGGGAACGCGGGACAGGCCGATCACGCCGAGCACGTGAACGGCCGGACCTGGCAGACGTGGCAGGACAGTTGGGACCGCCAGCAGGAGTGGTACCTCCCCGACCGCGAGGAGCGGTTCCGCGTGATGCTCGACATGGTCGAGGCGCTGGCCGGGCCCGAGCCCCGGGTGCTCGACCTCGCCTGCGGTACGGGCAGTATCTCGGACCGTCTCCTGAAGCGGTTCCCCGGCGCCCGCAGCGTAGGCGTCGACCTCGACCCCGCCCTGCTCACCATCGCGCGCGGCCACTTCGCAGGGGAACCCCGGGCCCAGTTCGTCACCGCCGACCTCGGCGACCCGGCCTGGGTGGACAAGCTCCCCGAGGGCCCGTACGACGCCGTGCTCACCGCCACGGCCCTGCACTGGCTCCAGACGGAACCGCTGCGCGCGCTCTACGGGCAGATCGGCGGCGTCCTGCGCGAGGGCGGCGTCTTCATGAACGCCGACCACATGCCCGACGAGTCCACCCCGCGCATCAACGAGGCAGCGCACGCCTTCGACAAGGCCCGCCGCGAGCGCGAGCGGGAGGGCGGCAGCCAGGACTGGATCGCCTGGTGGCAGGAGATGGCGGCCGACCCTGAGCTGTCCGGGGTCGTCGCCGAGCGCTACCGCATCTTCGGCGACCCGGCGGCGGGCGACCACGCGCACGGCGAGGTCCAGTCGGCGGCCTGGCACGCCGAGGCGCTGCGGTCCGTCGGCTTCGCCGAGGCCCGCCAGGTCTGGTGCTCCCCGGAGGACGGGCTGGTCCTCGGCCTGCGCTGAGCCTCCCCGGGTGCTCAGGCTGCGGGGGCGCCTCCTCCCGGTGCCGTGGGAGGAGGCGCCCCCCGCCGCCGCATAGGGCGCCGCGTACGCCGCTACGTGCGGCGGTAGTGCGCCGGGGAGCCGTCCGTCGACGGGTCCTCGTACGTGCCCGCCTTGCCCCGGTCCACGTGGAAGGTCGTCAGCGTGGAGACGGCGGACGCGGGGTCCGTCAACGAGCCGACCACGCGCATCGCCGTCGACCAGCGCCGCGCCGTCACGTCGTAGACCGCGTAGCCGTTGTGTCCGCCGTCGAAGTAGGCGAGATGCGGATTGGCCCGGCCCATCAGGGGGCCGTTCGCCTTGTTCCACTCCTCGTCGTAGGCGGCGGAGCTGACCGAGTGCGCCGTGAACTCCGTACCGATGACGGGGGAGTCCGCGTCGTCGAAGTCCGGGCGCACGTCGTCCACGAAGGCCGAGTGCCAGTCGCCCGTGATGACGACGAGGTCCTCAAGACCCGCTTTGTGCGCGTGCGTCAGGACCTCTTTCCGCTCGGCGAGGAAGCCGTCCCACTGGTCGGTGAACATGAAGTCGCCGCCCGGCCTGCCCCGCAACTGGCTCAGCATGATCGAGTTCACCCAGCAGTGCCAGGCGTCCGGCGCCTCGTCGATGCCCCGCTTCAGCCACCGCTTCTGCGCGTCGCCCAGGATCGTCCCGTCGGGCAGGTTCTGCGCCGAGCGGTAGGAGCGCAGGTCGAGGACGGTGAGGTCGACGAGGTTGCCGTAGAGCCTGCGCCGGTGGATCACCGGGTCAGGGAGTGCCGAGGTGCCCTCGTCGCGGTGCGGCTGGTGCTCGTACCACGCCTGGTACGCCGCGTCCCTGCGCCGCAGGAAGGCCGCGTCGCCGCCCGTGCCGCTGTAGTCGTTGACGACCTCGTGATCGTCCCAGGTCAGATACCAGGGGTGCGCCGCGTGGGCGGCGCGCAGGGACGGGTCGCCCTTGTAGAGCGCGTAGCGCCTGCGGTAGTCGGCGAGGGTGAAGACCTCGGGCCCTTCGTGGTCGCGGACGTGATCGCCGCCGACGGGGCCGTGCTCGTAGATGTAGTCGCCCAGGTGGACGACGAAGTCCAGCTCCTCGCGGGCGATACCGCGGAACGCCGCGTAGTAGCCGTCGTGGAACGCCTGGCAGTTGGCGCTGGCGAAGCGCACGCTCGCCGCCGTGCCCAGGGGCGCCGTCTTCGTGCGGCCCACCCGGCTGGTCCTGCCGCGCGCGGTGAACGCGTACCAGTAGTGGCGCCCGGGGCGCAGGCCGCCCACCGGCACGTGGACGCTGTGGCCGAGCGTCGCGGAAGCGGGCACCGTGCCCCGCGCCACCACCCGTCTCAGCGCGCGGTCCTCCGCGACGACCCAGCCCACCTCGACCACCTCGGGCAGCCCCTGCTCGTCCGCCTCGGCGGCGAACGGCTCGGGCGCCAGCCGCGTCCACAGCACGACGCTGGTGGGCAGCGGATCGCCGGAGGCGACGCCGAGGGTGAACGGCGCGGGATCGTAGGACGCGCCCAGTTCCTGGGCGGCCTCCTTGGCCTGCGCGGGGGAGAGCCCGGCGCTCAGCGGCCAGACGAGGTTGAGGGCGCCCGCCGCTCCGGCGGCCCTGAGCACATCGCGTCGGTTCAGCTTCACGGACGGCCTCCGGCGTGGGCGGGAGCGGGGACGAGGGTGAGGGTGAGTGCGTCGGCGTAGCCGTCGTTGGACGTGCCGCCGCCGCTGCGGGTGAGGACGAGCTGGAGCCGCGCCGTACGCGCGCCGGGCGGCAGCGCGGCCTCCGCCGTGCGCTCGACGAGCCCCGTGCGCCCGTCCCGCTCCTCCGGGGTGACGGGGCCGAGGACGGCGAGGGCCAGGGGCGTGCCCTTCGCGTCGCGGAACTCGACGGACAGGCGTGCGCCGTCGCCCTGCCCCGCGTAGCCGCCGAGCCAGGCGCCCGCGCGGAAACGGACCCGGCCCGCGTCCACGGCCGCGCGGCCCGTGGAGCCGTGCGCGGGGAGCCTGACGTCCTGGACGAGGGCGGTGCGGGGCGAGTTCCCGCCCGAGAAGAAGCGGCTGCTGCGACGGGGCGGGCCCGGATCCTGCGGCGTGGGATACCCCTCGGCCGTCCCGTATCCGACGAGGGCCGGCGCGCCCTGCGTCACCTCCCATCCCTCGACGGAGCGGACGGGCTCCGCCGTGCCGCCGGGACCGTGTTCGGCATCGCCGTTGACCACGAGGTTCACTGAGATGATGCCTCCAGGTGTCTGAACTCGTCCGAACTCGTCTGCACTTGTCCGGACGAGCGGCGCCCTCGCGCCGCGGGCGACATCCCAGCAGCATGCGGTGAACCAGTGGTGGCCGGGGCGGGAATCCGCGCTCCGGCGCACGTCACGCGCGCCCTGTGCGCGCCTGCGCACCCGCACCCGCACCCGCACCCGCACGCCAAAGGGCGGTACGGGACACCCGGCCCGTACCGCCCTCTTGGTCTGTCTGGCGCCGTTACCGCCGTGCGATGCCCTCCGCGCGGGCCGCGGCGGCGACCGCCGAGGTGACCGCGGGTGCGACGCGCTCGTCGAACGGCGAGGGGATGACCTTGTCGGCCGACAGCTCGTCCGCGACCACGGCCGCCAGGGCCTCGGCCGCCGCGAGCTTCATGCCCTCGGTGATGTCCGTCGCCCGCACCTGGAGCGCGCCCGCGAAGACGCCGGGGAAGGCGAGGACGTTGTTGATCTGGTTCGGGTAGTCGCTGCGCCCGGTGGCCACGACCGACGCGTACTTCTTCGCCACGTCCGGGTGGATCTCCGGGTTCGGGTTGGCCATGGCGAAGATGAACGCGCCCTCGGCCATGCGCGCCACCGCGGGCTCCGGCACGGTGCCGCCGCTGACGCCGATGAAGACGTCGGCGCCGTCCATCGCGTCCTCCAGCGAGCCGGTGAGGCCCGCCTTGTTGGTGAAGCCCGCCAGCTCCCGCTTGATGTCCGTCAGGTCCTCGCGCGCGGCGGCGACGACGCCCTTGCGGTCGCAGACCGTGACGTCGCCGATGCCCGCCTCGACGAGGATCCTGGCGATGGCGACACCGGCCGCGCCCGCGCCCGAGATGACCGCGCGCAGCTCGCCGAGCCCGCGCCCGCTCAGCTTCGCCGCGTTGCGCAGCGCCGCGAGCGTGACGATGGCCGTGCCGTGCTGGTCGTCGTGGAAGACCGGGACGTCGAGCCGCTCCTTGAGCTTCGCCTCGATCTCGAAGCACCGGGGTGCCGAGATGTCCTCCAGGTTGACGCCGCCGAACGACGGCGCGAGCCGGGCGACGGTCTCCACGATCTCGTCGGTCTCCCGGCAGTCCAGGGCGATCGGGACCGCGTCCACGCCGCCGAACTGCTTGAAGAGGATGGCCTTGCCCTCCATCACCGGAAGCGATGCTTCCGGCCCGATGTCGCCCAGGCCCAGCACCGCGCTGCCGTCGGTCACGACGGCGACCACCTGGGACTTCCAGGTGTAGTCGTCGACCAGCTCGGGCTGGTCGGCGATGGCGCTGCACACCTTGGCGACGCCCGGCGTGTACGCGAGGGACAAATCGTCCGCGTTCCGCACGGGCACCGTTGCCTGCACCGCCATCTTGCCGCCGCGGTGCAGGGCGAAGGCCGGATCGATGACGTCTTCGCCCAGCCCGTCCTTCGAATTGACGATCTCCGCTGCCACTTGTCGAACCCCTTTGTCGAATCTGGTGAGGGTGACCGCTCCCTGGTTGAGGAACGGGCGGGCACCACGTCCGCTTCCCGAGCGGCGGATGGGCCGCCGTCCGGGGGGAGGTGCGGACGCCGGGCGCGCCGCACACGCGCCCTGGTCCCCGGGTGAGGGGTGTAATCGACCTTTCTACCCGACAAGGCCCGCTCGGGACGACCCGCTTGTTCCCCGGCCCCGTGTCAAGGGGGCGTAATGACGACAAAGCGTCGCGTGGGCGGCAAGATGTCCACACAGTGAGACCTGCCTGGCGTGACGTATGTCTCAGAGCGTCCCGGTCCGGAGTGCTTTGGGTGCTTGAGTGCTGCCCAGTACGCGCCTGAGTGCTGCCCAGTAATCGGAACCGGACCTCCGTTATCCGATTTTGACATCGATGGCACCCTGCATCCGCATGTCCGGATGGCAAGATGCCCCCACCCATACGCGGTCGCGACACCCGAAGGTGTGTGCCCGACCGATCGCTACTGCCTCATCCAGCAGGAGGATCCAGCATGACCGCAAGCACCCCCCGTCGCACGGCCGCTTCCCGGGGCCGGATACTCGCGGCCGGAGCCATCGCGGTCACCGGCGCACTGCTGCTGGCCGGTTGCGGCGACCAGACCGACGGCGGGGGCGAGGGCGGGGGCGCCACGAGCGACGCCCCGCTCTTCGACAAGCTGCCGAAGAAGATCCAGGACGAGGGCGTCATCAAGGTCGGCACGGACGCCGCGTACAAGCCCATGGAGTACAAGGACGGGCAGAAGATCGTCGGCCTCGACCCGGACATCGCGGACGCGATGGGCAAGAAGCTGGGCGTGCGCTTCGAGTTCACCAACGGCACCTTCGACGGCCTCATCACCTCGATGCAGACCGGCCGCTTCGACATGATCATGTCGGCGATGACGGACACCAAGGACCGCCAGGAGGGCCTGGACGACAAGGGCAAGAAGGCGGGCAAGGGCGTCGACTTCGTCGACTACCTGACCGCCGGCTCCTCGATCCTGGTCAAGAAGGGCAACCCGGAGAAGATCGACTCCGTGGAGCAGATGTGCGGCCAGAAGGTCGCCACCCAGCGCGGCACCACCTCGCACGAGATCCTCAAGAAGCAGACCGAGAAGTGCGAGAAGGACGGTGAGAAGGCCATCTCCATCGAGCCCTTCGACACCGACGACGAGGCCCGTGTCCGGCTGAAGGCGGGCGGCGTCGTCGCGGACGTCTCGGACTTCCCCGTCGCCGCCAACGCGGCCAAGGCGGGCAAGGACTTCGAGGTCGTCGGCGAGCAGATGGAGTCCGCGCCCTACGGCATGGCCGTGAGCAAGACCAACACCGAGCTGCGGGACGCCCTCAAGGAGGCCCTGGCGGCGGTCATCAAGGACGGCTCGTACGACAAGGCGCTCAAGAAGTGGGGCGTCGAGGACGGCGGGGTCGACTCGGCGAAGATCAACGCCGGCTCCTGACCGCACCGTACGGACGGAAGCTGAAAGGCGATTCCCGTGGCTGTTTCCAAGGACTCCGGGGGCTCCGGGGACGCGGCGCCCGGCGGCGGTACGCCGCCGGCGCGCACCGCGCCCGAGGCCATCAGGGCCATCCCCGTGCGGCACTACGGCCGCTACGTGTCGGCCGTCATCGTGCTCGCGCTGCTCGCCCTGCTCGTCAACGCCTTCGCGACCGCGGACCTCGAATGGGGCGCGGTCGGGGACTTCTTCTTCGACGACGAGATCCTCGAAGGCGTCAAGAACACCCTCGTGGTCAGCGTGCTGGCCATGATCATGGGCCTGGTGCTCGGCATCCTGCTCGCCGTGATGCGGATGTCGAAGAACCCGGTCACCTCCAGCGTGGCCTGGGGCTACATCTGGTTCTTCCGCGGCACGCCCGTCTATGTGCAGTTGCTGCTGTGGTTCAACCTGGCGCTCATCTTCCCGATGCTCAATCTCGGTCCGATCTACAAGGACGAGATGACGGACGTGATGACGCCGTTCATGGCAGCCCTGCTGGGGCTCGGCCTGAACGAGGCGGCGTACATGGCGGAGATCTGCCGCGCGGGCATCGAGTCCGTTGACGAGGGCCAGGCCGAGGCGTCGCAGGCGCTGGGCATGAGCAACGCGAAGACGATGCGCCGCATCGTGCTGCCCCAGGCGATGCGGGTCATCGTGCCGCCGACGGGCAACGAGTTCATCAACCTGCTGAAGACGTCCTCGCTCTGCGCCGTCGTGATGTTCGAGGAGACGCTCCGCAAGGCCCAGAACATCGGCAACAACGCGGGCGCGGTCGTCGAGATGCTGCTGGTGGCGACCATCTGGTACCTCGCCATCACGACGGTGTTCAGCATCGGCCAGTTCTATCTGGAGCGGTACTACGCGCGCGGCAGCAGGCGGCAGTTGCCCGCGACGCCGTGGCAGAAGGTGAAGCAGAACGTTTTCACGTTCTCGCGCGGTTCGGGATCGGGGGCCAAGGCATGACGGCGACGGCGACGGCGACGGCAATGGTGAAGGCCGAGGCCGTGCACAAGTCCTTCGGCCACGTCGAGGTCCTCAAGGGCATCGATCTGGAGGTCGCGCCGCGCGAGGTGTTCTGCCTCGTCGGCCCCTCGGGCTCGGGCAAGTCCACCTTCCTGCGGTGCATCAACCACCTGGAGAAGATCAACGCCGGGCGGCTGTACGTCGACGGCACGCTGGTGGGCTACCACGAGCGCGGCGGAAAGCTCTACGAGCTGCGCGACCGCGAGGTCGCGGCCCAGCGCCGCGACATCGGCATGGTCTTCCAGCGCTTCAACCTCTTCCCGCACATGACCGCGCTGGAGAACGTGATGGAGGCGCCGGTCCAGGTCAAGCGCGAGTCGCGGGCCGTGGCACGGGAGCGGGCGCGGGCGCTGCTGGATCGGGTGGGGCTCTCGGACAAGGCCGAGAACTACCCGTCGCAGCTCTCCGGCGGCCAGCAGCAGCGCGTCGCCATCGCCCGCGCGCTGGCGATGGAGCCGAAGCTGATGCTCTTCGACGAGCCGACCTCCGCGCTCGACCCGGAGCTGGTCGGTGAGGTCCTGGACGTCATGCGCGGGCTCGCCGAGGACGGCATGACGATGATCGTGGTCACCCACGAGATGGGGTTCGCGCGGGAGGTCGGCGACTCGCTGGTCTTCATGGACGACGGCGTGGTCGTCGAGTCGGGCAACCCCCGGGACGTCCTGACGAACCCGCAGCACGAGCGGACGCAGGCGTTCCTGTCGAAGGTGCTGTAGCCGACGGGGACGGACCGGTCCTGCCCAGGGCGGGCCGGTCCGCCTCGGGCCGGTCCGTCCCCGTGACATCCGTCGCTTCGCGGAGCGGGGTCTTCAACGACCGGGCTACTCGGGCGTAGCGTCGGATCATGTTTGCTGCCTACGCCGCGCGCATCGACAAGGACCAGCCGCTCAACGGGCTGGAGTTGGGTGACCGCCCCGAGCCCACGGCCCCCGAGGGGTGGACGACGGTCGACGTGAGGGCCGCGTCGCTCAACCACCACGACCTGTGGTCGCTGCGCGGGGTGGGGCTGAGCGAGAAGTCGCTGCCGATGATCCTCGGCTGCGACGCGGCGGGCGTGGACGCCGAGGGCAACGAGGTCGTCCTGCACTCCGTCATCGGCCAGAGCGGCCACGGCGTGGGCCCGGACGAGCCGCGGTCGATCCTCACCGAGAAGTACCAGGGCACCTTCGCCGAGCGGGTGGCCGTGCCCCGGTGGAACGTCGTGCCGAAGCCGCGGGAGCTGTCCTTCGAGGAGGCGGCCTGCCTGCCCACGGCCTGGCTCACCGCCTACCGGATGCTCTTCACCAACGCGAACGTACGGCCGGGCGACTGCGTCCTGGTCCAGGGCGCGGGCGGCGGCGTCGCCACGGCGGCGATCGTGCTCGGCGCGGCGGCGGGGCTGCGGGTCTTCGCCACCAGCCGCGACGCGGCCAAGCGCGAGCGGGCCGTCGAACTGGGCGCCGAGGCGGCACTGGAGAGCGGCGCGCGGCTGCCGCGGCGCGTGGACGCGGTGCTGGAGACGGTGGGCGCGGCGACGTGGTCGCACTCGGTGAAGTCGCTGCGGCCTGGCGGCACCCTGGTCATCTCGGGCGCCACCAGCGGCCCCAACCCGCCCGCTGCCGAGCTGAACCGGATCTTCTTCCTGGAACTGCGCGTTGTCGGCTCGACCATGGGCACCAAGGAGGAGCTGGCCTCCCTGCTGAGCTTCTGCGCCGCCAAGGGCGTGCGCCCGGTGATCGACTCGACGCTGCCGCTCGACCGGGCACGCGAGGGCTTCGCGAAGATGGCCGAGGGCGACCTCTTCGGGAAGGTCGTGCTCACGGTCTGAACGTCGGGCCGGGCCCCTCACGGTTCACGGTGAGAAGGGTTCCGCGCCCTCCTCCTCCGTCCGCTGTTCCTCCGTCACCACTGCGGTGCGCGCCAGCGAGGTCAGGACGGCGACGGCCTCGGCGACGGTGGAGTCCACCAGCTCGCGGCACGTCGGCAGGTCCCCGATGACCCCGGCGACCTGGCCCGAGGCCATGACCCCGGCGTCCGTACGGCCGTCCACCATGGCCGCCTTCAGCAGCATCGGCGTGTTCGCGGCGAGCAGCGTCTGGCTGAGGGAGAGGTCCTTGCCGTGGCGCAGGGCGCGCCCGTCCCGCAGCATGCGGCGCCAGGACATCCCCGTCAGCCGCCGGAACGCGGCGGCGTGCCGCAGCGCCCGCAGCAGCGAGGCGGCGCGGCCCGACGACTCCAGCGCCGCGACCATCTCGCTGCGCAGCATCCGGTGCGGGAGCCCGTCCACGCGGGTGGTGACGGTGACATCGGTGACGGCCGCTTCGAGGTAGCGCCGCTTGACGGCGTCGGGCACCGTCGACTCCGCCGTCAGCAGGAAGCGGGTGCCCATGGCCGCGCCCGCCGCGCCGTAGGAGAGCGCCGCGGCGAGCCCGCGCCCGTCGAAGAAGCCGCCCGCGCCGATGACGGGGATGCCGACGGCGTCCACGACCTGCGGAAGCAGCACGGTCGTGGCGACCTGCCCGGTGTGGCCGCCGCCCTCGCCGCCCTGCACCAGCACGGCGTCCGCGCCCCACGACTCGACCTTGCGCGCGTGCCGCACCGCGCCGACGGACGGGATGACCACGACACCGGCCTCCTTGAGCCGGGCGATCAGCTCGGGCGAGGGCGCGAGCGCGAAGGAGGCGACGCGTACGCCCTCGTCGATGAGCAGCCGTACACGGTCGGCTGCGTCCGAGGCGTCGGCGCGCAGGTTGACGCCGAAGGGCGCTCCGCCCGTGCGCGTGCGTACCTCCGTGATCGCGTCGCGGAGCTGGGGGAGCGTCATGGTGGCGGAGGCGAGGATGCCGAGGGCGCCCGCTTCGGCCGTCGCCGAGACGAGCCGGGGGCCCGCGACCCAGCCCATGCCGGTCTGGATGAGGGGGTGGCGCACGCCGGTCAGTTCGGTGAGCGGTGTACGGAGCGGGCCCGGAGGGGAGGGTGCGGGTGGTGGCGGGGGTGTCATGGGGAGACCTCGCGGTCGCGTGCGGCGTGCGGATCGATCACCTCGCGGATCAGGCGCAGCTCCTCGGGCGTGGGGTCGCGGGTGTACGGCACCTCGCCCGCCCGCGGACCGCCGGGGCCGGGTTCGGCGAGTGCGAGGTCGAAGCCCGTGCGCTCCCGCACCTCCTCCACCGTCACCCCGGGGTGGACGCTCACCAGCCGCATCCGGTGGTCCGGCGTCGCGAAGTCGAGCACGGCCAGGTCCGTGACCACCCGGCGCAGCTCGTGGAAGCGGGTGGCGGAGGGGCCCGCCTCGGCCGCGCGGTCGTATCCGACCCCGCTGACGACGTCCACGCGCGGGACGAGGACGCGGGGGGAGTGGCGCGGTATCCAGTACGAGACCGGGTTGTTGAGGGTGTTGACCGGGGCGCCGCGAGCGCCGAGGAGCTGGCGCCTGGGGCGGTGCGGGTCGCCGATGGCGGAGATGTTCTGGTTGCCGTACTGGTCGAGCTGGCTCGCGCCCATCATCACGTGCCGCTTCCCGCCAGCGGTGAGCGTGAGGTGCTTGCGGTACGGCAGCCAGCCCTCGACGGTATCCAGGGCCGAGTCCGTCGAGCCCGGGTCCTCGCGGGTCAGCAGGGCCTCGCCGTCCGTCAGCAGCAGCTCGGGCGCGAAGGTACGGCGGGCCAGCCGCGCCGCGACGCGGGGGACGGTGCCCATGGGGGCCGCCAGGATCTCGCCGTCGCCGCGCCACGCCTCGGCGCAAGCGATGACGCAGTGCTCGGCGCGGGTGACCCCGGGGGCAGGGCTGTCCGGGTCCGACGTCTGCGGTGCCGCGGTCCTCTTCACTTGCGCTCCCCCTGGTGTGTGGTCTCGTGTGCGGCGCGGCCTTCCTCCGCCGCGAAGGCGGCGACCGCGTGCCGGTACTCCGTCTCGTCGCCCGAGAGGAAGCGCTCCGTGAACTCCCGCCACGTCCCCGGGTCCGCCGCCGCCTTCGCGTAGGCGCGCTGGAACGCCTCGTCGCGGCCGTAGTCGGGCGCGCACCCCGTGAAGTGGGCGCCGCCGGGCGCCCGTACGACCCCGGACACGTTCTGGCGCTGGAGCAGCAGCGTCTGGGGCGGGCCTTCGAGGTGGTCGGTGATCTCCTCGCAGGAGACATAGGTGTGGGTGGCCGCCTCCGAGTACAGGTCGTCGAAGTACGGGTCGGGGCCCAGGTACTGGCCGTTCCCGCGCGGGTCGGCGCGGTTGACGTGCACCAGGGCCACGTCCATCGTCAGCGCGGGCGCCGCCAGCAGCTCCTCGCCGTCCTCGTACGGCGAGGTGACGGTGCGCAGCCGGGGGTTGAGGCGCAGCAGGTCGGCGCCGAGGCCCGCGCGTACGGGCAGGAAGGGCAGCCGCTGCGCCGCGGCCGTCAGCCCGGACAGGAACATCGCCTCGTCCCACTCCTCGAAGTCGAGGGCGCCCGACTCGCGCGCCGCGCGGAAGTGGGGTTCGAGGGGCACCGAGTCGAGGGTGACGAACGGTGCGACGAGTCTGCGCAGCCGTCCGGCGGCGGCCAGCAGCCCGACGTCGGGGCCGCCGCAGCTCACCAGTGTGAGGTCCTTCGCGCCGCCGCGCAGCAGGGCCCGTACCAGCGCCATCGGCTTGCGGCGCGAGCCCCAGCCGCCGATGCCGACGGTCATGCCGGACTCGACGCGGGCCGCGACCTCGTCCGCGGTGAGGACCTTGTCGACGGCGGGACGGCTGCCGGAACCGTCCGCCGCGGGTCCTGTGTCTGCGGTTGTGTCCGTGTGGTGGCCGGTGGTCATCGCGTCACTTCCCCTCGTGGGAGTGGGAGTTTCGGGGCTCGCGGGGCTCGCGGGAGACGAAGGCGTCGCGGTGCGCGTCGGAGACGCCTTCGAGGTTGGCCTCGAAGGTGAAGCCCTGCTCGAAGCGGTAGCTGCGGCGCACGTCCACCGGGTCGATGCCGTTGAGGGCCTCCTTCGCGAGGCGCAGGAGGTAGCCGTCCTTGGCGGCGATCGCGTCCGCCAGCTCCAGCGCCGCCGCCAGCAGCCGCTCCCGGTCGGGCGCGACGGCCCACACCGAGCCGTACCGCTCCAGCTCGCGCGCCCCGACGGTGCGCCCCGTGTAGTACAGCGCCCGCATCAGATGTCCGGGGACGAGCCGCGACAGATGCGTCGCCGCGCCGAGCGCGCCCCGGTCCAGCTCGGGCAGCCCGAAGGTGGCGTCCTCGGTGGCGACGACGGCGTCCGCGTTGCCCACCAGGCCGATGCCGCCGCCCAGGCAGTGCCCATGCACGGCGGCGATGACGGGCACCGCGCACTCGTAGACGGCGGCGAACGCCTCGTAGCAGCCGCGGTTGGCGCCGATGAGCGCGGCGTGGCCCCGCGTGCGCTGCATCTCCTTGATGTCGACGCCCGCGTTGAAGCCGCGCCCGGTGGCGGTGAGGACGACGGCGCGGTGGCGCGCGTCGCGGCCCGCGGCGCGCAGCGCGTCGGCCAGCTCGTACCAGCCGCTGACGGGCAGCGCGTTGACGGGTGGGAAGTCGACGGTGACGACGGCGACCCCGTCGTGCCCTTCCGGGCGGGAGGTGGAGACACCCATGGCTGGATCAGCTACCTTTCCACCTAACGTTTGCTTGGCGGACCATAGCAGCGGCCCCCTCACCGGGGAAGCGGACAGGTGGTCCGACGAGCCACGTCGGATGTCGGGACGTCGGGGCATCGGGGCGTCGGGAGGGGAGCCGGAGGATGACGGTCGCGCTCGTCACGGGCGGCACACGAGGGGTCGGCGCGGGCATCGCGCGGGCGCTCCTGCGCTCCGGCGCCGAGGTCGTGGTGTGCGGACGCAGGGCGCCTGACCGCCCGGTGAGCGTGCGGGACGGGGAGGGGCCCGGCGACGGGGAGGGTTCCGGTTCCGGCGACGCCGAGGGCGTCCGCAGCGCGCGCTACCTCCCCCTCGACGTACGCGATCCCGCCGCCGCCGAGGAACTGTGCGCCCGTATCGCCCGCGAGCACGGATCGCTCGACGTCCTCGTCAACAATGCCGGCGGCACGCCCTTCCGCTACGCCGCCGAGGGCGCGGCGGCCCAGCACGCGCGGGTCATCGAGCTGAACCTCCTCGCGCCGCTCCACCTCTCCCGCGCCGCGCACGCCGTGATGCGCGCGCAGGAGGGCGGCGGCTCCATCGTGATGGTGGGCAGCGTCAGCGGCACCCGCCCCTCACCGGGCACGGCGGCCTACGGAGCCGCGAAGGCGGGCCTCGACAACCTCGCGCGTTCGCTGGCCGTGGAGTGGGCCGGTGACGGCGTACGGGTCAACACCCTCGTCCTCGGCATGGTCCGCACCGAGCTGACGCAGCTGCACTACGGGGACGAGGACGGCGTCGACGCGGTCTCGCGCACCGTGCCGCTGGGGCGGCTCGCTGACCCGGAGGAGGTCGGCGACGCCTGCGTCTTCCTGTCCTCGCCCAGCGCCCGCTACATCACCGGCGCGTCCCTCGCCGTGCACGGGGGAGGGGAGCGGCCCGCGTTCCTCGACGCCGCGAACGTCAACAGGCCCTGACCGCGCGCCCGCCCGAGAGCAGCCGAGAACAGCCGGGCGCGCCCGACGCGAAGGAGAGACCATGCCCGCCACACCGTCAGAATCCCGCGCCCCCGGCGGCCCCCGTATCGCCGAGGGACGGGTCGTCGTCGTCACCGGGGCTGGCCGCGGGCTCGGCAGGGCGCACGCGCTGGCCTTCGCGCGCGCGGGCGCCCGCGTCGTCGTCAACGACCTCGGCGTCGGCCTCGACGGCTCGGCCGAAGCGGACGACGCCCCCGCGGCCCTGGTCGCCGACGAGATACGCGCGCTGGGCGGCGAGGCGGCCGTCTCGACGGACGACATCGCCACGGGCGAGGGCGCCGCACACCTCGTCCGCACGGCCCTCGACCGCTTCGGACGCCTGGACACCCTCGTCAACAACGCGGGGTTCCTGCGCGACCGCATGCTCGTCAACCTCGACGAGGACGACTGGGACGCGGTCATCCGTGTCCACCTCAAGGGGCACTTCCTGCCGATGAAGCACGCGGCGGCCCACTGGCGCACGGAGGCGAAGGCGGGCCGCGTGCCCGAGGCGCGCGTCGTCAACACCAGTTCGGGCGCCGGGCTCGCGGGCAGCGTAGGGCAGGGCAACTACAGCGCGGCCAAGGCGGGCATCGCGGCGCTCACGCTGGTCGCGGCGGAGGAGTTCGCGCCCTACGGGGTGCAGGTCAACGCGCTCGCCCCGGCCGCCAGGACCCGGATGACCGAGCGCACCTTCGCCGAGGACATGGCGGCCCCCGACGACGGCTTCGACGCCATGGCCCCGGACAACGTCTCGCCCCTCGTCGTCTACCTCGGCTCCGCCGCCTCGCACGGCATCACGGGCCGCGTCTTCGAGGCCGAGGCGGGCCGGGTCACCCTCATGGACGGCTGGCGCCGTGCAGCGCAGGCGGACAAGGGCGCGCGCTGGGACCCGTCCGAGCTGGACATGGCGGTACGCGGCCTCGTCGCGAAGTCGCCGGAGCCCGAGCGGGTGTACGGGGCGCGGGGATGACACGGGGTGAGCGTCACCGTGGGTCACTAGCACGGGCGGCAGCGCTCTGAGCTGCGGAAAGGTTTCCTGACACACGTTCGAGGGAGTCGTACGCCGATACGACCGCACTCACGCCGCTAACCTGGAAGTGTCGCTCCGTGACGAAGGAGGTCCACCGTGGCACTGACAGCCCCCGAGCGTGAGTCCGACGCGGTCGTCGACGGCAGCAAGGTGCCGTCGGTGGAGGACGCCTTCGAAGCGTTCGATGCGGCAGCCCCGGAAGGGTGGCGCGTGGAACTGGTCGAAGGGGAGATCCGCGTGGTGCCACCCGCCAATGGCGAGCATGAGGAAATCGTTTCCGAGCTTTCGCACCAGGTGACGGTGCGGGGAACGGGAACAGAAGAGACGCTCCGCAATTTCACCGGGCTCGGGCTGCTCATCCCCGGTGCTTCTCCGACCGGCAAGATCATTCCGGATCTGGTCGTCGCCCCCAAGGGCAGCTTCAGTGATGGGCAGGAGTTCCACGATCCGTCTCCCGCGTTGCTCGTGGGCGAGGTGACGTCCCGTTCTACGGGGGATATCGATCGTGGGCCGAAGCTGCGGGGGTACGCGCGCGCGGGCATTCCGGTCTATCTTCTGATCGACCGTGAGGCCGATGAGGTGGTCGTGCACAGTGAGCCGAAGGGCGAGGAGTACACCCGGCGGGTCCAGGCGAAGTTCTCCAAGAAGATCGCGCTCCCCGATCCCCTCGGCTTCGAGCTGGACACCGCCGAGTTCTGAGTCCCCGGCCAGGAGCGAGGGGGAGGGGCGAGGGGGCTACAGCCGCTCGATGATGGTGACGTTCGCCTGGCCGCCGCCCTCGCACATGGTCTGGAGGCCGTAACGGCCGCCGGTGCGCTCCAGTTCGTGCAGCAGCGTCGTCAGCAGCTTCGTCCCCGTGGCGCCCAGGGGATGCCCGAGCGCGATGGCGCCGCCGTTCACATTGACCTTGTCCGGGTCGCAGCCCGTCTCGTGGAGCCAGGCGAGGACGACGGAGGCGAACGCCTCGTTGATCTCGACCAGATCGATGTCGTCCATCGTCATCCCGGCCTTCTTCAGCGCGTGCGCGGTCGCCGGGATCGGCGCCGAGAGCATCCGCAGCGGATCCTCGCCGCGCACGGACAGATGGTGGACGCGGGCGCGCGGGGTGAGCCCGTGGACGCGGACGGCCTCCTCGGAGGCCAGCAGCACGGCCGAGGCCGCGTCGGATATCTGCGATGACACGGCAGCGGTCAGCCGCCCGCCCTCGACCAGGGTGCTGAGCCCCGCCATCTTCTCCGCGCTCGTGTCACGGCGCGGCCCCTCGTCCGTCGCGTGGTCGCCGTAGGGCACCGTCTCCCGCGCGAAGCGTCCCCCGTCGATCGCCTCCACAGCGCGCCGGTGCGAGCGCAGTGCCCACCGCTCCATGTCCTCGCGCGAGATGTCCCACTGCCGCGCGATCATCTCCGCGCCGTTGAACTGGTCGACGGGCGCGTCGCCGTAGCGGGCCCGCCAGCCCCGTGAGCCGTGGAACGGGCCCTCCGTCAGGCCCAGCGGTACGGCCGCCTCGCGCGAGGCGTAGGCGATCGGGACCTGCGACATGTTCTGCACGCCGCCCGCTACCACCAGCTCGGCCGTGCCCGACAGGACCGCCTGCGCGGCGAAGTGCACCGCCTGCTGCGACGAACCGCACTGCCGGTCCACGGTGACCCCGGGGACGGACTCGGGCAGCCCGGCCGCCAGCCAGCTCGTCCGCGCGATGTCGCCCGCCTGCGGGCCCACCGTGTCCAGGCAGCCGAAGACGACGTCCTCCACGGCCTCCGGATCGGCGCCCGAGCGTTCCATCAGGGCGCCGAGCACGTGCGCGCCCAGGTCCGCCGGGTGGACGGCAGACAGGGCGCCGCCCCGCTTGCCGACGGGGGTGCGCACCGCCTCGACCACGTACGCCTCGCCTGCTCCGCCGCCGCGCGCCATCGCGCTCACACTCCTCGGGTCTGCTCTTCAGGTGTCCTTGCCGGTGTCCTCGCCGGTGTCGGCGGCGATGCCGTCGAGCACCATCGACGTGTACTGCGCGGCGATCTCCGCCGCGCTCTTGCGCCCGCCGGGCCGGTACCAGACCGCGGCGACCCAGACGGTGTCCCGCACGAAGCGGTACGCGAGCGGAACGTCCAGGTCGGCGCGGAAGTCGCCCTCCTCGACGCCGCGCTCCAGCGTCCGCGTCCACAGCTTCTGGAAGCGCTGCTGCGAGTCGGAGAGATACGCGAACCGCGGCAGCGCCGACAGCCGCCGGGCCTCCTTCTGGTAGAGCGCGACGGCCGGGCGGTGCCTGTCCATCTGACGGAAGGACTCCGTGACAAGTCCCTCGAACGTGGCACGCGGCGCGAGCCCGGCGTCCTCGACGCGTTCGTAGCCCTCCCACAGCTCGGTGAGGAAGGAGCTGAGGATCTCGTCCGCCATCGACTCCTTGGAGTCGAAGTGGTAGTAGAGGCTCCCGGCGAGCATCCCGGCGCGGTCCGCGATGGTGCGGACGGTGGTCGCGTCGTAGCCCTGCTCGGCGAACACCTCGGCGGCCGTGGCCAGCAGTTCGGAGCGCCGGGGCCGCGCTGCGTTCGGCGCTGGAGTCTTCTTCGTCGGCATGGGTCCATTGTCCTCGGGGTGTCCTCGGGGCCGGCGCGGTTCCTTGCGGGCCCGCCCAGCGCGGCGCGGCGCGTGCGTCAGGCCCGCTGGCTGCTGACCGCGACGGTCTCGCCCGTCATGTACGAGGCGTAGTCGCCCGCGAGGAAGACGATCACGTTGGCCACCTCCCACGGCTCCGCGTACCTCCCGAACGCCTCCTTGGCGGTCAGTTCAGCCAGCAGCTCCGGGGTGGTCACCTTCACCAGATGCGGGTGCATGGCCAGGCTGGGGGAGACGGCGTTGACGCGGACGCCGTACTCGGCGGCCTCCGCCGCCGCGCAGCGCGTCAGCGCCATCACGCCCGCCTTCGCGGCGGCGTAGTGCGCCTGCCCGCGCTGCGCGCGCCAGCCCACGACCGAGGCGTTGTTGACGATCACGCCCCGCCGCGGCCCAGGCTGCTCCCGCATGACGCGCAGGGCGGCGCGGGTGCAGCGGAACGTGCCGTTCAGCGTGACGTCCAGGACCCTGCTCCACTGGTCGTCGGTCATGTCGACGAGGTCGGCCGTGCCGCCGAGCCCGGCGTTGTTGACGAGGACGTCGAGCCGTCCGTAGCGCCGCACGCACAGGTCCAGCAGCGCCGTCACCTCCTCCTCGCGGGTGACGTCGCAGCGCAGCGCGCTGACGCGCTCGGCGCCGAACTCCCCGGCCAGCGACTCCTCGGTCTCGCGCAGCCGCCGCTCGTGGGTGTCGCCGACGACGACCGCCTCGGCGCCCTCCTCCAGGACGCGCCGCGCCGTGGCCCCGCCGATGCCGCTGCCCGCCGCCGCGGTGACGACGACGGTGCGGCCGGTGAGCAGGCCGTGCGCCGGTACGTAGGAGGGGGCCAGCGCGCCGCTCCGGGGCTCCGGGGTGTCCGTCATGTGGTGCCGCTCCCCTCGTGTCTCCTTGCGTCGCGCGTCGGGCGTGCGCCTCTGGGCGCCGGCCTCTCGACGGGCCGCTGGCGGCCACGTTAATCTACCAAACACTTGTTAGGGAAGGAGGCGAGCACCCCGTCATGGATCTCGACTTCACCGAGGCCGAGGACGCCTTCAGGGCCGAGGCCCGCGCCTGGCTGACGGCGCACGTGCCCCGTACACCCCTGCACTCGCTGGAGACGGAGGAGGGCTTCGCCGCCCACCGGGAGTGGGAGCGGGAGCTGCACGAGGGCGGCTGGTCGGTGGTCGGCTGGCCCCGCGCGTACGGCGGCAGGGACGCGTCGCTCACCGAATGGCTGATCTTCGAGGAGGAGTACTACGCGGCGGGCGCGCCGGGCCGCGTCAGCCAGAACGGCATCAGCCTGCTGGCCCCCACCCTCTTCGCGCACGGCACACCGGGCCAGCTCGCCCGTCTGCTGCCGCCCATGGCCTCGGGCGAGACGGTCTGGGCGCAGGCGTGGTCGGAGCCGGAGGCCGGTTCCGACCTGGCGTCGCTGCGCTCCACCGCCGAACGCACCACGGGCGGCTGGCTGCTGAGCGGCCAGAAGACGTGGTCCTCGCGCGCCGCGTTCGCCGACCGCGCCTTCGGCCTCTTCCGCACGGACCCCGAGCAGTCCCGCCACCGCGGCCTGACCTATCTGATGTTCCCGCTCGTAGCGCCCGGCGTCACCGTACGCGCCATCGGCCGCCTCGACGGGCGGCCCGCCTTCGCCGAGCTGTTCCTCGACCAGGTCTTCGTGCCCGACGAGGACGTCATCGGCGAAGCAGGGCAGGGCTGGCGCGCCGCGATGTCCACGGCGGGCAACGAGCGCGGGGTGACGCTGCGCTCGCCGGGCCGGTTCACGGCGTCGGCCTCGCGCCTGGCCGCGCTCTGGCGCCGCGCAGGCGACCCGCGCGACACCGCGACGCGCGACCGCGTCGCCGACGCCTGGATACGGGCGCGCGCCTACCAGCTCGCGGGGTACGCGGCGGTGTCGCGCCCGGAAGCGGGGGCGGAGGCGGCGGTGCGCGCGGGCGCGGCGGCCTCCATGAACAAGGTCTTCTGGTCCGAGCTGGACATCGCCCTGCACGAGACCGCGCTCGACCTCCTGGGCCCGGAGGGGGAGTTCGCGTCGGAGGAGCCGGGACGCGGGCCGGAGGGCGACGGCGCGTGGACGCACGACTGGGCGGACGGCTGGATGGACGGCTGGGTGTTCGCGCTCGCCGGTCCCGTCTACGCCGGTACGAACGAGATCCAGCGCGACATCATCGCCGAGCGCCTGCTCGGCCTGCCGAAGGGGCGCTGAGCGGCCATGGACTTCCACCCCGACGAGGACCACCGCGCCTACGTCTCGACGCTGCGCCGCCTCCTCGCGGACGCCGCGCCCCTGAAGGCGGCCCGCGCCTGGGCCGCTGGCGACCCGGAACCTGGCCGCCGCCTCTGGCGCTCCCTGGCCGACACGGGCCTCGTGGCCCTCGCCGTCCCCGCCGCCCGCGAGGGCCTGGGCCACCGCCCGCCCGAACTCGCCTCCGCCTTCTTCGAACTGGGCCGCGCGGGCGTTCCTGGCCCCGTCGTGGAGACGGTCGCCGTGGCCGCCGCGCTGGGCGCCGCCGGCGACGCGGGGGACGGCGCCGTGGCTGCCGCGCCCTGGCTGGGGCCCGCCATGGCCGGGGACGCGCTGCTCACGGTCGCCGACCCGGCGGGCCCGTACGCACTCGACGCACACCTCGCCGATGCGGCGTTCGTCCTGGAACGGGCACCCGGAGACGACGATGGGGACCCCGGACCGGTCTTCGCGGGCGCGCCCCACGTCCTGCGCCTCGCGGCACCCGAGGGCGCACCCCGCGACTCCATCGACCCGGTGCGCCGCCTGACGCGCTGCGCACCCGCCCCCGGCGGCACCGTGGCCGCCGACACCGTGCGGCTCCGCTCCCTCGCGACCCTGCTGACCGCCGCCCAGACGCTGGGCGCGGGGCGCGCGCTGCTGGACGGCAGCGTGGAGCACGCCGCGCACCGCACGCAGTTCGGGCGCCCCATCGGCTCCTTCCAGGCGGTCAAGCACATGCTGGCCACGGTCGCCGTCGAGCTGGAGTTCGCCGGGCCGCTGCTGTACGGGGCCGCCGTAGCCCTCGCCCGCGGCGACACGGGGTCCCCGGACCTGCCCGCGGCGAAGGCGGCCTGCTCCGACGCGGCGTACGGCGCGGCCCGCACGGCGCTCCAGGTCCACGGGGCCCTCGGCTACACGGACGAGTACGACCTGACGCTCCACCTCCGCAAGGCCCGCGCCCTGCGCGGCGCGTGGGGCACGCCGGCCGCTTGCCGCGCGGCGGTCCTGGGGTGAGCGGGTCCCCTTCGCGGGGTGCGGAAGGGGACGGGGGGTTGCCGGTTCGTCGGGGGTGTTGCGCGGGACGGTTGGCCGGTGTGGTGCGCACTGTAGGGTCCCGCGCCGATTTTTGTGCGGCTTCACGGGGGCGGTGCGCGTGTGGCTTGGCGCCGTGTTCGGCTGCCGGGCCGGTGGCTTCGGCGCGGCGTATGGACCGGTACGACGCGGCTGGCGCCGCGTGATTCTCGGTTGCGACCGTGGTTATGGGGCCCGTGTGTGGTGGGGGTCGGTGCCGCGGTGGGGTGTCTCCTCGGCGTGAAGGTCTCGTTTTCGGCTTTCGGCCGGTGACTTTCTCGACCTGCGGGGACACCCCACCGCGTCCCCTCCCACTCGGTGGCCAACCTCGGGCCGGTGACCGCTTTGGTTGTTGCCATGCTGTGTGCCGGTGCCGTACCGGAGGGGCTTCGCCCCTGTCGGGGGAGCTGACGGTGACGGCTCCACCACCGTTGTGTGCCCGCCCCCCCGGCGCCTCGCCGAGGGGCCCGCCCCTGCCACCGGAAGCCGACGATGGTGCTCGCCACACTGTTGTGGGCAAGCGTCCCGCTCGGCGAGGGGGCACCTCCCAGCGGTAGCTGGGGGAGGGTGGGCACAACCCGTGCCACCGGCCCGCAGCACGCGAACGAGACCCCAGGGGGCAATCGGGTAGGCGCACCCCTGCACCGGGGGTGTTGCGCGGGACGGTCGGCCCGTGAAGCGGGAACCGTAAGGTCCCGCGCTGGTTTTCGTGCCGCCGCACGCCATGGAGCCGACCCCAGCCGACCCGGAGGAGCAGCGGGTCACCGGCGGGACGGGGACGGGGTGGGGTGTCCCCGCAGGTCGAGAAAGTCACCGGCGGAGAGCCGTAAGCGAGACCTTCACGCCGAGGAGACACCCCACCCCGGCACCGGACACCCACCACCCACACACCGCACACGGCCACCGTCGGACACCAAGAATCACGCGGCGCCAGCCGCGAACAACCGGTCCACACGCCGCGCCGAAGCCACACAGCCGCACCCGGAAACGGCGCCCAGCCCAGCGCAGCGCCCCGCGCCCCGTGCTGCGGCACAAAAATCAGCGCGGGACCCTACGGCACCCACCTCACGGGCCAACCGTCCCGCGCAACACCCCCGGACAACCAGAACCCACCGTTTCCTTCCGCACCCCGCGAAGGGGACCCGTCCCGCGCAACACCCCCGTGAAGCGGCAACCCTGTGTAGGCCGGGTTAGGGGGCCCCGTCACCTGGACCGGGGCCGTCGCTGCCCTCCGAATCACGAAGCAGCACGCCGATGTGCGCCGCGGCCGTGGACAGATGGCGCCGCGCCTCACGCAGTTGCTCCGGTGTGACGCCGTGGTCGCGGGCCGCGTCGCGGACCTCGTCGCGGAAGCGGTCGAGGAGGCGTTCGAGCGTGCGGGACGGGTTCTCGCCGGACGCGTCCTCGTCCTCCTCGGCCCAGGCGTCGTGCCCCTGCCACCCCTCAGCGGGCCCCGCACCCGGCGCCGGATCCGGCTTGACGTACGGGGGCCAGGCCGTCGAATACCCGGTGATACGGCCCAGGTTGCCCATCTCGCGCGCGAGCTGGGACATGCCCTCGCGCACCGCGCCGGGCCAGTCCCCCGCGCGGGCCCGCGACTGCACTTGGTCCTGCACTTGGCGGGCGATGCGACGGACCTCCTCCGCCGCCTCCGCGCGCGCCTCGGCCTCCTTGGCCTGGCGCTGGGCCTGCTGCGTCTCGCGCTTGGCCTTACGCGCCTGCTCCTTCCACTCCTCCTTGGCGCGCCGCATCTCCTCCTTCGCCTGTCGCCAGCCCTCCTTGTCGCCCCAGCCCTCCCAGGGCGCCCCCGCGCCGCCCGCGCCCGCACCCCCGGAGGCGCGGGCGTGCCGCGCCTGTTCCCGCATCTCGCGGCGCAGATCGCGGGCCGAACCGCTGACGTCCTCGCGGATGTCGGCGGCGAGCGCGGCCAGCGACTCGCGGATCTCGACCTCCAGCTCGGCCAGCTCCCCCTGCCGGTCGGCGAGTTCGGCGCGGCCCGCGTCGGTGATCGAGTAAACCTTTCTGCCGCCCTCGGTGGTGTGGTTCACCAGGCCCTCGGCCTCCAGTTTCGCCAGCCGGGGATAGACGGTTCCGGCGGAGGGCGCGTACAGCCCCTGGAAGCGCTCCTCCAGGAGACGGATCACCTCGTAACCGTGGCGGGGTGCCTCGTCGAGCAGCTTGAGGAGGTAGAGGCGGAGCCTGCCGTGGGCGAAGACGGGGGCCATGTCACACGTCCTTGGTGAGGGTGGGGGAGACGTCGTCGGCGGGGCCGGAACCGGGTGCGGCTCCGGAGCCGGTTCCGGAGCCGGTTCCGGAGCCGGTTCCAGGATCGGTTTCGGGGTCCGCCTGGGCGGGGCGGCGGAGGAGGGCGATGGAGCCGGAGATGGTGGTGGCCTTGAGCCTGCCGCTGCCGTCACCGAGGACGCCGGTCACCCGCTTGGCGCCCCACTGGCCGTCGACCCGCAGCTCGTCGAAGGCGTTGGAGAGGACGCCGCTGGTGGTGTTGGCCTCCACCGTGGCGTCGACGGGGTGCCGGGGCAGCCGCAGGGCCACGTCCCCGGAGACCGTGGTGAGCCTGATGTCCGTGGGCTCGTCCGGCCGCCCCGGCTCGGGCGCGAGATCGAGGACCATGTCACCGCTGACGGAGTCGGCGTTGAGCGAGGTCCCGCCGCCGTCGATGACGGTGAGGTCACCGGAGACGGAGTTGAAGCGGAGCGTGCCGCTGAGCGACTGCGCCTCGACGTTCCCTGAGACGGTGTCGGCGCGCACCGGACCCGACAGGCCCACCAGGGTGGTCTCGCCCGATACCCCTCGCACGTCCGTGTTCCCTTCCATCCCCGAGACGACGGCGCAGGCCCCCACGGCGCCGACGCTCAGCCGCGCCCCGGCGGGCACGCTGACCGAGATGACGGCCCGCCGGTGCCAGCCCTTGCGGTCCAGCCACTTGAGGAAGCCCTTCCACGGCAGATCCTCGTACGCGACGCTCAGCGTGCCGCCCTCCCCGCTCGACCACCAGCGGCGGCCCCTTCACCTCCGCGATCTCGACCCGAGCGCCTGGCCCGGCGGTGCCGACGACGTTCACGGTGCCGTTCACCACCCGTACGTGCAGTTCGTCGACGGGCGCGTCGAAATCGAGGGTCTGCGGCGTGGAGATCTGCCACGAGCGATCGGCGGGCACGACGGCCTCCCCCTGAGTAGGCATGGACACGCGACGACATATCGCGTCTCTCACTCGACACGATATGTCGCGTTGCCCGCCTCGGCAAGGGGCGCCGCCGAGCCGTCTACTCCTCGTCCTCGTCCTCGTCGTCCAGCCGTGCCAGCCATGTCGCGAGGCGTTCGACCGGGACCTCGAAGTCCGGGTTCAGATCGACGAAGGTCCGCAGTTGCTCGGCCAGCCACTCGAAGGTGACCTCCTGCTCGCCGCGCCGCTTCTCCAGCTCCTCGATGCCGCGGTCGGTGAAGTACACGGGTGCTCCTGGAATGCCCGGGGATGGTTCCGCTCCAGGGTATGCGGGGCGGGGGCACCCGTTCCGCTCCGTCCCCCGGCGGGAGTCGCGGCCCCTGCCGGCGGGGGTCGATCACTGTCACCCCGCGCAGTAGCCTGGACGCCCGTCAACGCGGCCCGGAAACAGGCCCGTTGGCGTGAACGGGGCCGGACGCACAGGCGCGGGGCGCACAGGGAGACGGGGGACGCGATGGATCGCGAGATCAAGGAGATCCTGCTGCCGGACGGCACGACGGTGCTCGCCCGCGTCAGCGTGCTCGAACCCGATGAGATCCCGCCGAGCGCCGACGAGGACGAGTTCGCGTACGACGACGTCGGCGCCCTGGACACCCTCACCTCCCGCATCGACGCGCTCAACGACGTCATCACGGGCGTCGGCTCCGCCGTGCTCGACGCGGCACGCGCCGCGTCCCCGGACGAGGTCACGGCGACCTTCGGCGTCGAGCTGGTGGCCAAGCCGGGCAAGGCCGTCGCGATGCTGGCCGACGGCGAGGCGAAGGCGTCGGTCTCGGTCACCCTCACGTGGCGCCCGGGCCGCGACGGCCGTCGCAACGACGACGGCCGCGACGACGGTGACCGCCGCGGCGCCGGTTCGGCGGGATGACCGGCGCCCGACTGGAGGCGCTGGCCCGCACGGCGACCGTGCGGCTCGGCCCCGAGGACGCGGACGGCACGCTGTGGGGCAGCGGCTTCTTCGTCGCCCCCGGCTGGGTGCTGACCTGCCTCCACGTGGTGCGCGAACGGCTCGGCCCGGACGGCGGCCTCCCCTTCGCCGTGCACGGTGCGGGCGGGCTGAGGGTGGGCGCCCGGCTCGGGTACCGCCTGCCCGCCGCCCAGGACGGGGACCAGGACCTCGCGCTCGTACGGCTGCTGGACGACGTGCCCCATCCCTGTGTCTGGCTGACCGACCGTGGCGACAAGCCCGCCCGTGTCGCCGCCTACGGCTGGCGCGTCCCCAAGGAGGGCCAGGCGCCCCAGGAGTGGAGCGGCAACTGCGCGATCACCGGCTCCGACGGCCCGTACGGCATGATGCTCGGCCCCGAGACCGAGGTCCCGCACGGGGCCTCGGGCGGTCCGGTGGTCGACCGCGACCACGGGTCCGTCGTCGGTGTCGTCAAGGCCCGGCGGCGCGGCAGGGACGGTGGCCTCGCCATCGCGACGACGGCGCTGCGCGGCTTCGAGACGGCCGAGGCCGTGGGCGGCGAGAACGGGCTGGGCCCCGACCCGTACGAGCGGCTGATCCGCGCGCACGACGAGTGGCACGACGGCTGCGGCGGCCCCATGGCCTGGACCCCCGTGCAGCCGGAGCACGGCCGCTGGCGTCCGTCGGACCGTACGCGGGCGCTCGCCCTGCTCGCCGCGCTGCCCCGGCCAGGCGGCCCCGCCACCGTGGGCGACGTGCTGCGGACCGTGCTCGGCGAGGAGCAGCCGTGGCTCGGCGTCGCGCCGCGCACCTGGCGGGACGGGCACGGGCGGCTCTACGAGAGCGACGAGACCGGCGACGAGATGTCCTTCCTCCACTACCTGCTGCTCGCGGCCCGTACCTGCCGCGCCGAGGAACCGGAGGAGGAGGCGGCGGGGCCTGTGGAGCGGCTGGAGTGCTGGGTCCGTGACCGCGCGGCGCAACTGGTGCCGCACCACCGGGCGCTGCTGGAGAACGTCCTCGCCCGGCCGGGAGCACGGGGGGTACGGGGAGCGCGCGAGGAGCCGGGGGCGCCGGGGCCGGACAGGAACCCGGACCCGGACGCGGTCCCGGGCGGTGGCCCGTCGCGGCGTGGCGGTGCGGCCCTCGGCGCGGCCACCGTGTCCGAGCGCGCTGCCGCCGGGCCCGGCGACGAGGGGCCGGTCGTCGCGGTGGAGCTGGAACCGGCCCACTACCCCGGAGGCGGACGCTTCTACTGGCGCGTCTGGGTGTGGACCGAAGGACCGGAGAGCGTGCGCTCCTGGGCGGAGGGCGAGTCGGGTGAGGGCACGGCACTCCACGAGCTGCCGTACCGGCTGAGCGAGCCGCTGCGCACCGCGTTCGGGCGCCTGGACACCGGCCGTCGGCGCGCCCGCCTCGAAGTCGTCCTCCCCGTGGAGCACTTCGACATCGACGTCCACCTCTGGCGCGCCCAACTGGTCGTGCGCAGCATGCGACCGCACCCGGCCGAGCGTCCCTTCGGCGTCCACCGGCAGGTCGTCCTCCGCGATCTCGCCAGGCGTGGCGGGGCGCCCGGCGGGGCGTGGGAGGCCCGCTGGGAGGCGGTGACGGAGCGGTGTCCGCAGGCGCTGCCCGTCCGCGCTGAGGGCGACGTCGCCTTCGGCACGGCCGAGGCAGACGCGGTGCCCGTACTGTGCCGTCCGGCCTCGGAGAGCGTCGTCCCGCTCAGGGAGGCGATCAGGGCCGGGCACGGCCTCGCGCTGTGGAACCGTACGGCGCGGCACACATACGGCTGCGACGGCGAGTGCGAACGGCTCCACGAGGCCACAGCGAAGCTCCTGCGGCAGTCGGGCGGGGCCGGGGCGCTGCCCGAGGAACTGCGCGTGCTGCGGGAGCGGGTCAACGGGGAGGACGCTGACGCCTACTGGGCCGAGCATCTGGCGCTGCTCTTCGACGACCCGGGCCGCCCCGTGCCGGGGCCCCCGGCGACCGTCGTGGACTGTCCATGACCGGCCCGGCCCCGACGGCCCCGACGGCCACGACGCACACCGGCCGCCCCGACGGCCACCGGCCCGACGGCCACCGGCCGGGACGACCGGCTGACGGCCGACACGACCGATCGACGAGACGACAGAGGAGGGCGCCGTGACCACGGCCGACCCCGACTGGCTGCTCTACCGGGGCACCGGCGAGCCGCACGACGGCATCGACGCGCTGCCGCCCCCGCCGCCCTGGCGCGACTTCGACGGCGGCCCGCCGCTCGGCGACGTACCGCCCCTGGGCACCGAGTCCCTCCGCCGACTCGGCACCAGGGGCACGTACGGCGCACGGGGCCCCGGCGGACTGGCCTGGCGCCCCCAGGAGCTGGAGCTGATCAACGCCGCGCTCTACCTCCGGCGGCCCCTGCTGGTCACCGGCGACCCCGGCTCGGGCAAGTCGACGCTGGCCCACGCCGTCGCACACGAACTGGGCCTCGGCCGGGTGCTGCGCTGGCCCATCGTCAGCCGGACCACGCTGCGCGACGGGCTCTACACGTACGACGCCATCGCCCGGCTCCAGGACATGCAACTGGCCCGGCGGGCGGGGCCGCTCGGCGAGCCAGGGGAGTCGGGGGAGCCGGGCGAACCGGGGGAGCCGTCCGGTACGGCGGAACCGCAGGCCGGGGACATCGGCCGCTATCTGCGGCTCGGACCGCTCGGCACCGCGCTGCTGCCGTACGAGCGCCCGCGCGTCCTCCTCGTCGACGAGCTGGACAAGAGCGACATCGACCTCCCCAACGACCTGCTGAACGCGCTGGAGGAGGGCGAATTCGCCGTCCCCGAGCTGGAGCGGGTGTCCGGGACGCGGGAGATGGTCGAGGTACTCACCGACGACGGCCGCCGGGCACCGCTCGTGGAGGGCAGGGTGCGCTGCCGCGCCTTCCCCTTCGTGGTGATGACCAGCAACGGCGAGCGCGACTTCCCGCCCCCGCTGCTGCGCCGCTGCCTCCACCTGGACCTGCCCTCGCCGCGCAACGACCCGCACGGCGCCGACCGCCTCGGCACCATGGTGCGCGCCCACTTCGGGGACGAGGACCCCGAGCGCAACGACGCGCTCATCCGGCACTTCCTCCAGAGCAGCCCCGGCTCCCTGCGCGCCGCTGACCAGTTGCTGAACGCGATCTATCTGACCCAGCACGCGGGTCTCGACAGCGCCGTCGACCGGGACCGGCTGGCCGAGCTGCTGATGCGGCCACTGGACCAGACCGAGCCGGGCCCGCACGGATGACGGGCTCGCGCCGATGACGTCCCCGTCCCCGCCTCCGTCTCCGCCCCCGGACGGGCCTTCGGACCGGCCCCCGGACCGGCCTTCGGGGCCGTCCGACCCGCTCATGGAGCTGGTCGGACGGCTGCGCGACGCGGGCGGCGACCCCACGCCGCGCGAACTGGCCGAGTCGCTGTGGCTGGCGCGCTGGGTGGGTACGGGGTGCGGCGGCGTGGCCGGCGAGGGCGCGGACCGAGGCGGGCACGTACCGGCGGGGCCGCCGCCCGGCACGCGCAGCGCCTCACCCGAACCCCCGCCGCCCGGCACCGGGGCGCCCCTTCCCGAGCGGCTGCCGCTGCACCCCGCGCACCACCCCGGCGCCGGACAGGGCGTCCCGGCCGGGGGGCGGGCACCCTTCCCGGTACGGGCCCCCGGGGCCACCGCGCTCCCCGACCCCCTGCCGATGCAGCGCGCGCTGCGCCCGCTGCGCCGCTACCGCCCGCCCGTCCACGTGGCGCTCCAGCAGCTCGACGAGCAGGCCACGGCGGAGCGCGCGGCAGTGAGCGGACTGCTGCTGCCCGTACTCCAGGACAGCGGACGCCGCGAGGCGCGGCTGCAACTGCTGATGGACGTCTCCACCTCGACGGCCGTGTGGACGGCGACCCTCACCGACCTGCGGAGACTCTGCGAGGGGACCGGCGTCTTCCGCGAAGTGCTGGTGCACTACGTGCACATGGACGACAGCGGCGCGGCCACCGTGAGCCGCGACTGGGACCCCGGCCGTCGGCCGCGCGCCCCGGAACTGCTGCGCGACCCCACGGGGCGGCAGCTCACCCTCGTGCTCAGCGACTGTGCGGGGCCCCTGTGGCGTACGGGACGGATGCAGCGGCTGCTCCACCGCTGGTCCAGGACCTCGCCCGTCGCCGTCGTCCAGCCGCTTCCGCAGCGCATGTGGGGGCGCACCCACCTGCCCGCCTCGGCCGGGCTGCTGCGGCGGCGCGAAGGGCTGGGCGGCAGGCTGGAGTTCCGGCAGTCGGACGGGGGCGGGGGTGGGGGCCGGGACGGAGCGTACGGCCAGGACGCCCGTGTCCCGGTACCCGTACTCGCCCCCACCCCGGCCGCGCTGGAGACCTGGGCGCGGCTGATGTCGGGCACCACCGGGGTCTCGCTGCCCGCCGCAGCGGGCTGGGTACAGGCCGACCACCCCTCGGCCGGGCCGCGTCCCGCACCGGGCGAGGCGGACCCCGGGCGGCTCGTGCGCACCTTCCGGCAGACGGCCTCCAGGCCCGCGCTCGAACTGGCCGTCGCGCTCTCGGCCGTGCCGCTGACCCTCCCGGTGATGCGCATGGTCCAGCGCGCGACCCAGCCGCGCAGCGGCCCCTCCGTCCTGGCCGAGGTGGTGCTGAGCGGACTGCTGCGCCGGGGGGAGTCCGAAGGCTGGTACGAGTTCGCCCCCGGTGTGCGTGAGGCGCTGCTGCGGGTGCTGCCCAAGGGGGACGCGCTGATGGTGCTGCGCCTCTGCTCCGCCTACGTGGAGCAGCACTTCGGCCGCGGCACACGCAACTTCCCGGCGCTCGCCCTCGCCCGGCTCGCGGAAGGCGAGGGCGCGCCGGAGCTGTCCGGGGGCGCCGAGAACGACGCGTTCCCCGCGTTGCCCGAGCCCTTCGCGGAGATCCCGGCCCAGGTCGTACGCCGCTACGCGCCCCGCGCCCCGCTCGCGTCCACTCCGACGGAGGTGCCGACGGAGCCCGGAGCCGAGTTCCGCATCGAGCCCGGCTGGGAGGCCGGGGCCTTGCCCGAGTTCCGCATCGAGCCCGGCGCCGAGCCCGAGCCCGAGGTCGAGTTCGAGATCGAGTTCGAGCCCGACGCCGAAGCGTCGCGTCCCGGCCTCGTGGAGCGGGCGAGGCGGAGACTGCTCGGCCGGACGCCGCACCGCGAGCCGGAGCCCGTACCGGAACCGGAGCCGGAACCCGAACCGGTGCAGTCGCAGCAGCTCATCACGGTCGTCTTCCCCGGCCCCGACCGCGCATGGGCGGCATGGATCGCCCGCACGCTGGAAGCGCACGGGCAGCGCACATCCCTCCATCGCTGGGACCCGCCCAGGGAACAGGATCTGACAGAGGCACTCGGCGATCTGCTGCTCACCTCCGGGCCTGTGCTCCTCGTCCTCAGTGAGCGGTTCTTCCAGCTCGGTCCGCGTCGCGAGGGTGAGTGGGACGAGGCGCTGCGCGGTCTGGTGGCGAGAAACGCCGGGCGGTTCGCCGCCGTCGCCCTCACCGACCTTCCCCTGTCGACCGCCGCCGCTCTGCTGGAACCGGTGGACCTGCGGGGCCTGGACGCGACGGAGGCGGAACGCAGGCTGCTGGCCCGGCTCGATCTGGAGGCGACCCCTAGGGAAAACCCGAACCCGAGAGAGCTTGTCGGCGCCCGCTACCCGAACGACCCGCCCGCCGTATGGGGCGGAGTCCCGCGCCGCAACCCCCGCTTCACCGGGCGCGACGAACTGCTCGCCCGCGTGCAGCGGACCCTCATGGACGCCGAGCCGGGAGCTTCCGTCTGCGCCCTCGTAGGGATGGCCGGTATCGGCAAGACGCAGGTGGCCGTCGAGTACGCGCACCGCTACGGCTCGGACTACGACGTCGTCTGGTGGATCGACGCCGACCGGCGCGCCACCCTGCGAGAACGCCTCGCGGAACTGGCGGCGGCGCTGGACCTGGACACGGGCCCCGAGATCGGCGAGCGCGTCCGCGCGGTACGGGAGGCGCTGCGCACGGGCGAGCCCTACCGGCGCTGGCTGCTCGTACTCGACGGCTGGGAGGAGCCGGAGGGCGCGGACGGGCTGCTGCCGCAGGGCAGTCCTGGCCACGTGCTGATCACCTCACGCAATCGCGCGTGGCGGACCTCGGCCGAGGTCGTCGAGATGCCCGGGTTCGACCGCGCCGAGTCCACCGGCTATCTGCTGCGCCGGGCCCCGCACCTGAGCGCCGACGAAGCGGAAGAGGTCGCCGCCGAACTGGGGGATCTGCCCCTCGCCCTGACCCAGGCCGCCTCGGTGCTGGCCGAGTCCCGCATGGACGCCGCCGAGTATCTGCGCAGACTGCGCGACGGCACGACGGACCTGGAGGGCAGCGAGGCCACCCTCGCGGCATGGTCGCTGGTGCTCAACCAGCTACGGGCGAGCGCACCCTCGTCCTACGCACTCCTGCGGCTGTGCGCCGCGTTCGCGCCGGGCCGTATCCCCATCGGCCTCGTGTCCGGACTCCCGGCCGCCGAGCTGCCCGAGAGCCTGCGCTGGATCGTCTCAGAGCCGCAGGGGTGGGCGCGCGCGCTGGACACCCTCGTCGGCTACTCCGTCCTGACCAGGGAGCGACCTGGCGGCTTCCCCGACGGGCCGGACGCGCAGCAGGAGGCCGTCCGCATGCACCCCGTGGTGCACAGCATGATCGGACGGCTGACCGGCGACGAGGACCGCGCGGCGTACCGTGCCGTCGCGCTCCGCGCGCTCACCGAAGCGGATCCGGGCGAGCCCGAAGTCCCCCGGCAGTGGCCCCGCTACGCCGCGCTCCTGCCCCATCTCGGCCCCTCCGGAGCGACGCGCGGCACCGACACCCGCGCACGCGGCCTGGTCCTGAACTGTCTGCGCTACTGCGCCTCCAGCGGCGCGTTCCGGGACGGTGCCGAACTGGCCGCGCGGGTGCGCCAGGAGTGGGCGACGGCCATGGCCCAGGACGCCCGCCCGATGCTTGACCTGACCGTCGTCCAGGGCGACCTCCTGCGCGCCCTGGGCCGCTTCCGCGAGGCGTACGACCTCGACACGGGCGCCCTGCGACGGAAGGGAAGCGCCAGGGCCGACCCCCTCGCACGCCTGACGCTGGAGAGTCGTCATCTCACCGACCTGCGCCTTCAGGGGAGGTACGCGCGGGCCCACGCGGAACAGAGCGAGCTGGTGAGCGAGACGCTCCGCACGCTGCGCCCCGAGCACCCGTTCGCGATGGAGGCCAGGCACGGGCTCGGCAGCGGCCTGCGTCTGCTGGGCCACTACGAGGAGGCTTACCGGAACGACATGGAGACCCTCCACACCCGGCAGGAGACCCTCGGCGCTCGCCACCCCGCCACCCTGGAATCCGCCCACGCCTGCGCACGGGACCAGCTCCTCATGGGCTTCCCCCACGAGGCGGAGGAGCGCCAGAAGATCGCCCTGCAACTGCACGAGAGCGCGCTAGGCCCTGAGCACCCGATGACCCTCTCCGCGCGGCACACGCTCCTCCGGTGCCGCCGCCACTCCGGAGCGGATGGGGGCCCCAGGGGCCTCGGCCCACAACTGGCCCCCCTGGTCGCCGAGCACCAGGGCCGCTACGGCCCTCACGCCGCCGCGACGCTGGCCGTGATGACCGACTACGGCAACCACCTGCGCGAGCGCGGTGAACTCACCCTGGCCCGCGATCTGGTCAAGGAGGCGGGGGACGGCTACCGCGAACTGCTCGGCCAGGCCCACCCGGTCGTCACGGCCATGCTCACGAACCAGGGCCTGGTGCGCCGGGACCTGGGCGACGAGGCCGGGGCGCTGAACCTGTTCGAGCAGGCCCTCGCGGGGCTGCGGACACCGCTCGGCGACGACCACCCTTGGACGCTGGGCTGCGCCCTGAACGCGGCGGGCGGACGCGACCGCACCGGGCGGCCGACGGAGGCGTACGAGCTGACCCGCGACACCCTGCGCCGCGCACAGACGACGCTCGGCGACGACCACCCGCTGACCCTCTCCTGCGGGATCGCCCTCGCCGCCGATCTGCGGGCGCTGCGTGAACCGGAGGAGGCGGCCAGGGCCGAGGAGGACACCCTCCGACGCATGAGCCGCTCGCTGGGCGCACAGCACCCCGACACCCTCGCAGCGCGCCAACGGGAGCGCCCGTACTGGAACTTCGAACCCTTCCTCTGGTGACCCCGCCAAGGCGGCAGCCAAGGCCACAGCTCTGTCACCGCCGCTTCCGCCCCCTCCCGCCTGTCGGAGCAGGGCACTAGCCTTCACTCCCACACGCCTCACTCGGGGGAGGTCCGGGGGGAATCGGGGGTCGCATGGTGGGTCGCATGGTCACACTCCGCTCAGTACGTCGAGCCCGCGCACGGGCCGGGGCACGCACACATCCGCCGCACCGCCCGCGGGTCGCCGTGCCGCCGTGCGCCTCGCGTGTCACGTGAGCGCCCTCGAAGAGCTCGTCCGGCGCGGTGTCGTGCGCATCGGCAGGGCCGGTGACGGGTATGACGGACGGAGCGCCGCGTTCTGGGGCAGTGGTTTCTTCGTCGCCCCCGAATGGGTGCTGACGTGCGCGCATGTCGTGGCCAAGGGGGCGGGTGCCGTGTGGAGGGGCGAGCGCGTCATCGGTGTCACCACGGCGGACGGCGTGACCCACACCGGCGAGCTGGCCTTCGGCCTGCCCGCACCGGCCGATCCCGAGGGCCCGCCGGCGCACTGGCCGCTGCCCGATGTCGCGCTCATCCGCGTCCCCGGCGCCACGGACCCCGACTGCCTCTGGCTCAGCGACCGTTCCTCCCTCACCCCCGCCGAGATCGGCCTCTACGGCTGGACGTCAGCGCCCGGCGGCGGGCAGGTCTATCTCGGCGGCACCGGCATGGCCAGCGGCGGCAGCGGCGGCCCCCTCGTGCTGCGCGGCGGCTTCCTGCCGCCAGGCTGCTCGGGCGGCCCCGTCGTGGACCTCGCGCGCGGCGCGGTCATCGGCCTCAGCAAGGGGCAGGCCAAGGCGCAGGGCGGCTCCGGGCTCGCCGTCCCCGCCACCTCGCTGAGGGCACTGTGCGACGAGGGCCCGCGCGCTGCACGCCTCTGGCACGAGGTGCTGCGCGCACACGACCGGCACCATCTGCGCCGCTATCTCGCCCTCGGCGCGAGCTGGCCCCGTACACAGGTACAGGCCCCCGCCGAACTGCGCCCCTACGGCTTCACGCCCGACCGCCGCACGCAGCTCTACGGGCTGCTGGGCGCCCTCGCGCCACCCGGCAGCGCGGGCCAGGTGCTGGAGATGGTCAACGACGTGCGGCGCCTCGTGCTCCAGTCCTCCTACGCGATGGACACCCACGCCCCGCGCGGCTGGCGCGAGGGCGCCGGGCTGCTCTACGCCCCGCACGACGGCCAGTCGGCCGGGAACGGCGGGCCCGAGGGCACCTCGGACCTGGAGCTGGAGGCCGTCGTCCTGTACGCGGCGAAGGTCTGCGCGGCGCTCTCGACCGTCCCCGGCACCTCGGGCGCTGGCTCAGCGCCCCACAACCCGGGCCTCCCCGGCGCCCCCGGAGCCACGGCGCTCGCCGCCCTCGTGGAGCCCGAGCCCCTCGAAGGCACCCCGGAGGCCGCGCACGCCGCGCACGGGGCCCTGCGCGACTGGGTCCTGGGGACCGCCGTCACGCTCCAGAACGAGGTCGTACGCGCCCAGGTCCCCGGCATCCTCGACGGAGCCCGCGCCGCACGCGCGGCCCACGCGGACGTCCTCATCGAGATCGATCCGGACGTCTACGGAACCCACGCCTGGCGCGTCAAGCTCCTCCAGGAGGACGGCCAGATCACCCCCGTACGCCACAACGAGACCGGCGTCCCCCGCGAGGAGCTGGAGCGCGACATCCGCGCAGCGCTGGCCACCGCGCTGGACGAGGGGGACGTCGGCGAGCACCTGGCCGCCGTGGACTTCATGGTGCCGCGCGGGCTGTTCGACGAGCCCCTGGACGAATGGCGGGCCCGCCCGCCCGACCCCGGCGAGCCCTTCAACCCGCACACCCTGCCCCTGGGCCGCCGCCGCCTCGTCGTCCTGCGCGACGGGCTGCGCTGGCGCCAGGGCCTCACCCCGGAGTGGCGCTCCCGCTGGAACGGCGCCGCCGAAGGGCCCCTGGAGACCGTGCCGCTGCGCGGCGAGGTCCTGCGCGACGGACACGAGGCGGCCCTTCCCGAGAGCGACAGCGCGGTCTACGGCCGCCTGTCCGCCGTGCCGCCGGGCGCCGTGCCCGTCCACTGCTCCCGTACGTCAGGGGGGCGCGGCGCCGGGGCCATGACCGCGGCGCTCACCGCGGGACACGCCGTGGCGCTGTGGCGGCGCTGCGACGAGACGCACACCGACTGCGCCGAGTTCCACGACAGGGCCGCGGCGCTCCTCGCCGAGGCGGGCACGGCGCACCGGCTCCCCGAACGCATCAGGACCCTGCGCAACCTCAACGCCGATCCCGCCGTACCCGACCCCGATTCGGCCTGGGCACGGGACATCGTCCTCATCTACGATCCGCCGCATGGGCCACCGCTCCCCGACGGACCGCTGCGCGCGCCGCGGCTGCGCCCTGGACGGCCGTCATGACACCTAAGATGCCGGTCCAACAGCCATGAGGAGTCCACAGTGAGCGATTGGCGCATCTACCGGGGAGCGGGCCTCCCGCACGACGGCGTGCGGCGGTTACCCGATCCGCCCCCCTGGCGGGACTTCACCCTCCCGTCGGGTGACGAGACGAGCGGGCCCGGCGCCGAGGACGGCGAAGGCGGCGACGCGGCCAGGCGCCTGGGCGTGCGCAGAGCGCTGGTCGAGAACCTGCACCCGCGCCCCGAGGAGGTCGAGGCCGTCAACGCGGCCCTGTACCTCCGCCGCCCCCTCCTGGTCACGGGAAACCCCGGAACGGGCAAGTCCACGCTGGCCCACGCCGTCGCCTACGAGCTGGGGCTCGGCCGCGTGCTGCGCTGGCCCATCGTCAGCCGCACCACCCTCCAGGACGGCCTCTACCACTACGACGCCATCGGCAGGCTTCAGGACGTCCAGCTGGACCGCGCCATCGAGGGGGAGCGCGTCGAACGGCCCCCCGTCGGCTCGTACATCCGGCTGGGCCCCCTGGGCACCGCACTGCTGCCCGCGGAGGAGGACGGGCTGCCCCGTGTCCTCCTCGTGGACGAGCTGGACAAGAGCGACATCGACCTCCCCAACGACCTCCTGAACGTCCTGGAGGAGGGCGAGTTCACCATCAGGGAGCTGGAGCGCAGCGCCGACCGCGAGCCGGTCACCGAGGTGCTCACGGACGACGGCAGGAAGGTCCCCGTCACCGGCGGCAGGGTGCGCTGCACGACGTTCCCCTTCATCGTCCTCACCTCCAACGGGGAGCGCGACTTCCCGGCGGCCCTGCTGCGCCGCTGCATCCAACTGGAGCTGAAGCCGCCCGGCGAGAAGCAGCTCGCCGCCATGGTCACAGCCCATCTGGGCGAGGAGGCGCTGGCGGAGGGCGAGGAGTTCGTGGAGCGCTTCCTCCAGCGCGAACCGGGCCAGGTGATAGCGACCGACCAACTGCTCAACGCCCTGTTCCTGACGCAGCGCGCTCCCGGGGCTGAGCGGGTCACCCGCAACCGCCTCGCCGAGATGCTGCTGCGTCCGCTGGACCGCCCGAGGTGATGGCCTATGTCGACGCCGCCTGACAGGCGGCTCACAGGCCGGCTCGCCGAGCTGATCACCCGGCTGCGGGAAGCGGGCTGGGACCCGACGGCCGAGGAGGTCGCCGAGGCGATCTGGCTCGCCCGCTGGACCGGCGAGGCCCCCGAAGAGGCCGAGCCGGTGCTCGCGGAGCTTCCGTACACCACGGGCGAGCCGCGCCGCCAGGGCAGCCGGGAGCAGGCGCCCCCGCACGCCGCCGCGCGCGGGGACCGCACGCTCACGCAGGACGAACGCGCCTCCCCCGTCTCGCTGTACGCGCCCGGCAGGCACGGCGGCGGGCCCCCGCGCGCCTTCCCCGTCCGGGCACCGGCCGCGGGGACGCTCTCGGGCCTGCTCGGGCTCCAGCGCGCCCTGCGCCCCCTCCTCGGCTACCGCCCGCCGCTCCCGCCCGTGCCGGGCCCGCTCGACGAGGACGCGACCGCTGACCTGAGCGCGCGCGGCGCCTCCGTGCACCCCGTCTTCGGCCCCGTGGTGCGGCGCGAGGCCGAGGTGCTGCTGCTGATGGACGCCTCGCCCACCACGTCCGTGTGGCAGCTCACCTTCGACTCACTGCGCCAGACCTGCGAACAGCTCGGCGCCTTCCGCGACGTACAGGCGCTGTACCTGCACCGCGCCGCCGACGGCACCCCGCTCATCGGCACCGGACCCGAACGCGGCACGGCGCGGCTGCGCCCCGCCGACAGGTACCGCGACACCACGGGCCGCCGCCTCACCCTCCTCGTCAGCGACTGCGTGGGCCCGCTCTGGCAGGACGGCGCGGCCCAGCGGCTGCTGCACCGCTGGTCGGGCTGCTCCCCGCTGGCCGTCGTCCAGCCGCTGCCGCCCCGGCTGTGGCCGCGCACCGCGCTCCCGGCCGAACCCGGCCTCCTGGTGCGCGACGGCGGCGACGGCGGCAAGGTCACCTTCGAGCCCGACGGCTACGGCCCGCCGCCCGCGCACGACGCGCTGCCCGTGCCCGTGCTGCTGCCCACCGCGGCGGCGCTCGGCAACTGGGCGAAGCTGCTGGGCGGCAGCGGACGGCGCACCGTGCGCGGTGCGGCGGCCTGGGTGCGTCCCCGCCACCGCGCCATGCCGCCTCCGCCCGACGCCTCGGGTGTCCCCGGGGACCCGCGCGAGCTGCTGGGCGCCTTCCGTGCGAGCGCCTCGCCAGGCGCCCTTCATCTGGCAGTGCACCTCGCGGCGGTGCCCCTGGTGCTGCCCGTCATCCAGCTCGTCCAGGAGGCGATGCTGCCTGACACGGGGCCCATGGAACTGGCCGAGGTGCTGCTCAGCGGGCTGCTGGAGCGGCTGCCCGACATCGAGGGCGCCGCCGGGCCGCGCTACGCGTTCGTCCCGGGCGTGCAGGAACTCCTCCTCCAGTCCCTGGACCAGGGCGCCGCCGTGCTGGTGCTCAAGTACCTCTCGGAGTACGTGGCCCGGCACTTCGGCCGGGGCACCCGCAACTTCCCCGCGCTCGCCGTCGCCCGCCTCTCGGGCCGCGCGGGCGACCCGCTGCCGCCGGTCGCAGGAGCCGCGGCCGGGCGCGAGCCAGGACGGGCCGCCGACGGGACCGAGGACGAACTGTTCGCGGAGATCCCGGCCCGCGTCGTGCGCTGGTACCGGCCTGAGCGGGCCGCGCCCGGCGGTCTGGCCGAGGCGGAGCGGCTGCTGCGCCAGTGGTGGTCACAGGGCGACCCCCAACTGCTCCACCAGGCACGCGCGTACGCGGAGGCGGCGCTGGCCGCCGCCGAGGGCGGGGCGGCGGCCGCAGCCCAAGACACCCCGGACGACGGCACCGCCGGCCCCGTGGACCCTGCGGACCCCGTACGGGCCAGGCTCGTCCTCGGGCAGGTGCTGCACGCCCTCGCCGAGACCGGGGAGGCGCGCCGCAGCCCAGGAAGCGCCCGGGGGCTCCTCCACGACGCGGCGGCCCTGCTCAGCGGGGACGGCGGGGACAGCGGGGGCGGCGGGGACAGCGTGGCGAGCCGGTTCGAACTGGCCGCCGTCCAGCACGACCTGTGGGAGGCCGAGCGCGACCCCGCCCACCTCCTCGAAGCGGAACGCACCCTGCGCGCGATGGGCGGCTCCACCCTGATGGCCGCCGCTTCGGGCCCCGGCGATCCGGACACCGTCCGGGACAGCCTGCCGCTGCCCGCCGAGACCGAGCGGACCAGACGGCTGCGCCTGGGCCGCGTCCTGCTCGCCCTCGCCCGCTCCGGCACGGGCAACGGCCACCGCGCCGACGAGGCGGCGGCCGAACTCCGCGCCGCGGCCGGACTGCTGGCCGCCACGGGCGCCGACGAACGCGAGCGCTGCGCGGCGCTCCTGGACCTGACGGACGCGCTGCGGCTGACCGGCGCCGGAACCGACGAGGTGCTGGCCATCCTCGACGACGCCGAGGCGGCGGCAGGGGAGAGCGTGCCGCTGCGGCTCCAGTGCGTACGGGAGCGGGCACGCGTGCACCGCGAGGCCCGCGCCTGGCGGGAGGCGGACGAGGCGTACGCGCGGGCCGAGTCCCTCACCGAGCGCGACAGCGTGCGGCGCTGCGCCCTGCTCACCGAGTGGGGCGAGATGCTGCTGACGGAGGCGGCCGACGCGGCACGCGCCGAGGGCGTGCTGCGCGAGGCGCTGACCGGCGCCCCGGCGAGCGGCCCGCTCCTGGCCCGTATCCAGCTCCTGCTGGGCGACGTCCTGGTGGACAAGTTCGACCGCGAGGGCTTCCTGCCCGACCTCTACGAAGGCTGCCACCTGCTGGAGCAGGCCGCGCGCAAGGCGGCGGACCCCGGGCCGCGAGCGCGCGCCTGGCTGCGGCTCGGCCTCGCCCGGCGCCACTTCCCGCCGGGCGACCCCCAGCACGGGCGCGCCGAGGAGGCGTTCAACCGGGCGCTGTCCGAGGCACGCTCTGCGGACGGACCCGAGGACGGACCGGGGCCCGCGTCCGGGGCCGAGGCCGGTTCCGGCTCAGGTTCCGGTTCCTGGGAGGGCGGGACCGGCGCCGCCGGGCCCGACCCGTACGTCACCGCCAGGGCCCGCTTCGGACGCGGCGCCTTCCACGAGACCAGGGGCCGCCCCGGCGCTGCCCTCGCCGACTACCGCGCGGCCAGAGCCGAATGGCGCCGCCTGCGCGGGCTCGGGCTCGGCGTCCCCGAGGACGAGGTGCGCGCCACGGACGCGCGCATCGCAGCCCTGGGAGGGTGACGGGACGGCACAGGCGGCGCGTCGGCCGAATCACCGAGGCTCGGCGGCCGAACGGGTTTCCGTATCCAGGGCGTCGGGAAGGAAACTTCATCCGCGGTGACAAGCCTCCGGCGCGGGGCGTCAGGGAGGAGAAAGAGCGTGGTGCAGCAGAGCGACACCGCGACCGCCGAGCGGGTCCGGGAGACCGCCGGGGTACCCGCGCTGCCCGATCTCTCAGGCGTTGACCTGCGCACCCTGCGTGCCATGGACGACCCGGTTCTCACCGAGGCGGTCGCCCACGTGCTCCGTCGCCCGGCGCAGCTCGCCGAGATCTGGTGCGACGGGAGCGACGGCACGTTCCACGGCGGCTGACGGGGGCGCCCAGGGGCGCCGGACAGCCTCCAGGGGCGGTATTCGGCCACATCTGTGGCTTGGGAGGGGGAGCGGTGCGTACTGCTGCGAACACGTTTGCCGTGGACTCCGGGACCCTGGCGCGCATGTCCCGCACCCGGCCGGGCCCCGCCGACCTCGCGCTGCTGCACGCGGGGCTGCACAGCCACCGCCTGGTGCTGCTGAAGTCGCTGCTCGACCGCGCCGGGCGCGCCGGGCTCGGCGACTGCGCGCGCGAACGGCTCGCGCAGCACTGGGAACTGCTGGAACGCGCCGAGAGCCGTCGCCCCGCCGAGGTCAGGGAGGCGCTGGCCTACCCGGCCGTCGGCGATTGGCTGGCGCACGCGCTGAACACCGATGTCGCCGACCCGACGCACGGTGCGGCTGGGCCCCAGGGGGAGGCCGGTCCTTACGGGGACACCGTGAAACCCGCGCCCCCTGCGACACCCGCGCCCCCCGGAGCCCCGGACACCCCCGCCCCCTCCGGCCCCTCCGCTCTCGCCCCGTCCCGCGAACCCTTCGAACAGGCACTCCTGCGCTTCGGGGCCGTCGCCGTCGCCGTCGCCCTCCACGCCCGCACCGGATTCCGGATCACCCTGCCCACCGACGAAGGGCGCCTCGTCCTCCCCGGTATCGGCACGTACGAGGCCCACGCGCCGCGCGTACGCCTCGTCGCCGGGCCGCGCAGCCTGCGCCTCACCCCCGAGGGCCGCCGCAGCGGACTGCTGCTGACGCGCCCGTACAGCAGGGCGGCGGGCGTCGGCTGGCGCGGCCTCAGCACTCTGCCGGGCAGCAGGGCCAGGCTGGACGACTCAGGCCCGTACCGCCTCAGGGGCCGGGGCGGCCCCGTGCCGCGCGGCGGGGCCCGCGCACGAGGCGGCGAGGGCGCGCGCGGCACCCCGGCCGGGCCCTGGCTGACGCGCTGGTGCTCCGCGCTGGCGCTGCTGGAGTCCGCCGACCCAGCGCGGGCCGCCGAAGTCGCCTCGCTGACCCGCGCGCTGGTGCCGCTGGACCCGTCACCCGGTGGAGTCTCCAGCGCCACCCTGCGTGCCGCGCCCTGGGCCGTGCTCACCGGACTGCCGGACAGCGCCCCGGACATGGCCGAGGTGCTCGTCCACGAGATCCAGCACAGCAAACTCGCCGTCCTCGGGGACCTCGCGCCGCTCCACCACGCCGGTGAGGAGGCGGTGTACCGCGTCGCCTGGCGCCTCGACCCGCGGCCCTTCAGCGGCGTACTCCAGGGCACCTACGCGCATCTCGCGCTCGCCGACCTGTGGGACAGGATCGCCGAGCGCCCCGGCGCGACCCCCGCGGCCCGCGCCGCCGCCCGGGGCCACCGCGAGGAGTACCGCGAGCAGGTGGCCGAAGCGCTGCCGATCCTCCTGGAGTCCGGCCAACTGACGTGCACGGGCCGTGAGTTCGCGATAGGGATGGAGCGTCATCTGCTGAGCCTGGGGCAGCGCGGCGTACCACTTCGCCGCCGCCAACGGTATGTCACACATGGGTGACTTTCGGTAATATCGCCAACGCGTCATCACCGGATGCCGCGGGGGCACACAACGAGGGAGACGCGCGCATGGTCGCTCAGCGGCGGCAGGGCGAGGGCGGTGCACGGGAGCAGGGGCCGGCGGCACACGTCGTGGTGGCCTTTCCCGGCTATCACCGGCCCTGGGCCACCTGGATCGCCCACACACTGGAGCGCCACGGTCACCGGGTGACGCTCCAGCGCTGGGACCCGTCCAGGGAACAGCGGCTGGAGGACGCGCTCGGCGATCTCCAGCTCGCCACGGGACGGGTGCTGCTCGTCCTCAGCGACTGGTTCTTCCAGCTCGGCCCCCGCCGTGAGGGCGAGTGGAACGACGTGCTGCGCGGCTACGTCGCGGACAACGCCGAGCGGTTCGCCGCCGTCAACCTCACCAACCGCTCCCTGCTGCCCGCCACCGCCGTCCTGGAACCGGTCGATCTGTGGGGCGTCGGCGAGGCCGAGGCCGAGCGCAGGCTGCTGACCAGGCTCGAACTGCCCATGGCGACCTCCAGGCAGGTCCCTGACGGCGCGGGCTCCCGCTATCCGAACGACCCGCCCGCCGTGTGGGGCGAGGTCCCGCGCCGCAACCCCCGCTTCACCGGGCGCGACGAACTGCTCAACCGCATGCAGCAGACCCTCATGGACGCGGCACGCGGCGCCTCGGCGTGCACCCTCGTCGGGATGTCGGGCATCGGCAAGACCCAGCTCGCCGCCGAGTACGCACACCGCTTCAGCTCCGACTACGACGTGGTCTGGTGGGTCAACTCGGACCAGCGCGGCACCCAGCGCGAGCGCTTCGGCGAACTGGCACCCCAGCTCGGCCTCCGCTCCGGCTCCGAGCCGGGCGAGCGCATCCGCGTGGTGCGCGAGGCACTGCGCAGGGGCGAGCCCTACGGGCGCTGGCTCGTCATCTTCGACGGCTGGGAGGACGTCGAGGAGGCCACCAAGGTGCTGCCGAGGGGCGGCTCGGGACACGTCCTGATCACCTCCCGCAACCGCGCCTGGGGCTCCTCGACGGACGTGGTCGAGGTGCCCAGCTTTGAACGGGCCGAGTCCACGGGGTATCTGATGCGCCGCGCCCCGCACCTGAGCGCCCAGGACGCGGACGAGGTCGCCGTCGAGTTCCAGGACGTGCCGCTCCAGCTCGCCCACGCCGCCGCCTGGCTGGGCGAGTCCCACATGGACGCCGCCGAGTATCTGCGCAAGGTGCGCGAGGGCGAGATCGTCCCCCTCGACGAGGAGTCGGGGACCGAAGGCTATCCGCAGCCGACGCTCGCCTCCTGGTCGATGATGCTCAACAAGCTGCGCCAGTCCGAGCCCCGCACGGTGGAACTGCTCCTGCTGTGCACGTCCTTCGCGCCGGGCCGCATCCCCATCGGACTCGCCCGCGGGCTCTCGGCCACGGAGCTGCCCGAGAACCTGCGCTGGATCACCTCTGACCTGCCCGACTGGGCGCGTGCGCTGGACTCCCTCGTCAACTACTCCGTGGTCACCAGGGAGGCCCGCAGCGGCTCCGTCGGCGAACCGGGTCCGCAGCAGGAGTCCGTCCACATGCACCGCCTGGTGCACAGCATCGTCGGCCAGCTCACCGGGCGCGAGGACCGGGGCGTCTACCGCCGCGTCGTGCGCAGGCTGCTCGCCGAGGCCGACCCGGGCGACCCGATGGACAGCAGGCAGTGGCCCCGCTACGCCGAACTCATGCCCCACCTGGGCCCGTCCGGTGCGCTGAGCAGCACCGACGGGCGCGTGCAGGCCCTCGTGCTGCACTGCCTGCGCTACTGCTTCTCCAGCGGCGAGTTCCGGGCCGGGGCCGAACTGGCCGAGCAGGTGCGCGACAGCTGGTCGCGCATCATGGAACCGCAGGCACAGCCCATGCTCGACCTCGCGGCCCAGCAGGGCTCCATCCTCCGCTCCAGCGGGCGCTTCCGCGAGGCGTACGAACTGGACCGCTCCGTCCTGGAGCGGCTGCGCGCCTCCGCCGACGGGCGTGACATCGCCCTGATGCTCGCCACCAACTGCCTCGCCTCCGACCAGCGCTATCTGGGGCAGTACGCGGAGGCGCTCCAGGTGCAGCGCGAGGTCGTCACCACGGCGCACCGGCTGCTCGGCCCCGAGGAGTGGACCACCCTCAACGCGCAGCACAACCTGGGCGTGGGGCTGCGCCTCCTCGGCCGCTACAGCGAGGCGTACGAGATCGACCTCGACACCCTCCGCAGGCGCGAGGAGGTCCTGCGCGCCCGCCACTCGGCCACCCTCAACTCCGGCACCGCCTGCGCCCGCGACCTCCGCCTCATGGGCCGCTACCAGGAGGCGCTGGCCCGCCAGGAGCTGGGCATGCGGCTGCACGTCCAGGTGCTGGGCGAACAGCACCCGCAGACGCTCTGGGCACGCCACAACCTCGCCCTGTGCCTGCGCCGCGCCGCCAGCACCCCGCAGGACATCGGCGGCATGCTGGCCGCCCTGCTGGAGCAGCACGAGCAGGCGCACGGCCGCGGCCACTTCACCACGCTGGCCCTGCTGACCGACTTCGGCAACTACCTGCGGGAGCACGGCGACCTCTCCCAGGCCCGCGATCTGATCACCGAGGCGGAGAACGGCTACCGCGCACTGCTCGGCCAGGCCCACCCGGTGCCCACGGGCATGCAGTCCAACACGGGCCTCGTCCTCCAGGCCGAGGGCGACAGGGACGGGGCGCTGAACATGTTCGAGCAGGCCCTCGTGGGCCTGCGCACCCTCCTCGGGGACGACCACCCCTGGACGCTGGGCTGCGCCCTGAACACGGCGGGCGGGCGCAACTTCACCGGGCGCCTGGAGGAGGCGTGCGAGCTGTCCAGGGACACGCTGCGACGCTCCCGTCAGATGCTCGGCTCGGACCACCCGCTGACGCTCTCCTGCGAGATCGCCCTTGCCGGGGACCTGCGGGCGCTGCGTGAGCGGGACGAGGCGGGCAAGGTCGAGGAGGACGCGCTCCAGCGCCTGACCCGCTCCCTGGGTGCCCAGCACACCCACACCCTCTCGGCCCGCCAGCGGGTGCGGCCCTACTGGGACTTCGAGCCCTACCTGGGCTGACGGCAGGACGGCGGCCCCTCGCGACGCGACGAGGGGCCGCGACCCGTACGGCGACCCGTACACGCACCCCGTACGACAAAGGGCCCGGCCCCGCGCCTCACGCGCGGGACCGGGCCCCTGTCGTGCCCACCAGGTCATGACCGCGAGGTCACGACCGCCGGATCAGAGGTCGAAGACCTCGCGGACGAGCTGGGCCTGCTCCTCCTGGTGCCTCTTGCCCGAGCCGACGGCCGGGGAGGACGAGGAGGGCCGCGAGACCCGGCGGAGCCGGTCCGCGTTCGGCACCGGTTCCGAGCCGATGATCAGGTCCAGGTGGTCCACCAGGTTGAGCGCGATGAACGGCCACGCGCCCTGGTTGGCGGGCTCCTCCTGGGCCCAGACGTACTTCTCCGCGTTGGGGAAGCGCGCCATCTCGGCCTGGATCTCGTTGCCGGGCAGCGGGTACAGCCGCTCCAGCCGGATGATCGCCGTGTCCTTGGCGCCGCGCTTCTGCCGCTCGGCGTCCAAGTCGTAGTAGACCTTGCCGGAGCAGAAGACGACCTTGCGGACCTCGGCCGGGTCGCCCTCGCCGGAGGCGATGTGGGTGTCGCCGATGACGGGGCGGAAGCCGCCCGTGGTGAACTCCTCCGTCTTCGACGCCGCCGCCTTGAGCCGGAGCATCGACTTCGGGGTGAAGACGACCAGCGGCTTGTGGTGCGGGTTGTGGACCTGCCAGCGCAGCAGGTGGAAGTAGTTCGACGGGAGCGTCGGCATGGCGACCGTCATGCTGTTCTGCGCGCAGAGCTGGAGGAACCGCTCGATCCGGGCCGAGGAGTGGTCCGGGCCCTGGCCCTCGTAGCCGTGCGGAAGCAGCAGCGTCACACCGGACGTCTGGTTCCACTTCTGCTCGGCGGAGCTGATGAACTCGTCCAGCACCGTCTGCGCGCCGTTGACGAAGTCACCGAACTGCGCCTCCCACATGACCAGCGCCTCGGGGCGGGCCAGTGAGTAGCCGTACTCGAAGCCCATCGCCGCGTACTCGCTGAGCAGCGAGTCGTAGACGTTGTAGCGGGCCTGGTCCTCGGAGAGGTAGAGCAGCGGCGTGTAGTCCTGCGCGGTCTTCTGGTCCAGCAGCACGGCGTGCCGCTGGCCGAAGGTGCCACGGCGCGAGTCCTGGCCCGCCAGGCGGACCGGGGTGCCCTCCATCAGCAGGGAGCCGATGGCGAGGGTCTCGCCCATGCCCCAGTCGATCGTGTCGTCCTCGATCATCGCCGCGCGGCGCTGGAGCTGCGGCAGCAGCCGCGGGTGGACGGTCACGTGGTCCGGGATGTTGACCTGCGACTCGGCGATCCGCTTGACGACCTCCTGGCTCACGCTGGTGTCCAGGTGGACGGGGAACTCGGCCTGCGGCTCCGGGACCTCGGGCGAACCCGGCTCCGTCGTCGCGTCGCGGACCTCCGTGAACACCTTCTCCAGCTGGCCCTGGAAGTCCTGGAGCGCCTGCTCGGCCTCCTCCAGGGTGATGTCGCCCCTGCCGATCAGCGACTCGGTGTAGAGCTTGCGCACCGAGCGCTTCTTGTCGACCAGGTTGTACATCAGCGGCTGCGTGAAGTGCGGGTTGTCCGTCTCGTTGTGCCCGCGGCGGCGGTAGCAGATGAGGTCGATGACCACGTCCTTGTTGAACGCCTGGCGGTACTCGAAGGCCAGCCGCGCCACGCGGACCACGGCCTCCGGGTCGTCACCGTTCACATGGAAGATCGGGGCCTCGATCATCCTGGCCACGTCGGTGGAGTACATCGACGAGCGCGCCGACTCGGGCGCCGCCGTGAAGCCGACCTGGTTGTTGATGATGATGTGCACCGTGCCGCCGGTGCGGTAGCCGCGCAGCTGCGACATGTTGAGCGTCTCGGCCACCACGCCCTGGCCCGCGAAGGCCGCGTCGCCGTGGAGCTGGACGGGCAGGACCGTGAAGTCCGTGCCGCCCTTGCCGATGATGTCCTGCTTGGCGCGGGCCACACCCTCGACGACCGGGTCCACGGCCTCCAGGTGGGAGGGGTTGGCGGTGAGCGAGACCTTGATCTGCTCGCCGTCAAGACCGGTGAAGGTGCCCTCGTTGCCCAGGTGGTACTTGACGTCGCCGGAGCCGTGCATCGACCGCGGGTCGAGGTTGCCCTCGAACTCCCGGAAGATCTGCGCGTACGACTTGCCGACGATGTTCGCCAGGACGTTCAGCCTGCCGCGGTGCGCCATGCCGATGACGCACTCGTCCAGCCGGGACTCGGCCGCCGCGTCGAGCACCGCGTCCAGCAGCGGGATGACGGACTCGCCGCCCTCCAGCGAGAAGCGCTTCTGGCCGACGTACTTGGTCTGGAGGAACGTCTCGAACGCCTCGGCCGCGTTCAGCCTGCGCAGGATGCGGAGCTGCTCGTCGCGCTCGGGCTTGTCGTGGGACCGCTCGACGCGGTCCTGGATCCACTTGCGCTCCTTCGGGTCCTGGATGTGCATGTACTCGATGCCGGTGGTCCGGCAGTACGAGTCACGCAGCACGCCCAGGATGTCGCGCAGCTTCATCATCGACTTGCCCGCGAAGCCGCCGACGGCGAACTCGCGCTCCAGGTCCCACAGCGTCAGCCCGTGCTCGTTGATGTCGAGGTCAGGGTGCTTGCGCTGCTTGTACTCCAGCGGGTCCGTGTCCGCCATGATGTGGCCGCGCACCCGGTAGGAGTGGATGAGGTCGAAGACCCGGGCCGCCTTGGTGACGTCGTCGTCGTGCGACGCGTCGATGTCCTTCATCCAGCGCACGGGCTCGTACGGGATGCGCAGGGCCTTGAAGATCTCGTCGTAGAAGTCGTTCTCGCCGAGCAGCAGGTTGGCGACCTGGCGCAGGAACTCGCCGGAGGCGGCCCCCTGGATGACGCGGTGATCGTACGTGCTGGTCAGCGTCATGACCTTCGAGACGCCGAGCCGGTTCAGGGTGTCCTGCGAGGTGCCCTGGAACTCCGCCGGGTACTCCATCGCGCCGACGCCCATGATGACGCTCTGCCCTGGCATCAGGCGCGGCACGGAGTGGACGGTGCCGATGCCGCCGGGGTTGGTCAGCGAGACCGTGACCCCGGAGAAGTCGTCCATCGTGAGCTTGTTCTCGCGGGCCCGCCGGACGATGTCCTCGTACGCCTGCCAGAACTCGAAGAAGGTGAGGGTCTCGGCCTTCTTGATGGCGGCGACCACGAGCTGCCGGTCGCCGTTCGGCTTCACCAGGTCGATGGCCAGACCGAGGTTCACGTGGTCCGGCTTGACCAGCGTCGGCTTGCCGTCCTTCTCCGCGAAGGAGTAGTTCATCGACGGCATCGCCTTCAGCGCCTGCACCATGGCGTAGCCGATCAGGTGCGTGAAGGACACCTTGCCGCCACGGGCGCGCTTGAGGTGGTTGTTGATGACGATGCGGTTGTCGAACAGCAGCTTCACCGGAACGGCGCGCACGGACGTGGCCGTGGGCAGCTCCAGGGAGGCGCTCATGTTCTTCGCGACGGCGGCCGAGGGGCCGCGCAACTGCTGGTACTCGGGCCCCGACGGAGCCTCGTCAGCGGCTTCGGAGCCCTTCGCCGGCGCCGCCTTCGCTGCGGGCTTCGGCTGCGCGGGCGCCGCGGCCTTGGCCTTCGGCGCGGCCTGAGCCTGAGCCGGGGCCTGCTGCGCGGGCGCCGCAGGCGCGGCGGGAGCCGCAGACGGCGCGGGAACACCCGTGCCCGCCTGCTTGCCCGCTCCGTCGGAGGCGCTGGTGGTGCCCGGCGATGCCGGAGCCGAGCCCTGGGCGGCGGGGGTCTCCCCGCCCTCCGGCTCGCTCGCCGAGCCAGAACCTGGCTTGTAGTCGGCGAAGAAGTCCCACCAGGCTCGGTCTACCGAGTTCGGGTCCTGGAGGTACTGCTGGTAGATCTCGTCGACGAGCCACTCGTTTGGTCCGAAAACAGAGGCAGGGTCCTTGCCCTGGCCCTCTTGATCGGTCGAGACGCTCGAGCTGTTGGGGGACTGTGACGACACGGCGGCAACCGCCCTCTTCCGCGTTCCTAAAGATGGTGGACAGCGGAAATAAAGGCTACGCCCCTCTTGCCGTGAGGTGCAGTCCGCATGGCCCTGTCGTCGTGCAAGTCACATCCGAAGCCTGGTTTCGGCCCAGGATTTGGCGGGAAACACACAAGGTTTTGCCCAGCGCCCGGAACCGTGGGCCGGTTCTCCGGCGTCACGGATCTCGCGTCGGCGCTGAACATCCCGCGTCACGGGCGCTTCCTGCGGTGTCACCACCGCACCTCGGCTTCGAGCTTACGTCAACCGGGTGCCTTTCCCAGCCCCGGGAGGGTGACCTGGATGCGGCAGCCCCGAGGGGATTCGGCCACCCGTATCCACCCGCCGTGGAGATCGACGGCCCAGCGGGCGATGGCGAGACCGAGCCCCGTGCCCCCGTCGCCCGCGCCCTGCCCGCCCTTGGCGCCCTGCGTACGGCTGAACCGCTCGAAGACCCGGTGCCGCTCCGAGGCCGGGATGCCGGGGCCCTCGTCCAGCACCTCGACCTCCAGGCTCTCCACCCCCTCGCCGGGGCGCGCCCTGACCGTGACCCGGCCGTGCGGCGGGCTGTGCTTGACCGCGTTGTCTATGAGATTGGCGACCACCTGGTGCAGCCGCTCCGCGTCGGCGTGCGCGGTCAGCTCCGGCGGTGACACGTCCAGGTGGAGATGGACGTCCGTACGGGCGTGCCCGGAGCCCTTGCTCATGTTCGCCTCCTTGAGCACGCCCGCCAGATACGGCCACACCTCGAAGCGGCGCGAGTGCAGCGGTACGACACCGTTGTCGAGCCGCGAGAGGTCGAGCAGGTGCTCGACGAGGCGCCCCAGCCGCTCGGTCTGGCTGAGCGCGGTGCGCATCGTCTCCGGATCGGCCTCCGAGACGCCGTCCACGACGTTCTCCAGTACGGCGCGGAGCGCCGCGATGGGGGTGCGCAGCTCGTGCGAGACGTTGGCGACCAGCTCCTTGCGGTGCTGGTCGACCGCCTCCAGATCGGCGGCCATCCGGTTGAAGGTCTCGGCCAGCTCCCCGAACTCGTCGCGCCGCACCTGCCCCACCCGGCGCGAGTAGTCCCCGTCGGCCATGGCGCGCGCCGCCTCGGTCATCTCGTCGAGCGGCGCCGTCAGTGCCTGCGCCACGAACTGCGTGACCAGCAGCGACGCGATGATCGAGAAGATCGTGATCACCCGCAGCTCGGTCGCCGAATAGACGGCGAACAGGGCGAGCAGCGTCGTGATCACCACGGAGACGATCACCAGCGCGCCCAGCGCGGCCTTCACCGAGCGGTACGGGTCGAGGGGCTTCAGCCACTCCCACACACGCGCCCAGACGCGGCGCAGCACGGGGCCCCAGCGCGGCCCCCACTTCTCCTCCCAGTCGCGCTCGACACGCGCTCTGACGCGGCGTGCGAGGCGTACGAGGGGGGTCCGCAGGGACCGCGACAGCCCGGCCAGGTCGGTCATGTCCCAGTGCCCCTGTGCCGTCGCCGTCAGGATCCGTCGGCGGTGGACGCCGGGGAGGCCGACGGAGTCTCCAGCGCGTATCCCACGCCGTGCACCGTACGGATGCGCTCGGCTCCGATCTTCCTGCGCAGGGCCTTGATGTGGCTGTCGACCGTGCGCGTGCCGGAGGCGTCCGCCCAGTCCCACACCTCGGCGAGCAACTGCTCCCGCGAGAGCACCGCGCGCGGCGAGTGCGCCAGGCACACCAGCAGGTCGAACTCCGTCGGCGTCAGATGCACGTCCTCGCCCGTGACCCGGACCCGGCGCTGCGCGTGGTCGATCTCCAGCTCGCCGAGCCGGAGTATCCCGCTGCGCGGCGTGTGCGCGGCGAGGGTGGCCCGCTCGACGCGGCGCAGCAGTACGTGCACCCTGGCCGCCACCTCGCGCATGGAGAACGGCTTGGTCATGTAGTCGTCGGCCCCGACGCCCAGGCCGACCAGCATGTCGGTCTCGTCGTCCCGCGCCGTGAGCATGAGCACCGGCACCGGGCGCTGGGCCTGCACCCTGCGGCAGACCTCCAGCCCGTCGAAGCCCGGCAGCATCACGTCGAGGACGATGAGGTCCGGCTGCCATGCCTCCGCCGTGTCCACGGCGGCGGGCCCGTCGCCCGCCGTCTGCACCTGGAAGCCCTCGGCGCGCAGCCTCATGGCGATCGCGTCCACGATCGTCGGGTCGTCCTCGACGACCAGGATGCGGCGCTGGGCACCAGGGGTGGCTGCGGCGGCTGCCGTGCTGCCTTGTGTCTGAGTTGTGTTCTTCTGGTCCATTCGGCCCCGCCCCTGCTGTGCGCCGCGGTGTGTTGTGGCTTGTTCGTGTGCGTGTGGCAGCAGCGTAAGGGCCTCGTGTGGGCTGCGGCTACGCCGGTTTGGTTGCGAAGTGGACCACGTCGGGGACGCCTCGGGCGACGCTGATCTCTTCGGTACGGACCCTTGTGAATCCGGCATTCCGCAATGTGTCGTCGAATGTGGGGGAGGGCTGGGCCGACCAGACGGCCAGCACTCCGCCGGGCCGCAGCGCCTCGCGGCACAGGGCGAGCCCGGACGGCGCGTAGAGGGAGCCGTTGTCCTCGGTGACGGTCCAGCCGGGCCCGTTGTCCACGTCCATGCACACCGCGTCGTAGCGTCCGGGGGCCGCGCGCAGATGGGACAGCAGGTCGTCGTGCGCGACCTCGCAGCGCGGGTCGCGCAGCGCCTCCGCCGTGACCGCCGACAGGGGGCCGTCCCCCCGGTGCCAGTCGATCACCGCCTCCTCGCGCTCGACGACGGTGACGCGTCCCCAGCGCGGCTCCGCCGCCGCCTCGGCCAGCGAGAAGCCCACGCCCAGGCCGCCGATCAGCAGTGCCGGCGCGTCCGTGCCAGGGGCGAGACGGTCCAGGCGGTCCAGCGCGGCGCGCACGAGCAGGCGCTCGGAGCGGCCGTCGGAGGTGTCCATGAGGAAGCACCCGTTGGCGATGATCTGGAGCAGCTCGCCGTGCCGCCGCAGGACGACCTCCCCGTAGGGGCCTTCGCGACGGTCCAGGACGACGGGTCCTGTGGTGGTGTCGGGGTGAGGGCTCGGGAACGGCATGGGCGCCATCCTCGCAGCGGCGTGCGGGCTCGCGCGGGTGGTTTACGGGCGCCTCCGGGGGCGACGGGAAGCCCACGGCGGGGCGCCGTGTTGACCCGGGACGGGGTGGGGCGGGGTCCGGGACCCGGCGGGGTGGGGCGTTTGCTCACAGCGAACACGCCTCCGGGGCGGGAACATCCACACCTCCCAGAGCATTGAGTCCACATAGCTCAACTTGCCTGCCGAGGGAGAGATCATGGCTTCGACGTCCGCAACGCTCACCCTGCCGGTGCTGCCCCTCGATGACGAGGTCGTGCTGCCGGGCATGGTCGTGCCCCTGGACCTGTCCGACAGCGACGTACGGGCCGCCGTGGAGGCCGCACAGGCAGCCGCGCCCCGGGGCGAGAAGCCACGGGTGCTGCTCGTCCCGCGCGTCGACGGAAACTACGCGGACACCGGCGTGCTCGGCCGCGTCGAACAGGTGGGCCGCCTCGCCGACGGCGACCCCGGCGCCCTCATCCGCGGCCTGCACCGCGTCCGCATCGGCTCCGGCACCACAGGGCCAGGCGCCGCGCTCTGGGTCGAGGGCACCGAGGCCGAGGAGGCCGCGCCTGACCCCGTGCCCGGCCAGGTCGCCGAGCTGATGAAGGAGTACAAGGCGCTGGCCACCGACTGGCTCCGCAAGCGCGGCGCCTGGCAGGTCGTGGACCGCGTGCAGCAGATCGAGGACGTGGGCGCCCTGGCGGACAACGCCGGATACTCCCCGTTCCTCACTACGGACCAGAAGATCAGGCTCCTGGAGACCACGGACCCCGTCGAACGGCTCCGCCTCGCCACCGAGGCGCTCCGCGAACACCTCGCCGAGCAGGACGTGGCCGAGTCCATCGCCAAGGACGTCCAGGAAGGCGTCGACAAGCAGCAGCGCGAATTCCTGCTGCGCCGCCAGATGGAGGCCGTCCGCAAGGAACTGGCCGAACTGAACGGCGATCCGGAGGACGAGGGCGAGGACTACCGCGCCCGCGTCGAGGCCGCCGAACTCCCGGACGACGTGAAGAAGGCGGCCCTCAAGGAGGTCGACAAGCTGGAGCGCTCCAGCGACCAGTCCCCCGAGGGAAGCTGGATCCGCACCTGGCTCGACACCGTCCTGGAACTGCCCTGGAACGAGCGCACCGAGGACGCCTATGACATCTCAGGGGCTCAGCGCGTCCTGGACGAGGACCACGCGGGACTCCAGGACGTGAAGGAGCGCATCACCGAGTACCTCGCGGTGCGCAAGAGGCGCGACGAACGCGGGCTCGGCGTCGTCGGCGGACGGCGCGGGGGAGCGGTGCTCGCCCTCGTCGGCCCGCCCGGCGTCGGCAAGACCTCGCTCGGCGAGTCCGTCGCGCGGGCCATGGGGCGCAAGTTCGTCCGGGTCGCGCTCGGCGGCGTCCGCGACGAGGCCGAGATCCGCGGCCACCGCCGCACGTACGTGGGCGCACTCCCGGGGCGCATCGTCCGGGCCGTCAAGGAGGCCGGCTCCATGAACCCGGTCGTCCTCCTCGACGAGGTCGACAAGGTCGGCTCCGACTTCCGCGGCGACCCCGCGGCTGCCCTGCTGGAGGTCCTGGACCCCGCCCAGAACCACACCTTCCGCGACCACTACCTGGAGGTCGAGCTGGACCTCTCGGACGTGGTCTTCCTCGCCACGGCCAACGTCCTGGAGGCCATCCCCGAGGCGCTGCTCGACCGTATGGAGGTCGTCCAGCTCGACGGGTACACCGAGGACGAGAAGGTCACCATCGCCCGCGACCACCTGCTGCCCAGGCAACTGGAGCGCGCGGGCCTGGCGGCGGACGAGGTCGGCATCGACGACGAGGCACTGCGCAGGCTCGCTGGCGAGTACACCCGCGAGGCGGGCGTACGGAACCTGGAGCGCGCCGTCTCCCGCGTCCTGCGCAAGGTGGCGGCCCAGCACGAGCTGGGCGAGCAGAAGCTGCCGCTCACCGTCGGCGCCGACGCGCTGCGCGAGCTGATCGGGCGGCCCCGCCACACGCCCGAGTCCGCGCAGGACCCGGCCGAGCGCCGCACGGCGGTGCCCGGAGTGGCGACGGGGCTGGCGGTCACGGGCGCGGGCGGCGACGTCCTCTTCGTCGAGGCGTCCCTCGCGGACCCGGAGACCGGCGCCTCGGGCCTGACCCTGACGGGACAGCTCGGCGACGTGATGAAGGAGTCCGCGCACATCGCGCTCTCCTACCTGCGCTCGCGGGGCGCCGAGCTGGAACTGCCCGTCGGCGATCTGAAGGAGCGCGGCATCCACCTGCACGTCCCGGCGGGCGCCGTCCCCAAGGACGGCCCGAGTGCGGGCGTCACCATGACGACGGCGCTGGCCTCGCTGCTGAGCGGGCGCCAGGTGCGTCCTGACGTGGCGATGACCGGCGAGGTCTCGCTGACGGGGCGGGTGCTGCCCATCGGCGGCGTCAAGCAGAAGCTGCTGGCGGCGCACCGGGCGGGGGTGACCACGGTCATCATCCCGAAGCGGAACGAGCCCGATCTGGACGACGTCCCCGAGGAGGTGCTGGCCGGCCTCGACGTCCACCCCGTCTCGGACGTGCGCCGGGTGCTGGAGCTGGCGCTGACCCCGGCGGAGGCGGGCGCGGGGGTCGCGGAGGTGCCGGTGGCGGCGTGACGCGGGCGCGGGTGCTGTGCGGGCCCGGCCCGGTCCGCGCCGGAGGACTCCGGCCGTGGTGTGACGGCCGCGGCCGGTGACGACGGGTGGCCCTCCCCAAGGGGAGGGCCACCCGCTTCGTGTGTGGGGGGTTGGCGAGGGGGCGAGGTGACGGATGACAAATGATGAAATCTGTTAGTTGATATCCGTCATCTGTTATCTGATAGCTGCTACCCGTCAGCCGTCAGCCGTCAGCCGTCAGCCGTCAGCCGTTCGCCAGTACCTTGAGCCTGTCGTACGCGCCGTTGAAGACGTTGTGGTCGCCCACGATCGGCCCTGACGACGTGTACTGCCAGAAGGTGTAGAAGCCCCAGCCCGCAGGCAGTGTGCCGGGCGAGGAGGCGTAGCGGGCGATCCACAGGGGGTTCGTGGAGCCGAAGCTGCTGTTGTTGCCGGTGCACTGCGACCACCAGTTGGTGGTCGTGTAGATGACCGCGTCGCGGCCGGTGCGTGCCTTGTACGTCGTGGTGAAGTCGCGGATCCAGCTCACCATGGCGCTCTGGCTCAGCCCGTAGCAGGTGGCGCCGTACGGGTTGTACTCGATGTCCAGGACGCCGGGCAGCGTCTTGCCGTCCTTGCTCCAGCCGCCGCCGTTGGTGGCGAAGTAGTTGGCCTGGCTCGCGCCGCTGGAGTTGTTGGGCAGCGCGAAGTGGTAGGCGCCGCGGATCATGCCGATGTTGTACGAACCGTTGTACTGCTGGGTGAAGTACGGGTTCTTGTAGCTCGTCCCTTCGGTTGCCTTGACGTAGGCCCACTTGACGCCGCTGCTCCACAGCGACGACCAGTTGACGTTCCCCTGGTGGCTGCTGACGTCGACGCCTTCCACCGTCGCGGCCAGGGTCGGCGGCGGGGTGCCGTCGGTGGGGTCGCCCTCGTGCTGCTGCACGCCGGCGCCCATCCACGCCTCGCCCGGCTTGATCGGCGAATCGTCGTGGGGGGCTGCCGCCGCCGCGCCCGGCAGGGCGAGGAGGAGGGCGATCGCGGCGAGGAGGGCCCCCGCCGCGCTGAGGAAGCCGCGTCTGCGGCGGATGGTGCGGGATCCGGTTCTGGGCATCGCTGCCTCCGAAGACCTCTGTGGGGGTGGAGAGATGGGGGCGGTGCGGGTGGTCCGGCATGCCCGTGGTATGGGCATGTCAGGTGAACGTACGCGCGTAGACAAGGGGTGGGAAGGGCGCCCGGGTGGTGCCGTTGGTCTACTCCTGCGAAATACTGGCGGAGCTGCGACGATCCCTGCCGCTGGCAGAAACTTTCTTGACGGTAAACGCCGGAGAGGGCGCTGACGTGCACAAGGCCCGGACCCAGGACGACCCCGCGATGAAGCCCGAGGATGGTGTGGACCACTCCGAGGGGCACACCTATGCCTCCGAGTTCCTCGATCTGGAACGCGAGTTGGCGGTCTTCCTGCGCCGCGCCCGTGCCTCCTCCGGCGAGATGGCCCGCGAGGTGCACCCCGAGCTGGAGCCCGCCGCCTACGGGCTGCTCGTGCGCCTGGAGGACGCGGGGCCGCAGCGGGCCACGGACCTGGCCGCCTACTTCGGCGTCGGCAAGGCGACGATGAGCCGCCAGTTGCGTGCGCTCGACGTCCTCGGCCTCATCGCCCGCACCCCCGACCCCGCCGACGGCCGGGCCTCGCTGCTCCAGCTCACCCCCGAGGGCAGGGAGCGCTTCACGCGGGTGCGCAACGCGCGCAGGGCCGAGTACGGGCGCAAGCTCGCCGCCTGGGACCCCGCCGAGATCGCGGAGCTGGCCCGGCTGCTGCACCGCCTCAACGGCACGGCCGAGTCCGACCCGGAGGCGACGGACCCCGAGAGCGCGTAACGCGCCCCGCGGCGCCCCGTCACGTCACCGGGCCGCCCCCGGCCCCACTCCGCGCAGCTCGACGTCACAGCTCGGCCAGCAGCGCCGTCGCGTCGTCGTGGCGCTTGCCGCGCGGGGCGCTCGCGGCGGTCTCGGCCGTGCGGACCCGGGCCACCAGCGCCGCCGGGCCCTCCTTCCGTACGAGCGCGAAGAGCCCCGCCCAGTCGCCGAGCCTGAAGGTCTCCACCCAGCGCGTCGCCCCGTCGGTGAGGGCGAGCAGGGCCCGTACGTCGCCGCGCGGGGTGGTGCCCGTGACCGCGCGGGCCGCGACGGAGGGGTCGGCCGCAGCGGTGTGGAAGCCGGTGCCGTCGGGCGCGTTGCGCAGGGCCTCCACCGCGCGCACGTACGCCTCCGAGGCCGCGGCACGCTCGGCCGTGTCAGGGGCCAGTGCCCGCACCCTGTCGCGCAGTGCGTGCACGTGGGCGGGGAGTTCCCCGAGCCGGGGGTCCAGCACGGGGGTGACGGAGCCGTCCGCGCGCTCCAGCAGCAGCGCCGAGTCCGAGAGCACCAGGTGCTCGACCGTGTCCGCTTCCCAGCGCGCGGCGACCACGGTCGCCTGCGGCGTTCTGCTGTGAGAAAGGTCACAGATTGAACTGTGTGCGTCGGCGGTACGGGCGATGGCCTCGGCGAGGCATCCGGCCAGGGGCATATCCCGCTGTGAACCGGACAGTTCGAGCATCGCGCCCCCGAGGCGCGCCGTGAACCAGGGGACGCCGTGCGTGCAGCCGTAGTCCTCCGGAGGCGGGGTCACCCCGTCCAGGACCACCAGTGCGCCGCCGCTTCCCGAGGCGGGCAGGGCGACCGACGCGTAGTCCTCGTTGGGGCGTTGGGGGTCGCCGGGCTCGCTCGTCATCTCGATGCGCATGCGGCCAGTCTGCTGGAACCCGTCGCGGGTGATCGTCCGTACGGGCGTGGAGCGCGCGGACGGCCGCGTGGGGCCGCGAAGGGGACGGACCGGCAGGTCAGAGGGCCGCGCGGTGCCGGGGTGCGGCCGGAATACGCTGCTCCGCGAAATTGCGGGCGGGCATCTTGCCAGGCGCTCAGCAGGATTTCCAACCCGGGCTCTCAGCAGGTGCGTTGAGGCGCGGGAGCGGAGTTGTTCGCCAACTCCCGATTGATGTTCACTCCTTCGGGTGGCCCGGCAGAGGATCCACACTCACCCCAGATTCGTGCTGAAAGGGTCTGATGCCGTACACGGGGCGGGGCCGATCTCTTGCCACACAAGGTTGGACTGAGCCACCCGGCAGTGCTTGATCCGGGGCAGGCGGGACGAGATTGCGAGCACGGGTGCGGAAGAAGCAACTTCGGAAACCGGTCGAATCCCGGACCACGGGCACCACCATCACCTCCATCACCTCAACCACTCCCACGGCCTCCACGGCGTCCACCACTCCCTCGCTGCTCGCCGGGCCGCCGCCTCCCGCGGTGCCCGCGCGCCGCCGGGCGCGCGTACGCAACAGGCTGCTGGTCTCCGTGGCGCTGTGCGCCGTCGCGGTGCTCGCCGCCGGCGCGCCCGCCGTGCTCAGCGCCTCCGACGACGTCCACGACTCGCAGGCGCTGGTCGATCTCGCGGGCCTCAACCAGCAGTCGATCGCGCTCTCCCACTCGCTGGCCGACGAGCGCGACGACATGGTCGAGTACATCGCCGCCGGGCGCACCAGCGAGGGCGGCGCCGGGGTCAGCGAGGCACAGCGGGCGCGCGTGGACCGTCAGATCTCGGAGGTGCGGGCCTCCTCGCTCGCGCCCTCGGAGCTGAAGCAGCAGTTGCGCGCGCTCCCGAAGACCCGTCAGCAGGCCATAGCCGGACGGGGCAGCGCGCGGGACGCGTACGACGACTACACCGGGACCATCCAGGCGCTGCACGCCGTCTCGCAGAGCGTCGCGCGCGGCCTGCCGGGCCGCGCCGAGAACGCCACCGCCGACTCCCTCCCCGACCTCGCGCGCGCGGTGGAACAGGCGTCGGCCGTACGGGGCCTGCTGCGCGGCGCGCTCGCGGGCACCGGCAGCCAGCGCGCGCTGGCCTCGGAGGCACAGCGCGCCAACGTGCGCGAGCAGGCCGCGCTCGCCGACTTCGACCAGACGGCGGGCACCTCGGCGCGCGACACCTTCGACCAGACCGTCACCGGCACGGACGTCACCCTCGCGGAGCGCTATCTGACGAAGCTCACCGACCGCCCGTACATCGACATCTCCGACCGCGCCATGAACCGCGAGCGGATCGAGACCACGCTCTCCGCGCGCATCGACCGCATGCGCGGCGTCCAGGCGTCCTTCGCCGCGCACGAGGTCAAGCGGCTGGAGAAGCTGCGCGACGACGATGTGACGGCGCTGGAGCTGAGGATCGCCCTCGTCGGGGTCTGTCTGCTGGTCGCCGTCGGCATCAGCGTGCAGGCGGCGCGCTCGATGGCCAGGCCGCTGTCCGTGCTGCGGCGCGGCTCGCAGCGGCTCGCGGGCGACCCGGCGGGCGAGGAGCCGGTGGAGTTCACCGGGAAGGACGACGAGTTCGCCGACGTCGTCCGCGCGCTGAACGAGCTGCGCGCGACGGCCGCCGCGCTCCAGGAGCGGGCCACCGAGGCCGAGGCCGACAACGCCTATCTGATGGGCACCAAGGACGACCTGACCGGCGAGCGGGACCAGCTGCGCCGCGAGTACGAGAAGCTCAAGGAGCGCCTCGACGCCATGTCGGGGGCGGCCCACGGCACCTTCGTCAACCTCGCGCTGCGCACCCTGGGCCTGGTCGAGCGTCAGCTCGGGGTCATCGAGGGCCTGGAGGAGAAGGAGACCGACCCGGACCGGCTCGGCACCCTCTTCAAGCTCGACCACCTGGCGACCCGGATGCGGCGGCACAGCGAGAACCTGCTGCTGCTCGCGGGCGCCGAGCACACGGGCAGCCACCACAGCAGCCCGGTGCCGCTGCTGGACGTGCTGCGGGCCGCGATCAGCGAGATAGAGCGCTACGAACGCGTCGAGCTGGGCACCCTCCCGCCGCACGCCCAGCTCTCGGGCTTCGCCGCCGACGACCTCAGCCACCTGCTCGCCGAACTGCTCGACAACGCCACGTCCTTCTCGGCGCCCGAGTCCGAGGTGCGGCTCTCGGGCTGGCTGCTGGAGAACGGCGAGATCATGCTCTCCGTCGAGGACGGGGGCATCGGCGTCGCCGAGGAGCGGCTGGCCGAGCTGAACCTGCGGCTCGTCGACCCCGGTACGCAGGAGCCCCCGGCTCCCGACGAGTCGGCGGAGCCCGGCGGTCTGGGCATGGGCCTGTACGTGGTGGCCAGGCTGGCCGCGCGGCACGGGCTGCGGGTGCAGTTGCGCAGGCACAAGCAGGGCGGCGTCACCGCCGTCGTCGTCGTGCCCCGCGCGCTGCTCCCCGACCGTCCGGCACCGAGCGCGGCGCCGTCAGGGGCCACGCGGACCACGACGGGTACGGCCACCTCGCTGCCCGGCTCTGTCGCCGAGGCCAACTCCAACGCGCTGCCCAGGCGCCGTCCCGCGCACCGTCGCACGGGGGAGGCGGACGACGCCTCGCCCGCGGCCCCGAGCGCCCCGGGCGCCCCGAGCGCTCCGGAGGAGCCGGAAGCGCAGGGGGCGACGGGAGCGCCGGAGACCGCCGGGCCGGACGCCGCAGCAGCACACGCGCACACGGCGGACGCGGATGTGGACGCGGATGTGGACGCGGACACGGGCGTGGACGCCGACGCTGACGCCACCGCCCCCGCCGATCCGCTCATCGAGGCCGCCGAGCGCAGCATCCAGCGGGCGCAGGCGGCGGTCGCCCGTCTCGGCGAGGTCAACGAGGAGGGCGTGCCCAGCGCCCGTGAGCACACCCGCGCGCTCGGCGACGCGGCTCCCGCGACGACCGGGGCAACGGCACCCGGAACGGCGGACCCCGCCCCGGCGGAGGCCGAAGCGGAATCCGTCGGAACCGCTCGCCCCGAGGGCGAGGAGAACGACGCGCAGGGCCCGAAGCTCACCGGCAAGGGCCTGCCCAAGCGCACCCCGCGAAACGTCGCAGCCCAGCCCGGGCCCGCAAGGGCCCGTAAGGGAGGCGCGAACGCGGAGGAGCTGCGGCGCCGTCTGGGAGGTTTCCAGCAGGGGTCGCAGCACGGTCGGCGTGACGCGGAAGCGGAAGCCGACGCTGAGCAGTACGTGAAGGATCAATCGGGGGCGCAGATTGACGGTGGTACTGCCGAGGAGGCACGCAAGTGAACGCGTCCACCACGCGTACGACCAGCAGTATCGAAGCGCGTAATCTGCGCTGGCTGCTGGACAACCTGGTCGACGAGGTGCCGGGCATCCGGTCCGTCGCCGTGGTGTCGTCCGACGGACTGCTCCTGCTGTCCTCCGATCCGGAAGCGGCCGAGCCGTCCGGAGCGGACGGCGGGAACGGCTCCGATGGCACGGGCACAGGCGCGGACACGGGGGCCGACACCGGGAACGGCCCGCAAGGCCCCGGCGCGGGCTCAGGCGGAAGCGGACCCAAGGGCTCCAGCGCCGATCTCGCGACCATCGTCTCGGGCGTCGGCGCGCTGACGCTCGGCGCCGCCAAGCTGATGGACGGCGGAGACGTCAAGCAGACGATGATCACCATGGACGAGGGCTCCGTCTTCGTCATGGCGGTCAGCGACGGTTCCCTGCTCGGCGTGCACGCCACGTCGGACTGCGACATGAGCGTCATCGCCTACCACATGGCGCTCTTCGTCGGCCGGGCCGGACACGTCCTCACCCCCGAACTCCGCACAGAACTGCGCAAGTCGATGGAGCTGGATCAGTGACCTCTGCTGCCTCCCCCTACCCCGGTCCCGCGCCCTTGCCGGTGCGGCGACCCGACTCCGGCAAGGCGAAACGGGTGCGCCCCTACGCGCTCACCGGCGGCCGTACCCGGTTCGGGCACGTGCTGCTCGTCGAGACCTTCGTCGCGGCGATCGAGGCGCCGCCGGAGCGGCCGGAACTGACCTCGGGCGGGCTGCGCGACCGCGTCATGCCCGAGATGCAGGCCATTGTCGAGATCTGCCGCCGGATGCGTTCGGTCGCGGAGATCGCGGCCCTGCTCAAGATGCCGCTGGGCGTGGTGCGGGTACTGCTCAGCGACCTCGCCGACCAAGGACGTATCCGCGTATACGGCACCGGGCACGGGACCGAGCGTCCCGACCGCGCGCTGCTGGAGAGGGTGCTGGGTGGACTTCGCAGGCTCTGAGCCGAGCACGGCGACAGACGTGCTGGACTCACAGGAGGCGCAGGAGTGGCAGGAGAACCTGACCCGCGCGCCCATATCCACCAAGATCGTGGTGGCGGGCGGCTTCGGCGTCGGCAAGACGACCTTCGTCGGGGCGGTCTCGGAGATCGAGCCGCTCAAGACCGAGGCGCTGATGACGCAGGCGAGCGAGGAGACGGACGATCTCGCCTCGACGCCTGACAAGATCACGACCACGGTCGCGATGGACTTCGGGCGGATCACGCTCGACCCCGATCTGGTGCTCTATCTCTTCGGTACGCCGGGGCAGCAGCGCTTCTGGTTCATGTGGGACGACCTGGTGCGCGGCGCGATCGGCGCGATCGTGCTGGCCGACACCAGACGGCTGGAGGACTGCTTCCCCGCGCTCGACTACTTCGAGAGCTGCGGGCTGCCGTACGTCGTCGCCGTCAACCACTTCGAGGGCACGGCCAGCTACGAAGCGGCCGACGTGCGGGAGGCCCTGTCGGTGCCCGAGGAAGCGCCTGTTGTGATCATGGACGCGCGTGACCGGAACACGGTCCAGAAGGCGCTGCTCGCACTGGTCGGTCACGCGCTGGACGTGGCGCCCGCCTGACCCGCCTGACCGGACTCACCGGGTGCCGACACTGCACGTACGTACACAGAAGAGAGATCCGCCATGCGGAAGATACTCATCGTCGGAGCCGGCCAGGCCGGACTCCAGCTCGCACTCGGCCTCCAGTCGCACGGCTACGAGGTCACCGTGATGTCCAACCGCACGGCTGACGAGATACGCGGCGGCCGGGTCATGTCCACGCAGTGCATGTTCCACCAGGCGCTCCAGCACGAGCGCGACGGGCAGCTCAACTTCTGGGAGAGCCAGGCGCCGAAGATCGAGGGCCTCGGCGTCTCCGTCGCGGCGCCCGACACGATCGAGGGACCCGGCGAGACCCAGCGGGCCATCAACTGGCTCGGCAAGCTCGACGGTTACGCGCAGTCCGTCGACCAGCGCGTGAAGATGGCGGGCTGGATGGAGACCTTCGCGCAGCGCGGCGGCCAGCTCGTCATCCACGGCGCCGCCGTCTCCGACCTGGACTTCTTCGCCCGCAAGTACGACCTCGTGCTCGTCGCGGCAGGCAAGGGCGAGCTGGTCTCGATGTTCGAGCGGGACGCGGCACGCTCCCCGTACGACGCGCCGCAGCGCGCCCTCGCCGTCTCCTACGTGCACGGTCTGGACCCGCGCCCCGAGCACCCCGGTACCGAGGCCGTGCGCTGCAACCTGGTGCCCGGTGTCGGCGAACTGTTCGTGATGCCGTCGCTGACGACCTCGGGCCGCTGCGACATCCTCTTCTGGGAGGGCATCCCCGGCGGCCCCCTGGACGCGTTCCAGGGCATCAAGGACCCCGACGAGCACCTCGCCACGACGCTGGAGCTGATGGAGCGCTTCACGCCCTGGGAGTACGCGCGGGCCACGAACGTCGAGCTGACGGACGCGGGCGGCACGCTCGCCGGGCGCTACGCGCCCACCGTCCGCAAGCCCGTGGGGCGGCTGCCCAGCGGGGGCACGGTGCTGGGCGTGGCCGACGTCGTCGTCGCCAACGACCCCATCACGGGCCAGGGCTCCAACTCGGCCTCCAAGTGCGCCGCCTCCTACCTCGCCTCGATCCTGGAGCGCGGGGACGAGCCGTTCGACGAGGAGTGGATGCGGGCGGCGTTCGACCGCTACTGGGCCACCGCGCAGCACGTCACCAAGTGGACGAACGCGATGCTGGCGCCGCCGCCCGAGCACGTGCTGAACCTCATCGGCGCGGCCGGTCAGCTCCAGCCGGTGGCGGACCGTTTCGCCAACGGCTTCAACGACCCCTCCGACTTCGAGGAGTGGTTCTACGAGCCGGACAAGGCCGACGCCTACCTGGGCCGCTTCACCGCTTCCTGAACGGGCTGCGCTGAGCGTGCGCGCGGGGCCGTCCCGTACGCGGACGGCCCCGGCACAGGGCCCGGCGCCTCTCATCTGCTTCTGGTGAGGATGTCCCGTCGTTCACGCCGGGGAGGGGGCGACTCCGGTGCTTGCGACGCGGAGTGTCGCAGCAGCAGGCCGCAGGCAGGGCGCGGAGCGCCCATGATGTCGCCCCGGCGGAGCCAGGCAAAAAGGCGAACAGTTGTCCACGGGGTCGCTGGTGGGGGTGATTGGCTGTGGTCGGTCGGTCGTTGATCCGGTGTTCGTACTACTGTGCTGATCGGTTCAGGTCCGGTGGAGGTGCTGGTGGCAGCGTGCCGGGTGACCCGACGCGCGCAAGGGGGGGTGCGGTACGGATGGGGAAGCGAAGTCGGAACGACGGTGAGAAGACCGGCAGGGCCCGCTTCGTGTACCGGCTGCGCGTTCCAGCCGCTGCGGAGCGGGAGTTGGAGGGGGAGTGGGCACGGTGTCGGTGGGTGTGGAATGAGTGTGTGGCCCGCTCACAGGCTGTCCACGCCCACAACCGGGCGCACCCCGGGGACAAGCGGACCTGCGGTCCGGCCGAACTGGATCGGCTGCTCACCCGGGCGCGCAAGACGACGCCGTGGCTGGCGGACGGATCGTGTGTGCCGCAGCAGCAGATCATCCGGGATTTTGGCCGCTCCCGGGCCAAGGCGCTCAAGGACCTCGCCGCCCGGCTGCCCCTGACTCAGCGGGCGGGCCTGCCGCGCTTCAAGACCCGTAAGGGCAAGCGCGCTTCGCGACCGAGCCTGAACTACACCCGGCGCGGCTTCCGCCTCGCCGACGGCGCCTTGCACCTGGCGGGCGGAATCCGGCTGACGGTGGTGTGGTCACGTCCGCTGCCCGCTGACCCGACCTCGGTGCGCATCTATCAGGACAGCCTGGGGCACTGGTACGCCTCCTTGGTCGTACCCGCCGTGAGCCAGCCGCTGCCCGGGACCGGCCGGTCGCTCGGCGTCGACTGGGGCGTACGCGAGCTGGCGGTCACGACCAGCGAGGCCCACGACCTGCCCCACCCCGAGTACGGGAGGAAGGCCGCCGCGCGGCTCGCCGGGTATCAGCGGATGATGGCCCGTCGGCGGCCGGAGCGGGGCAGGCCTGCCTCGCGCGGCTACCGCGCCGCGCGGCGGCTGGCGGCCAAGGCGCATGCGAAAGTCGCCCGGCAGCGCCAGGACACGGGCAGGAAGTGGGCCAAGGCGTCGGTGCGGGAGCACGATGTGCTGGCGGTGGAGGACTTCCGTCCGAAGTTCCTCGCCTCGACGTCCATGGCCCGTAAGGCCGCGGACGCCGCGATCGGCGCGGCCAAGCGCGCGGTCATCGAGATGGGCCGCAAACACCAGCGCCATGTGTGTCTGATCCCTGCGGCACACACCACGATGGACTGCGCGGCATGCGGGGCGAGAGCCAAGTCCCGCCTGCCGCTCAGGGAGCGAACCTTTCGGTGCCACGCTTGCGGAATCATCGTCCCCAGAGACAGGAACTCCGCGTACGTCATGCTCCGCCGGGCAGGTCTGGACCCGGCTGGTGTCGATCGCTTCAGACTCGACCGTCCGCTGGACGAACGAGCAGCGTGAGCCAGGAATCTCCCTCCCACCAGGAGAGAGAGCATTCAAACGTTGTTGCCCGTGTCCGCTCCCGCCGTGGCGCCGGCGGGCAGCTCCGGCGGCACGTACCCCGCCATCGGCGCGGCGTCCGCGTCGGGCCGCACGGCGCCCAGGAGCGGGTTGGACGCGAGCGGCGAGACCTTGACGCGGGCGCCGGGGCGCGGGGCCTGGATCACCTTGCCGTCGCCCGCGTAGATGCCCACATGCGTCGCGCCGGGGAAGTAGATGACCAGGTCACCGGGGCGCAGCTCCTTCAGCGGCACACGGTCGAGCCGCTTCCACTGCTCCTGGCTCGTGCGCGGGATCGCGCGCTCCGCGTGCTGCCACGCCTGGGAGGTGAGCCCGGAGCAGTCGAAGGAGTCGGGCCCCTCCGCGCCCCAGACATAGGGTTTGCCGATCTGCCCGACGGCATAGCGCAGCGCCCGGTCGCCCGCCTCGGAGGGGGCGCGGGCGCCGTCCAGCACACCGGAGGAGAGCAGTTGCCGCTGTGCGTCGGCCGTCTGCCGCGACTCCAGCCCGCGCAGCTCCTCCAGTTGCTCACCGGAGAGCGAGGCGAGCATCTCCTCGACGGCGCCGAGCCGCGCGCGTACGTCGTCGCGCTGGCTCTTCTGGCGCGCGGCGAGCTTCTTCCGCTCCGCCAGTTCCTCGCGCGCCTTCTCGGCGAGCGCGCTGTATCTGGCCTCGCCGCTGGTCAGCCGGTCGACGGTCGCGGCCTGGTCGCCCGCCGCGCGGTTGAGGAGGTGGCCGTTCTGGAGGGCGTGCTGAGGGTCGCGGGCCAGCAGCAACTGGACGGACGGGGGCAGCCCCGTGCCGCCGCGCCGGTACTGCTGGCGGGCGAGACGGCCGGCGCGGGTGCGTCCGTCGGCCAGCGCGGCGCGGGCCCTGGCCAGCCGGGCGCCGGTCTTCCTGGCCTTGGCGCGCTGCTTCGCCAGCTTCTCGGCGGTGGCGTTGTAGGTCTCCGAGGCGGTCTCGGCCTTCACATAGAGGGTCTGGAGGTCCTTGAGGAGCGCGCTCACCGGCTGGTCCGAGGGCCGGGCGGGCTGTGTGGGCTGTGCGGGGGCCGCCGTCGCGGGCTGGACGGTGAGTGCCCCCAGCACCCCCGCCGTCGCCGCGGCGACGGCGGCCGTGCGGACGGACCGTGCGAAGAACACCGGTACACCTCACCTCGGGTTCGAGCTTCGTCGGGCTTCGGAAGCTGATCGCCGTACGAGGTGATCGTGACACGGCCGGTCATATGATCAGCGCCGCGACGGGGCGGATCAGCGCAGACCTGTCACCCGATGGGCGCGCTTCGGTCACCCGGGCGGCGTCGGCGTGTCCCGAGAACTGTCGCCCCGTCAGATGCGTCGGCGCTTCCGCGCGACCGTCACCCGTGGCCGCCGAGGGGCCCTCACCTGCGGCTCGGCCCGATGCGGCTCACCTGCCGAACAGGCGCCGTCCCGCGAGGCTCTTGGCCGCGTCCTCCACCTCGTCGATCTCGTGGACGTACGCCTCTGGCAGCCACTCGGCCGCCGGGCGCTCCGCCGCGCCCTCCAGATCGAGGGCGCGGGCCAGGGGGACGGGCAGCGGGCGGGACTCGGGCGTCTTGTGCAGGCAGGCGAGCAGCGCGGGGCACAGCCCGTCGGGCACGCCCGTCAGATCGGGGTCCTCGCGGGCCGAGGGCAGCATGCTCCCGGCGAAGGGCTGGTGCGCGCCCGCCGCGACGACGAGGGTCGAGCCCAGCTCGAAGATGTCGTCGGCGGCGCGTGCCGCACCGCCCTCGGCGTGGTCGTCGTCGTGGCCGAGGTCGGTGCGGCCCAGACCGAGGCTGTAGTCGACGAGCCGGGGCGCGTCGGCGGCGAGCAGGACGTTGCAGGGGCGCGGGTCGCGGTGGGCGACGCGGACGGCGTGCAGGTCGGCGAGGCCCTGCGCGAGGGCCGCGCCGAGGGCGCGCACGGCGTGCTCGGGCAGCGGTCCGTACCGCGCGACGGCGGCGGAGAGCGGCGGGCCCGGCACGAACTCCGTCGCCATCCAGGGGTGCTCGCTGTCCAGCTCGCAGCCGAGCGCGGCGGCGACGTACCTGCTGCGCAGGGAGGCCGCCGTCTGCATCTCGTGCCGCAGCCTGGCGCGCAACTGGCGGTCACGCAGCAGCTCGGGCCGCACGGCGCGCACGGCGGCGAGCTGCTTGCGCTCGCCGCGCCGCGGGGCGCCGCGCCCGAGGTAGACGGTGCCTGTGCTGCCCGTGCCGAGCACCCCGTGCAGCCGGTAGGGGCCGAGCTGCCGGGGGTCGGTACCGCCAAGACGGGCAAACCCATGGATCACCCTGTGCAGACTAGGGGCAAGGGGCGCCGAGGTGGTCAGCGCGCGTAATAACTGTCGAAGTTCTTCGCAAACTCCCACCCCCCGAAACGGTCCCAGTTGATCGACCACGTCATAAGTCCGCGCATGTCAGGCCATGTGCCGTGCGGTTCGTACGTGCCGCATCCGGTGCCCTTGTGGAGGCAGTCGAGGGCCTTGTTCACCTCGGCGGGCGGGGTGTGCCCGTTGCCCGCGTAGGTGCTGGCGGGCAGGCCGATGGCGACCTGCGAGGGCTTGAGCGCGGGGAAGACGTTGTTCGCGTCGCCGGCCACGGGGAAGCCCGCCAGCAGCATGTCGGTCATGGCGATGTGGAAGTCGGCCGTGCCCATGGTGTGGTACTGGCCGTCGAGTCCCATGATCGGCCCGGAGTTGTAGTCCTGGACGTGCAGCAGCGTGAGGTCGTCGCGCAGGGCGTGGATGACGGGCAGATAGGCGCCCGCGCGGGGGTCCTGGCCGCCCCAGGGGCCCGAGCCGTAGAACTGGTGGCCGAGCTGCACGAAGAACGTCTCGGGGGCCATCGTCAGCGTGAAGTCCTGGCCGTACCTCGCCTTCAGCGACTTGAGCGCGGAGATGAGGTGGACGACGACGGGGGTGGTCGGGTTCCTGAAGTCCGTGTCGCCCTTGTCGAGGGAGAGGCTGTGGCCCTCGAAGTCGATGTCCACTCCGTCGAGCCCGTAGCGGTCGATGATCGCGCCGACGGAGGAGACGAACGTGTCGCGGGCCGCCGCCGTGGTGAGCCGGACCTGCCCGTTCTGGCCGCCGATGGACAGCAGCACCTTCTTGCCCGCAGCCTGCTTCGCCGCCACGGCCGCCTTGAACTCGGCCTCCGTCTCGACGCCGGGGCACTCCGTGGCGGGGCAGAGCGCGAAGCGGATGTCCCCCGAGGTGGTGGAGGTGGGTTCGCCGAAGGCCAGTTGGATGACGTCCCAGTCGTCGGGGACGTCGGCGAGGCGGGTGTAGCCGGAGCCGTTGGCGAAGCTGGTGTGCAGATAGCCGACGAGGGCGTGCTGGGGGAGGGCGGCGGCGGTGGTCGTGCCCGTGTCTGTGGCGTGGGCGCCGCCCGCGAGCAGCGCGACGGCGGCGAGCCCGGCCGCGAGAGACGCGAGCGCGCGTCCGCGGGGACGTGGGACGCGCGCTCGCGAGCCTGGCCGGGGGTGGGTGCGAGTGCGGGTGCGGATGCGGGTGCGGTGGGGGCGCATGGGGTCGCTCCTCGGTCGACGGCGGTACGTGGGGCGTACGGGTCTCGCGTCGAACTGGAGAGGGCGCCGGCCGGAAGTCGTGGTGGTGCCGGGGGAGGCATCCCGGGCGGCGCCCCTTGCGCACGGAGCAAACAGGACTAGACCAGTAATGTCAATGGTCCGGACCAGAAGGGGGGTTGGTGGCCTCCGGGTCAGGGCCGACGGCGCCGCCACGGCCACTTCGGGCCGCCGCGCGGCAGCCCTTCCGGGTCGTACACGTACCTCCATCCCCGCGGCAGGCCCAGTCGCTGGGTCGTCCCCGCGGGCTCCAGCCGGTAGACGTGCACCGTCGCCGTGCCCTCGCCGTCCTCGCGGGGCACCGGTACCTCGTAGGTCTTCGGCGGGCGCCCCGTGGCGCCCAGCAGGACCGGCAGTACGCGCCCGTCCAGCGGTCCGCCGACGAACGCGGTCTCCTCGCTGCGCACCGTGGCCGCCCGCCCCGCTCAGTCCGCGTCCGGGCCGCTGGGCTGCGCCAGCCTGCGGGCACCCGGGCCCTCGTCGCCGAGCTGGTCGTACGGGTTGGCCAGCACACAGCGGTCCAGCGAGAGGCAGCCGCAGCCGATGCAGTCGCTGAGGTGGTCGCGCAACTGGGTCATCAGCTTGATCCGCTGGTCCAGGTCCTCCCGCCAGCACTCCGAGACCCGCGCCCAGTCCTCGCGGTTGGGCGTACGGCCCTCGGGCAGCACGCTCAGCGCGCCCCGGATCGCTGACAGCGGCATGCCCAGGCGCTGGGAGGCCCGGATGAAGGCGACGCGGCGCAGCGTGTCACGGCTGTAGCGCCGCTGGTTGCCCGAGGTGCGGCGGCTGTGGATCAGGCCCTCGCGCTCGTAGAACCGCAGCGCCGAAGTGGCGACACCGGCACGCTCGGCCAGCTCGCCGACGGTGGCTTCCTTGGCCTTCCAGGACAGGTGTGTGGACATGCGGGTCAGCGTAGCCGACCCTTCAAGTCGCCTTTAAGTCTCTTTTTGTTGCGCCTCGCCTACGCCTCGTCGTCCGACGGCTGCTCGTCCAGCAGATGCGCCGCGTCGGACACGACGGGCACCACGCGCCGGATCAGCCCGCCCACCCGACCCTCCGGAACCTCCAGTTCCAGCGCCCGGCGGGTGACCCCGGTCGCCTCCTCGTCGCGTGCCGCCGTCACCGTCAGCATCGCGACGAAGTGGTCCACGAGCCAGTCCCGCAGCTCCTCGACGGGCGGGCGCTTGCCCTCGTCCAGCCAGATCAGGGAAGCCGCCTCCACGGTGGTGATCCACGTCCGCACGGCCATCCGCAGCCACGGGCGCGGGTGCGGTGTGTCGAGGTGGAGGAGGATCTGCGCCGCCGCCGCGCGCCGCACCTCGTCGACGATCGCGCTCGTACGGGACGTCTCCACGACGCTGCCGCCCTGGAGCAGCGCCATGAAACCGGCGTCGTGCCCGCTCACGAAGGTGAGGTAGCGGTCGAGCGCGCGGGAGAGCCGCTGGGTGAGCGGCCCCGTCTGGGGTTCGGCGAAGCACAGTTCCAGCTCGTCGGCGGCGCTGCGCAGCGCCGCCTCGTACAGCTGCTGCTTGCCGCCGGGGAAGTAGCGGTACACCAGCGGGCGCGAGACCCCGGCCGCCGCGGCCACGTCGTCCAGCGACACCTCCTCGGGCGGGCGGTGCGCGAAGAGGCCGAGCGCGGTGGTGATCAGTTGCGAGCGCCGCTGGTCCACGGTCAGCCTGCGATACGCCGGGGCGGTGCCGCTGCTGCTCATGCCGTGCAGCGTATCCGGTACGTGTTCGAGTGCCGCCGGTGCGGCAGGGCGTTCCCGTACCGGAACGGCTGGAACCGGGCCGGGGGCGGCGCCGGGTGCTTCGTCGTGCCGGAGCCGTCCCATGGGCAGGCGGTGTCCCGTGGGCATCCCGGGTGGCTACTTCGCCAGCAGCCCCGAGCTGACCCAGAGCCTGCGGCCCGGGCCGCGCAGCACGCCGATCTCGTCGAGGAAGTCGGTGAGCCGCTTCGCGCCCGACTGCATCACCTCGCGCCGATGGCCGCTGGCCTTCACCTGGGCCAGCGCCGCGCGCTTGTCCAGTCCCACGTTCGTGTAGACCTCGGGGTTGATGAAGGAGATCGAGAAGACGCGGGCCGCCTCGCCCGAGCTGAGGCGCGTGAACTCGCGCTCCCAGCGGCGGCAGGTGACCATCTGACGGCGCAGCTCCTCGCGCGCGTAGCGCACGTGCCGCGCCTCCTCGACGACGTGGATGCGTGTGACGCCGCGCACCAGCGGCTGCACGCGCTCGTCGGGGAACGTCAGCCGCTGCATCCAGTCGAGGATCTCCTCGCCCAGCAGCGTGGCGGTGAACGAACCCGGCGTGGTGGAGACGGTCTTGAGCAGCCGCGCGAGGTTGTGCGTGAAGCGCGTGACCGGGTACGCCGGGGCGCCGCCCTTCGTGATGAGCCGCGCGAACATCATGGAGTGGCGGCACTCGTCGGCTATCTCCGTGAGCGCGTAGCGGACATGCTGGCTGGTCAGCGGCTTGTCGTAGATGTGCCGCACGAGCAACTGCATGAGGATGACCTCGAACCAGATGCCCAGGGAGGCGAGCGAGGCCGCCTCGTGCCGGGCCAGGTCCATCCGCTGTTCCTCGGACATCCGCTTCCACATCGGGGTGCCGTAGAGGGAGACCAGCTCCGGCGGCCAGAACCACTTGCCTTCTTCGAAGGCGGCGTCCCAGTCCAGTTCGGTGTCCGGGTCGAAGGAGTGCTTCTTCGAGGAGGCGAGGAGACGCTCGGCGACGTGTTCGCGGTCCTTGAGCGCGCCGAGGGCGTCCCGCAGCGCCTGGTGTTCGGCCGGGCCGGTGGGACCGGTGGGGCCGGTGGGGGTGAGGTCAGGGGCGGTCGTCATGCGAGGTACCTCTTCATCGGGGTTACCAACGGTCACGTCTGCTGCCTGCCCTTATGAGACTGCGCGTCAGCAAGCTCGTCAATCCCCCGCGCACGACTTGTTGACCCCTTGGTAACGCCCGTGTGAGCCTGCCGACTACCCACCTTTGATGGGGAGTCAGAAAGAGGAGGCGTAGGTCATGTCCACGCACGAGCTCTATGTCAACGACCCCCATGAGCGGCTCTGGCAGGTCCCCGCGTCCGGCGCCGCGCGCTTCAGCTGGGACTACGACGACGGGCGCGACCGTCTCCTCGCCCTCTACCAGAAGGGCAAGGACAAACAGTGGGACGGCCAGAAGCGCATCGACTGGGATCTGGAGGTCGACCCGAAGAACCCGCTGGGCACCCCGGACGAGGCCATCGCGCTGTACGGCACCCCCTACTGGGACAAGATGAGCGAGGCCGAGCGCGGGGACGTGCGGCAGCACTTCGCTTCGTGGCAGTTCAGCCAGTTCCTCCACGGCGAACAGGGCGCCATGGTGTGCGCGGCCCGCATCGTCGAGTCCGTCCCCGACCTGGACGCCAAGTTCTACTCGGCCACCCAGACCATGGACGAGGCCCGGCACGCCGAGATCTACGCGCGCTTCCTGCACGAGAAGATCGGGATGCTCTACCCGATCAACGACAACCTCCAGTCACTGCTGAGCGACACCCTCCGCGACTCCCGCTGGGACATGCCCTACCTCGGCATGCAGGTCCTCATCGAGGGCCTGGCCCTGGCCGCCTTCGGCATGATCCGCGACACGACGACCAAGCCGCTGCCGCAGCAGATCCTCGCCTACGTCATGCAGGACGAGGCCCGCCACGTCGCCTTCGGCCGCATGGCGCTGCGCGACTACTACAAGCAGCTCTCGGACGCGGAACTGCGCGAACGTGAGGAGTTCGTGATCGAGGGCTGCTATCTGATGCGCGACCGGCTCAAGGGCACCGAGGTGCTGGAGGACTTCGTCGGCATCCCGGCGGCCGAGGCGGACAAGCTGAGCGAGAACTCGGAGTACCTCCAGCTCTTCCGGCAGTTGCTGTTCAGCCGGATCGTGCCGTGCGTGCGCGACATCGGCCTGTGGGGCGAGCGGCTCCAGCGCGCCTACGTCGACATGGGTGTCTTCGAGATGGGCGACCAGAACCTGGACCTCCTCATGCGGCAGGACGAGGAGATCGCCGAGAAGCTGGACGCGGAACGGTTCGCACAGGAGGAGGCGGCACGCACGGCGGAGGTCGCCGAGGCGATCGCGCAGGGCGGCGCGGCGGCGGGGTGACGCCGCGCGGTGACGGGTGGCGGGTGACGGGTGGCGGGGCGGCGCGCGTCGGGCCGTCAGCCGGGCGGGTTCCCGAAGTCGGGGATCCGCAGCCGCTCCCCGTCCCGCAGCGCGGACTCGTGCGCGACGATGCCCGGCAGCGTGTAGCGGGCGGCCACCCACGCGTTCACGGTCGGCAGCCGCCCCGAGGACACGGCGCCGACGAAGTCGTCGGCGAGGAAGTGGTGGCTGCCCTCGTGCCCGTTCGGCGCTTGCGCGAACTCGGCAGGGAGCCGTGACCTGTCGTGCACGGGCGCCGTACCGGAGACGAAGGCGTCCCGCAGCGCCGGGGCCACGTCGCGCAGCGAAGGATCGTCGGGGGAGAGGGAGGGCACGGTCCGCAGGTGCTCCGAGACGTCGAGCACCCCCTTCTTGTCCTGCCAGAGGCTGACCGTGGCCAGTTGCTCCAGGCTCCCCTCCGTACCGAAGAAGCGGAAGCGGGACTCGCGGATGTGCGACGGGTAGCCGACCCTGCGGAACTCGTTGACGCGGAACGAGCCGCCGCCCTCCGCCTCGAACAGCGCCGTCGCGTTGGAGAAGTCGTTGCCGAACTGGCTGACCTCCTTGTCGAAGACGCCGTCGCCCCGGTCGTCCCTGACGCCGATCGCGCTCACGCTCGTGGCGTGCGTCCGCCAGGCGCCGAGGACGCCGCCGAGGGAGTGCGTCGGGTACAGCAGCGGGGGATAGCTCGCTGTGGCCTTCCAGTTCTCGCCGCCGCTGTACTGGTACGCCTCGTAGAAGCCGAGGTCCATGTCGTGCACGTAGTCGCCCTCGGCGTAGAAGAGCCTGCCGAAGGCACCCTCGGCGGCCTTCTCCCGCGCGTAGACGGTGGCCGGGTTGTAGTGGCTGGTCTCGCCCATCATGTACGTCAGCCCGGTCTCCCGTACGGCCTCGATGATCGCGGCGATCTCCTCGCGGCTGACGGCCATGGGGACGGCGGAGTACACGTGCTTGCCCGCGCGCAGCGCCTGGACGGCCAGCGGGCCGTGCGTCCAGCGCTGGGTGAACAGGGCGACGGCGGTCACGTCGGAGTCCAGCATCCGCGCGAAGTCCGGCACCGTACCGGCCAGGTCGTGGCGCGCGACGAGCCGCTCGGCGCGCTCGGGCAGCAGATCGGTGACGTGCACGCCGCCCACGCCGGGGTGGAGGCGGAACAGCTTGGCGAACTGGCCCGCGAACTGGCCCGCGCCGACGATACCGAGGGAGAAGGGCATGACGTGCGTCTCCTGTTGTGTGAGTCCGTACGTGCGTGGGTGTGGGGGTGGATGGGTGCGTGGGTGTGTGCGTCCGGCTCAACGATCAGGCATGGGGACGGGCGCGCGACAGAGGGCGAGGGCCCAGGGCGCAAGGTGCGGGGCGCATGGGGGGCGACGACAATGGGGGTACTGGGAATCCGTCCGAGGAGGCTGGATGAGCACCGAACCCGACCCCGGTTCCGATCCCGATTCCCGGGTCACTCCGGACAAGCTGCTGCACAGCGGGGGCAGCGACGACGTGACGCCCGAGGACGTCGTGCTCGCGGCGGGCCGTGACGTCACCCCGGAGAACCTCCGGTGGGCACGCAAGCGGCTGGACGAGGAGGGCCGCAGGGCCATCGAGAAGCTGCTGCCCTAGGCCGACGGGCCTGGGAGAAAAGAACCCCAGGCGTTGCCCTCGCACGCGGCACGCACGAAGGTACACAGGTGCGCACGGGCTCTTATGAGGGCCCGTGCGAGTCATGACCTGACCGCCGCGACCGGGGAGACACCCGTGGAGTCCCGCCTCGACCCTCAGCACGTCATCGACCAGCTCGGCCTCTCGCCGCATCCGGAGGGCGGCTGGTACGCGAGTACCTACACCAGCGGCATCGACGTACGGCTGCCGGAGCGCACCGGCGGCGGCCGTCCCACCGCGACCCTCATCCACTACCTGCTGTCGCCGGGCGAGGAGTCCGCGTGGCACGTCGTCGGCTCCGACGAGATCTGGCTGTGGCACCTGGGCGGCCCGCTCGTCCTGCGCACGGGAGGCGCGGGCCCTGAACCCGATACGGGAACGGCCGGCGGACCCGGTTCCGGAGGCGTCATCGAGACGCCGCTGGGCCCCGACCTCGGCGCGGGGCAGCGGCTCCAGGGCTTCGTTCCGGCGGGCACGTGGCAGAGCGCGCGGCCCGCGGGGGACGAGGCGGTGCTGGTGAGCTGCGTGGTGTCGCCAGGCTTCGACTTCGCCGACTTCCGCCTCTACGAGGGCGCGGCGCGCGACCGTACGACGGCCGAACCGGAACCCGATCCGGAGCCGTGACCCGGCCCTACGGGGACGCCGCGTGACGGGTGCGTCACCAGGTGCGTCAGGCCGTGACCCGCAGCCGGTCCAGCGCGCACCGGGTGGCGCGCGTGTCCGGGTGCTCGGGCCCGAGCACCCGCTCGCGGTGGCCGAGGGTGTCGCGATAGAGCCGCTCGGCGCCCACCCCGTCCCCCGAGCCCAGGAGCGCCCCTGCCAGCCCGTGCGCCGCCTCCAGGACGTGCGGGTGCTCGTCGCCCATCTCCTGGCGCAGCGTCTCCAGGGACTCCCGGTACATCTCCTCGGCCTGCCGGTGCTCGCCCCGTAGCGCGAGGATGTCCGCGAGGTGCGTACGGGCCCGCTGTACGCGCCGGTGGTCGTCGCCCACGTCGAGGCCCAGCCGCGTCAGCGCGTCCCGGTAGATCCCCTCGCCCTCGCACGGGTCGCCGCCGTGCGCGACGATCCGGCCCAGCAGGAGCAGCGCGGTGAGGGTGCGCTGGTGCTCGGCGCCCAGCACCCGCTTCCGGTCGGCGACCACCGCGCGCTGCGTCCGCTCCGCCTCCGCGAGGTTGCCGCGCCGCCACAGCACGAGGGCCAGGTTGTGCCGCGCGACGAGCGTCTCGTGGTGGTCGGCGCCCAGCACCCTGGTCTCCGTCGCCAGCAGCTCGCGTATGGTGCGCTCGGCCTCCTCGTAGGAGCCCTGCTCGTAGAGCGACCAGCTCACGTTCGCCCTGGTCACCAGCGTGTCCGGGTGCTCGGGCCCGCGCAGCCGCTCCTCGACGGCGAGCACGGCGCGGGTCAGCTTCTCGGCCTCGGCGTGCTTGCCGCGCTGCCACAGCACCATGGCGAGGTTCTTCCGCGCCGTGACGACCTCGTCGTGATCCGCGCTGAGCGCGTCGGCGTGCGCGAGGGCGTGCCGGATGAGGACCTCGTTCTCCTCGTCCGAGCGCGCCTCGATAAGGGCCTCCACAGCGCGGTTGAGGGCGTGGCAGGCGTGCGCCACGACCCCGGCGTCCCCCGTGGTGAGGCGGTCCATCAGCGCGTGCGCGTGGGGGGTGAGGGTGCGCCACCTGGGCCAGTCGGCCGTGCGGTGCAGATCGAGCCGGTCGGTGGCGGCGGACAGCAGCTCGGCCGCCGCCGCCTGCACGGCCTCCGGCCTGTCCGCCTCGCCCCGCCGCACCCGGGACGCCTCCGCGACGAGCGGGTGGACGAGCACGGACGGCTCACCGGGGCGCTGCGCGGGCGCGCTGCTGATCAGCCCGAACCTGGCCAGCCCGCTGAGCCCGGCGAACTGCGCGGCCATCGGATCGTCCCCGTCGAGCAGTCCGTGCGCGGCCAGCAGCTCGGGGTCGAGGACGTGGACGGGGAACGGCTGGGTCGGCGCGTAGTACGACAGCAGCCGCAGCAGCGGTCGCGCCGACGGCACGCCCTGCTCGGCGAGCTTGTTCAGCGACAGCTCCCACGTCGTCGTGACCCGGCTGCGCGGGTCGTCGGCGCGGTGGCCGCCGACGGCGGCGAGGTCGAGGAGGTGGATGGAGCGCTGGGCCTCCCGGAGGTACCCGGCGAGGTCGAGGGCCGCCAGGTCGGAGCCGAGGTAGCTCCCGGCGAGATGCAGGGCGAGGGGCAGGCCGCCGAGCTGCTGGGAGAGGGTGCGGGCGCGGAGGGTGTCGTGGCCCGTCGTGCGGGGGCCTGGGCCTGGGCCTGGGCCGGGGGGCGGTCCGGGGAGGGAGGGCCCTGAGACGACGGCGGGGCCGGTACCGGGGGCTGCGACGGTGCTGGGTGCTGCGACGGCGCCAGGGGGGCCGGTCGCACCAGGAGCCCCGCCCGTCTCGTCGGACCCGGCCGTACGGGAAGCCGCGTCCGTCTCGTCGGCCCCGGCTGTCCCAGCCGCCCCGGCGCCGTCCGGAGGGGGCTCCGTGCGCATCCGGTCCAGCAGGATCAGCGCGCCCACACCGGGCTCGACGGTGCCCACCCGGCGCAGCCGCGCGTGGTTGCCCCACACGGCGCCGTCGACGATGCGGCTCGTCACCAGCACGGTGCCGGAACGGCTGGGCCTGATCCAGCCCGTGCCGCCCGCGAGGTCACCGGCCGGGGCCAGCGTCGCGGGGTCGTCGGCGTTGTCGAAGACCAGCAGCCAGCGGTGCGGACAGGCGTCCAGAAGCCGCCAGACGAGATCGATACCGGCTGCCGACGACGTACGCGCCCGCGTCAACTCCGTCTCGCTGGCGCCGAGTTCGGCCGCGAGAGTGAGCATGCCGCCGCCCAGGCTGGAGACGTCGGCCGCCGACACCCACCACACCGGGTGCCCACGGGTGCGCGCGTACTCGGCGACCTTGAGCGCGACGGTGCTCTTGCCGATGCCCCCCATGCCCGCGAGGACGTCGACGACCGCGGCGCCCTCGTGCCCCGCCCCGTCCCCGTCGCGCAGACGCGCGTACAGCTCGCCGAGCAACTGCGCGCGGCCGTGGACGCGCGGGAGTTGGCCGAGCGGGGGTGCGAGGACGGCGGAGGTGGGCGGGGGAGTGGGCGCGGGTGCGGGTGCGGGTGCTGGTGCTGGTGCTGGTGCGGGTATTGGTGCTGGTGCGACGGGCGCTTCGGCCGTGCCTGGCGTGCCAGGCGTGCTGGACGTGCCGCTCGGCGCGACGGCCCCCTGCGGACGCCGTACGGGCGGGGTGCCGTTCCCCCTCCGCGCCCTGGGCGGCGCCGGGTGCGTCCCCTTGGCGGCGTCGTACGCGTCACGGCAACGCTGGCGGATCGCGGCGGCGTTGGGGAACGGACGCCCCTGCTGCGCCGCGATCTTGATGACGGCCTCGACGACCGGCGCCGCTCCCTCGTGCCAGGAACGGGGGAGGCTCGCGCCCTTCATCCACTGGCCGATCGCGGTACGGCCGATGCCGGAGACCGACTCGATCATGCGCAGGGGCAGCCCGGGATCCGGCGCGGCGGCCTGGGCACAGGCACTGCGAAGTTCGACGGCGAACGGATTGTCGCGCTCGCCGTGGTCGGCTGCGGGCAACGTTCCCCCCTGACAAGCAGACACGGACGCCTTGGAAGGCGGACAGCCTAGGCCGTTGACCTGCGAAGACACGAACTCACTGTCCGGGACCGTCCGTAAAACCTTCCCGGATCGTAACCCCTTCGGGCACTGTCTACCCGTACCCGCCCGCGAGAACGGCCGGGGACGAACAGCACAAGAAAGACAGCGGGTAATGAGCAAGGCAGTTCGCATCACCACGGCGGCCACAACCGCCACGATGCCCACCCTCGCCTCGACCGCCCGCCACCACTGACCGACCGCACCGCCGGTGCGGGTCCTCCCACCCCATGGGGAGGCCCGTTCACCGATGCCAGCTGGTTCTGGCTGTTGGAGCCGCACGGGGGCGACCTCCACCAGCCAGAACCAGCTTTTTCCGTTCCCGGCCCCCTCCCGCGGCCCGGTGACCCAGCCCACTCGCCGCCCTCTTCCGGGACCCCTCCCTTGTGAGCCCGCCCATAGGGCCCACGTCATATCGGAAGACCGGTAGTAGCCCCGCACGGAAGCCGCGGCCCACCCATGAGGGCTCGCCGGGCAAAACGGGCGAAGACCCTACGTAATCGGGTAGTACGTCACATTCTTGCCACCCCTCCGAGGCGCCGCTAACCATGGCTGACGTACCGGGGAGCACCACGCCGGATCGAGCGACCACCGCTCGGCTCGCACCGTTCCGGCACCCGGCGAGGAACCGACCTCCGCGCCGCGCTCCCCTCACGTCCCCCCTTCTCGGAGAGGTACTTCCGCATGTCCTTCCGCACCATCGCCCCCGCCGCCACCGCCACCGCGACCACCACCGACGCCGCCACCGCCACCGCCACGGCCACGGCCGCCCCGGCCCGGAACGCCCGCATCCGCAGGTTCTCCGTCGCCGGTCTGGTGACCACGGGCGCGGCGGCCGTCGCCCTCACGCTGGCCCCGTCCCCCGCCCACGCGCAGGACCAGGGCACGATGAGCGCGTCCGCTGCCACCACCTCCGCCGCGAGCGTCTCCGCGCAGGCCGCCTCGGTGGGCAAGGGCTCCTCCTCCGGCAACCTCGACGGCTGGATCCACGAGGCGCTGGACATCATGAAGGCGAAGGGCATCCCCGGCAGCTACGAGGGCCTGCACCGCAACATCATGCGCGAGTCCGGCGGCGACCCGAACGCCCAGAACGGCTGGGACGTCAACGCCCAGGCGGGCACGCCCTCCAAGGGCCTGCTCCAGGTCATCCAGCCGACGTTCGACGCGTACCACGTGGACGGCACGGCCAACAGCCTGACCGACCCCGTCGCGAACATCACCGCCGCCGCCAACTACGCCGCCGACAAGTACGGCTCCATCGACAACGTCGACTCGGCGTACTGAGCCGTAGACCCACCGAGCGCTCGGTGAGCGAGAACCGCGAACAGCGAGGAACAGGCAGCAGCTCATGTCGCACGAAAGCGGGAACGAGGCGCGTACCCCCGCGCCGGGCAGCCCCGCGCCGCCCGACCCCGGGACCCCCGGGGACCCCTACGGGCAGCAGCCGTCGCCCGCCTACGGGCCGCCTTCCTACGGAGGACCGGCGAAGGCGCGCCGCGGCAGGCGGCGGGGCCTGAAGATCACCGCCTGGGCCGTGCTCGGAGTGCTGCTGCTCGGCGGCGGAGGGCTCGCCTACTTCTGGTCCCACCTGAACGGGAACCTCAAGGGCGTCGACGTCGACGCCAAGCTCGGCCACGACCGGCCCAGCGGGCAGAAGGACGGTTCGATGAACATCCTGCTGCTCGGCTCCGACTCCCGCGCGGGCGCGAACAGTCAGTACGGGGAGGACCAGGGCGGCGCCCGCGCCGACACCGCGATGGTTCTGCACGTCGACAAGTCCCACAAGAAGGCCAGCGTCGTCAGCATCCCGCGCGACACCGAGGTCCAGCGGCCTCGGTGCGCCGACCCCCAGGGCGGCACCGTGCGGGGCGAACAGCAGGCGATGTTCAACGAGTCCTACCAGGTGGGCGGCCCCGCCTGCACCATGAAGACCGTGGAGAAGATGTCCGGCCTGCGCATGGACCACTACCTCCAGGTCGACTTCACGGGCTTCAAGAAGCTCATCGACGAGCTGGGCGGCGTGGACATCACCACGGACAAGGCCATCAAGGACGACGCCAGCCAACTGTCCCTGACCTCGGGCACGCACAAGCTCAAGGGCGAGCAGGCGCTCCAGCTCGTCCGTACGCGCCACGGCGTGGGCGACGGCAGCGACCTGGGTCGCATCCAGCTCCAGCAGGCGTTCATCAAGGCGCTGATCCACCAGGTCGACTCGATCGGCCTGCTCAGCAACCCGGCGAAGACCTACGACCTGGCCGACACCGCCACCCGTACCGTCAGCGCCGACTCCGACCTGGCCTCCACGGACAAGCTCCTGGGCCTGGCCAAGGACCTCAAGGGCATCAAGCCCTCCCACATGAACATGACCACCCTCCCGGTCACCTACGACCCCCAGAACCAGGAACGCGTCCTCCCCCTGAAGCACGCTTCCCACAAGGTGTGGACGGCCCTGCGCCACGACGACCCGATCCCGAAGTCGGCAACGAAGAACTCGGTCGGCGACCAGGCGGACACGGGCGTCACGGCGGGCGGCTGACGCCGGAGTCCCGTGCCCCGTCCCGCATCGGACGGGGCGCGGGTCTCAGCTCGGCTGACGCAGAGACCGCAGAAGGTCGAGCAGTCCCCTGAGCGGCCTGAGCTGTTGCTCCGTCACCGGGTCCGGGCTGAAATGCATGAGCTGATTGCGGAAGACACGGCACTGGTCGAGTGCCGCGAGGAAGAGTTCCTTGTCGATGTTCCACCCAAGGGCTTCCCAGTTCTTCTCGTCCCGCAGGACGTGCTTGTAATCCCCCATCGAGAGATCCGCCGCAGAGCTGACGCGCGAGCCCATCCTGGCCCGCTTTCGGATGTCGTCCAGGGGAATTCGCGCGTCGAGAGCCCGCCGCAGATGCTGTTCGATCTCTTCGACCAGTACGAAGGGACGTACTCGCGTCTCGAACTCGCCCGTGAGATCGGCAGCGGTGACAATGCCGCACACCTTGTGCGCGTCATCGCGTACGAAGACATATCCCGTCTGCTGAATTTCGACGATCCAGTCCAGCAGGTCGTCCGACCGGTTGGCCTCCCGGACGGGAACCGTGGCCGCTGACAAACCCGCCCCGGCGTCGACGAGGTGAGCACGGCTGATGGACTCCCAGCTCACCGCGCCGAGGAGACGGCCGTCGCCGTCCAGGACGGGGAGTTGGCTGTACCCCTTGAGCGTCATCAGTGTCACGGCCGTACGAAGGTCGTCCCCGGCCCGCACGCTTTCGGGAACGGCATTCGCCGACTCCACATTGCTCACGAGATAAGCGATCTCGTCGGATTCCACCGGCGCGACGGCCGGCTCCTCCGGAGAGGCTTTCTGTTCGTCCTCCACCACGCTCGCGACGGGCACCAGGCTCACCATGCTGTCAAGGCTTCCCTCGGTGAAGTGAGGGACTGTGGCGAGCCCTTGCTCGGTGAGAGCCTCTTGAACGCGCGAGATGACGGCAGCCTCGCGGCGCTGCTCGTCCCAGACTTTGAGGAGGTCGCGGACGGAGATCGTCAGAGGCGACGCCTTGTCCGCACTGCGAGCCGCTTCGAAGAGTTTCTCCGGTTCATCGAGACCGGCGGTCAGCGGATCGGCATCGGGCCGCCCAGGGTCCGTACCGCCCGAGGCGACCTTCGCGATGCGCTCCGCCGCGCCGAACCTTCGCAGCTCGAATACGGTGAGCAGAGAGCCCATACTGTCCTGGATATCGAGCTGGAACCGGTCGCGCTCGGTGTTCTTCACCGTCCACGTGACGTGGCGGATGTGAGGAAAGTCCTCATTGATGTCCGGCCGGTATTCGTAGCCGCTCGCGATCGTGCCGATCGCGAGCCGCGCGTGAGGCAGCGGCACCACCACGAGGTCACCCACGGCGATGTCGTTGTAGAAGCGGTTGAGCTGACCGGTCCAGTTGGCGCGGGTGAACGTGCTGTGTGTGGGATAGGCGGTGGCTACGGCGTTCTTGATATGCGTACGGGTGCCGAGTTCACCAAGATCGCCGATCTCTTTCCAGCCGAGGAGCACGACCCCTCGGGCCAGCGCTGTCTCCGCCTGCCGCCCTTCCCGGCCGGCCCTGACTCCCCACGCGCGCATGCTCTCCCCTGACGTCCGCGTTGTCGCTTCGGTACCTGGGCAGCACACCATGCCCGCTGGGCGCTGTGCCATGCCTTACGCGGAGAACACCACCATTTGGTGCCGGACACATCCGTCCGCGCACACGACAACGCCCCGCGTCCCAGGACATCCCTGGTGGCGGGGCGTTTCGGTACCTTGCGTGAGGTACCCCCGACAGGATTCGAACCTGCGCACACGGCTCCGGAGGCCGGGGGAGCGGGATGCGCGAAATGGCGGCTGACCTGCGGGGGAGTGAGGGCCGGGCCGACCGGCGAGCAAGATCATTACGTTATTACTACGTGATCGGCCTGTCAGGCCCCGGCCTGCCGGGTAGCGTCGGAACCATGGTCTCGGACGCATCGGATCTCTCGGACGGTGGCGCATCGCACGGCGACGCAACGGAGTTCACGGAGCAGAGCGCGGAGGCGGTCCTCCGGGACGCGTGCTCGACCGTCGACCTCGACCCGTCCGGCGCGGAGCTGCTGAGGCTCGGCTCCAACGCCGTGTACCGGCTCTCGACGGCTCCCGTCGTCGTCCGTATCGCCCGTGACCCGGAAAGTCTGGAGAGCATGCGCAGGGCTGTCGGAGTGGCGCGCTGGCTGGAGACGGAGGACTTCCCCGCGACGCGCGTGCTGTCGGGGGTGGAGCAGCCCTCGGTCATCAGGGGCCGCGTGGTGACCTTCTGGGAGAACGCGCAGGACGCGGAGGAGTACGCGCGGCTGGACGAGCTGGCCGACCTGCTGCGTCGCCTCCACTGGCTGGAGGAACCGGAGAGCCTGGGCCTGCCGTACTTCGACCCGTTCGCCAAGGTGTGGAGCGGCCTGCGGGCGTTGGACGGCGTGACGGCGGAGGACCGGACCTTCCTGGAGGAGCGCGCGGAGAAGCTGCGCAAGGGGTACGACGCCCTGGACTTCGTGCTCCCCTTCGGCCTGATCCACGGCGACGCCAACATCGGCAACGCCCTCCGCGACCGCGACGGCCGGGCCATCCTGATCGACCTCGACGGCTTCGCCCTCGCCCACCGGGAGTGGGACCTCGTCCTGACCTCGCTCTACTACGACCGTTTCGGCTGGCACACCCGCGCCGAGTACGAGTCCTTCGTCCACCACTACGGCTTCGACCTGATGAACTGGCCCGGCTACCCGGTGCTGGCCGACGTGCGCGAGCTGATGATGACGCTGTGGCTGGGGCAGCAGGCGGCCACGAGCACCAAGTCCGCGAGAGAGTTCGCGCACCGGGTGGAGGCGATCCGTACGAACGGCAGTCGGCGCGACTGGAAGCCGTTCTGAGGCCACGGCGCGACCATCACGCCCCTGTGGCCGCCCACAGTCTGTGGTCCGCTGCCTGCGCGTAGAACTCGCGCACGGTGGGCGCCGTCCCCAGCGCGCCGAGATGCCGCCGGAACTCCGCGAGGTAGCTCACGCACCGCGCCGACTTCAGTTGCTCCCCGAGGTCGAGCGCGTCCAGCGCCACCCGGCACGCCTCCTCCGGATCACCGGCCCGGAGGTGGGCGTCCGCCAGGACCATCGTGGCGAAGAAGTCGCTGCGGACGTGGCTGCCGCTCATGGCGTTCTCCGCGTGCGCGACGGCCTGCCGGGCGCTGTCCACGTCCCGGAAGCAGTGGGCGGCCTCGGCGGCGAGTTCGGCCTCGTCGAAGTAGGTGATCCACTCGGGCTCGTCCCCACTGTTCCGGCTCTCCAGCGTCCTCGTCGCCTCGGCGAGTGCCTTCTCGCACGCTCGCGTATCGCCCGTCCGAGCCAGCGCGCGGGCCTCCATCGCGTGGAACTGCGCCATGAGCGTCGGGGTCGCCACCCCCGAGATGCCCATACGGGCGGCCCGCGCCAGCGTTGCCGCCTCGGTGTAGTTACCGAGGAACGTGGCCTGATGGCTCATCGCGGAGAGGATGCTCCCCGCGAGCCTGCGGTCCCCGCCGTCCTGGGCGAGCCGCAGCGCCTGGAGGAAGTACCGCTGGGCCAGGCCGTGGTGGCAGGCGTCGTACGACATCCACCCGGCGAGCAGCGTCGACTCCGCGACGGTGGAGAACAGTGCCCGCCCGACTGCTTCTGTGTACTGCCCGTTGAGCAGCGGTGCCACGTCCCGGCTGAGGTACTGCACGACGGCCTGGCGTGCGTGCTGCCCGCCGAACCGGTCGTCTAACTGGGCGAACACCTCGCTGGTCGACCTGATCGTGGCCACGTCCGCGATGCCGACGCGTACGCTCCCCGGCTTGGGCGGAGCGGGAGCAGCCGGTTCAGGGGCTACGAGCCAGCGCAGCGACGCCTCGTTCCACGCGGGCTGGGACGCCTCGGAGTGGAGCAGCGGCTCGTAGCCGTGGAGGTCCGCCCGCCAGAGCTGGTCGACGGCCCGGAACGCGTCCTCCGGTGTCGGCGGATACCGCGCGTCGAGGAGGTGGGCGTCCTGTCCGGCGAGGTGGCTGAGTCCCAGCTCCGCAGGCGTCCTGCCCAGTGCCTCGCAGATCAGCGGCCCGTAGAACTCGTCCGGCACGCTGTGCCCGTTCTCCCAGCTCGCGATCCGGCGCTTCACACTGTCGTCCGTCGGGAGGGATTGGCCCCTGTGCGCGGCGGACCGACGCATCTCGCTCACGAGCCGCAGTTGCCCCCAGCCGCGTTCCTTGCGCGAGGCGCGCAGCAGCGGCCCGAAGGGCTGGTTCGTCTCGACGGTGATCGCCTCCCCTGCCGCTCACGCTGGGTCACCTGCTCCCGCGCCGACTCTACGGAACACGTTCCGCCTGCGTCTGCGGGTTGCCCGCGTCACGCACGGTCCTGGAAGGGGTGACGGGGGGTGACGCCCGCTGCCGTGACACGTCATCCCCCGTCACCCCTCGTCATCTGAACAGGCCAGGGGGCCGCGGGCCACGGTGGTCGTACCGCGGTCGACAGGCCGCCAGGTGAGACACGGAGGCGAGCGACGTGCAGATGATGACGAGGCGCGGACTGGTCTGGCTGTCGGCGTCGGCCGAGGACCCCGCCGAGTGTCGCGCGACGTGGGCCGCCGACCCCCGCAGCCCGTACGCACTGCCGACCGGGCACTACTTCGACGTCGTCGCGATAGAGCAGCGGGTAGGGCTGGAGACCTTCGACCAACTGGCCCGGCGCGCCATGCCGCTCGGCCCGGTCATGGCCGACTGGGCTTCCCGGCTGACCGGTTTCTTCCTGCCTTCCGGCATGCAAGCGACCTTCGACGGCATGATGCGGCGCGAGACGAGCGACCGGCTGGAGTACCGCTACCTGAGCGTCGACTCCGTCGTCGTGGTGCCGGGGCCGATGCCGCTGAGCGGGGACCGCTACACCTGGCTGCGCGCGCCGATGCGTCGGCCGGAGGCCACTGCGGCTCGCGTCGCGGCGCTGGCGGCCATGTTCGTCGCCTCGGCGGCTCTGGTGGCACGCGCGGACCGCTACGGGCTGGAGCGCGAGAGGGTCGTGACGGTCCCGGCGAAGGACGAGGAGACTCCCGGTGCACGGTGACTCCGCAGAGCCTCGCGACGATGCTCACTGGTCCCCGCTCGACAGCCGCGAATGGCGCGCGGCGCGGGACGCGGTGAGCGCGCTGCGCGACGTCCTGATCGCCGCTGGCTTGGAGCGCGAGTTCCCTTACCTCCGCGCCGACCTGAACGTCTTCGGCCACGGCCTCATCGAAGTCGGCCGCATCTCCCCGGAGACCGCCGAACGGGTCGCGGAACTGCTGCGGCTGGCGCTGGACTGCCCGCACGGTCCGCACGGGGGGCATGCCGACGACGGCGGCTCGAAGACCGACAACTGACCGATGCTGAGGCGACGAGGAGCGGAAGCCATGACCGACCCACGGGGCGTATGCGCCTGTAGCGCGGAAGAACTGATGCCTGGAGTCCCGTACGTGCGTGGCTGGGCGGAGGGCAGGCGGGGCGCTGATGCCTTGGCCGAGGTACTGTCCGCCGTCGGCCTGGACTCCGACTTCCCGATAGCTCAGCTCCAAGTCGTCCCCGGCAAGGGCGGCTCCTCCAAGGCTGGCGGTTTACTCACCCCGTCGCGGACCACCTGGCGGAGCTGGGGCACCGGGGCCCCGTCTGGCAGACGCAGCGCCCGCGCTTGGTCGGGGAGGGGCGTGCGGGTGCGGACGTGTTCTGTGAAGTGAAGTTCGTGGCCTAGCTCGGCCAAGGCGTCGAAGGCCAACAGTGATTCGTCCGGTGGGAACGGGGGAGGTCGGCTAGGGCGAGTGCGGTGTTCGTGCGGGTGGTGGCGGCGTCCGCGGCGTTCGTCCGCTGGAGCCCGTCGGCCTCGGCGTAGTGACCTGCGGTGTCACGGCGGATGCCGCGCGGGCGCGTGTGGCTGGGGTGAGTGGACGAATCTGCTGCGCCTTGCCGTCACCCTGGCCAGTCCGGAGGCGAGCAGCTTCGGGCGGTGTATTCCGAAGCACTTGGCGAGTGCTTCCTCCGCACCCGCCCTCGCACACAACAACGCCCCGCTTCCCAGGACATCCCTGGTGGCGGGGCGTTTCGGTACCTTGCGTGAGGTACCCCCGGCAGGATTCGAACCTGCGCACACGGCTCCGGAGAGAACGCGCCGATCACTATCGGAACCCCTCTTGACCTGCGGCGGAGCATCAGGCGGGCATGGTTGGCAGTGAGGCGTGTCGGGCGTGTGTCGCAGGGCGCATCCACCGCCCATGATTCGCGGGTTGTACGCGTGTTGATATCAGAGGTTGATGTCAGCGGGCGCCCTGCCCACCGCCAAGAGGTGCGAGCTGGCTGCAAGCAGCTCGGGGTAGGGCTCAGCCAGTCGTGCGGCTGTCAGCGCAGACTCAAATAGGTCGTCCGTTGGCCCGGGGCCGGGCTGCTGCTCCGCAGTCTTCAGGAGGGACCATGCGGGACCTTCGATGCCGAACACCGCAACGTCGGTCAGCCCTGTTTCCCGCATCTCCTGGGCGAGTTCTTCCGCACGGTGGAAGTAAGCGAGCGTGAAGCCTCGTTTCCCGTCGTAGACGGCAGTGCGGAGGATGGAGGAAATCGACTCCTGCATTCGCTGTTTTTGAAGGTGCGCGTATGAGACGTGCTCGAAGATGGACGCGTACCGGTTGATCGCAGCGGCAGCCACGAGGCCGCCCGGCTTGGCTACGCGGCGAGCCTCACTGAGAGCCGCTTGCCTGTCCTTCTGCTCCGGCAGGTGGTAGAGCGGCCCGAAGAGCTGCACCACGTCATAGGTTCCGTCCGCCGCGGTGAGGTGACGTGCGTCTCCTACTCGGGCGTCACACACCTTGGCGGCTTGCTCGACGTGTCGGCTTACGGGGTCGATCAGCTCAACCTCGTAGCCGTCGCCGGTCAGCCACTCAGCGTGAACGCCAGTTCCTCCGCCAACGTCCAGGACCCGGGCCGGGGGCTTCGGCAAGAACCGCCGCATCAACTCCTTCGTGCGGAGCAGTTCGAGACGCCCGTCCGCCGATGCGCGCAGCCGCTGGTCCTCATCCGCGTCACGGGAGTAGAACTGCTCGACCTCGGGCGCCAGCTCTGGTTTCGACATGGCAGCAGTATCCTGTGTACCGGTGGACCAGTCCACCCTAGCTACCGATAGGGGAGCCATGGCACTGCTGAAGTACGAGGAGATCGCGGAGTCCCTTCGGTCCCGTATCGCCGCAGGCGAGTTCGCACCGGGCGAGACGATCCCGTCCGGGCGAGACCTCGCTGAACAGTGGTCCGTTTCGCGAGCTACGGCCATCAAAGCCGTGGATACGCTGCGCAATGACGGTGTGGTCGAAGCGCGACAGGGGACGGGGTTCGTCGTCACCGAGACGCCCGTGGCGCGGCCAGCGGGTGCCCGTCGGGCAGGCTCGGCACGGGTGAGCGGCGGGATGCCGTTCCTGCGCGTGGGCGAGCCGGATTGGGTCGCACCACCCCCCCACGTGGCGACGGCGCTTGGGCTGGACGCTGACGTAAAGGCTCTGCGGCGAGTTCGCGTGCTGCAACTGCCGGAGGGCAGCCCGCACAGCTACGTGCAGGCGTGGTTCCCGCCCGACATCGCTGAACCTTCACCTCGGCTAGCCCAGGTCGCCCCCATCACCGAGGGGACGACCCGCTACGTGCGCCGACAAACCGGCCGCTTCCCCGCCGAAGGGGTGGACGTGACGACGGTGCGCTTGGCGACAGAGGAAGAGCGCGAGCACCTCGCCTTGTCGCACCCAGCGGCTGTCGCCGTGGTCCTGCACACCGCATACGACCAAGAGGGGCGCCCGTTGGTCTGCGAGGAGGGCGTCACGCCCGGTGCTCTTCACGAGCAGGTGGAGACGTATGCGATGTAGCCCCCGCCCTCACATAGAGCTGGACCGGTCCGCCGGTCCAGCTTTTTATTTTCTCAAATAACCGTTCTACCTGCATGTTTGATGTCGTATCAACTCCGAGCACATTCGCATGGGTTGACTGGACCGGTCCACCGGTCCAGTCTATGACCTGCAAGCGCACCGCCCGGCGGCTCCCTCCTCGGAGGGCGTCAGACCGCAGTTCGCCGGAGTGGTTGCTGGTTGAGAACTGAACAGTGAGCTTCCCGGCGCTACGACTAGCCGACGTTCCCGAGCAAGAGATCTGCGGAGGGGCGTCACC
>NZ_BAAGSO010000119.1:213686-234753 GCF_054782395.1 Streptomyces daliensis | reverse complement strand
TGTCGCCGCACCATACGACGCGCCTGCCCATCCCCAGCATTGATCCACCCACCCCAGCAAGAGCCATCAGAAACGACCTAGGCCCCCGATGGGCGAGAGGCGTCAGGCGGCCGAGGCGGCCGGGGGCTGCTCGTCGCTGTCGTCGTCGGGCAGCTTGCAGACGCGCTCCAGGAAGACCGCGGCGGCCACCACGGCGACCCCGGCGAGCACGGACAGGCCCGCGTAGACGGTCTGATCGCGCCGGGCCGCCGCGTCGGGCGCGCCCAGCAGCAGATAGACCCCGGCCCCTCCGTACATCCCGGCGACCAGCGACGCGACCAGCGCGCTCGCCTGCCCGAAGAGCACGGCGCGCGCCGCCATCATCGGATCGACGCCCTTGGCGCCCGGCTCCCGCTCGCGCTGGGCCTTCAGCCGGGCCCGCAGCGACAGCGCGGTGGCCAGCAGCACCACGGCGATGACGGCGAGCACGACGGGCGCCGCGACCGGGACGCTGGGCAGGGTGCCCACGGTGTCCCACAGCCGCGCGCCCGCCCACGACAGGATCCCGGCCACGGCGAAGAGCCCCGCCAGGGTGCGGATACGGAGTTCCTTCACGGATGTCGCCTCACGGTCTCGTCTGTCGCCTCACGGTCTCGTCCAGATCGACCCGGCGGGGCCGCCGCGGCGGACCCGGCCGGGGGGCTCCCGGGGGGAGTCCCCGGGGAACCGCCCCCCGGGTAAACGCACCACGGGAGCCCAACGACTATTCGGGCAGGCTGAGTTCCAGGTCCGCGCGCGCCGTGACGCCCTCGGTCCCCAGGCGCGCCAGCAGCTCGGCCGCGGCGCCGCGCCCGGGGACGACGGCCTCCGGGTCCACGTCGAGCCACGGCACCAGCACGAAGGCACGCTCGTGCGCGTGCGGGTGGGGGAGGGTCAGCTTCGGGTCGTCGGAGACGACGTCCTGGTAGGTGACGATGTCCACGTCGATCGTGCGCGGGCCCCACTTCTCGTCCCGCGTCCGCTCCAGGGCCTCTTCGATCGCGTGCCCGCGCTCCAGCAGCGAGGACGGCGGCAGGGTGGTCTTCACGACGACCACCGCGTTGAAGTACGAGGGCTGGCTGCCGGGCTCCACGCCCCACGGCTCGGTCTCGTAGACGGGAGAGACGCCCTTGACCTTGAGGCCCGGGGTGTCGGCGAGCGCGTCGATGGCGCTCTGGAGTTTCTCCAGGCGGTCCCCGACGTTGCTGCCGAGGGAGACCACGGCGTACTGGGGGTTGTGCAAAGTCGTGTCGGCCGCGTCGACCTGGTGCACCACGGCAGCGGGCACCGGCTGTACGGTCGGGTCACTGTTCGGCGTCATGCGCGGCTCCGCTTGATAGTGATGGTCACGTCGTCAAAGGGCACGGTGATCGGGGCTTCGGGCTTGTGCACCACGACCTCGACCTCCCGTACGGCCTCGTGTGCGAGGCAGGTGTCGGCGATGCGCTGGGCGAGGGTCTCGATCAGATCGACGGGCTCGCCTTCCACGACCGCCACGACCTCCTCCGCCACGACGCCGTAGTGAACGGTCTTCCCGAGATCGTCTCCGACGGCGGCGGGCCCCGTGTCGAGGCCCATGTCCACATCCACGATGAAGGTCTGACCCTCCACGCGTTCCCGTTCGAACACGCCGTGATGCCCGCGGGCCTTCACGCCGCGCAGCGCGACACGGTCCACGCGTATCACTCCCGTCGTCGGTCCTCGGTCCTTGTTCGTACGAATGCAGCATGCACCGCGGGCGTGCCACCGAATCGAATCTACCTGCGAGCACGGACAGTGCTAGCCCGCGGGGGCTATGGACAGAGCCGGACCGGAGCTGCGAGGGGTGCCCCCTCGCGTCCCGCGTCGCGGCCTACCCGACAGCGCCCCGGGCCACTCTCGCATTCCCGATGACGTTGCCCTAACGAGTGGCCTCTCCCACGCTCCGCTGACGATGATGGGCGGTTGGGTGTACATCCGCGCTGACGTACGCGGACAGCCCCGCGGAATTCGCCCGGAGTTCGGTTCAGAGCTCCGTTCAGGGCTCGGTTCAGAGTTCGATGTCGCCCTCGCCGGGCTCCGAGTCGTCGTCCTCGTCCTCGCGTTCGACGAGCACCGGCGAGCCGTGGTGCGCCCACACCTTCCAGCCACCGCCCTCGCCGCCCGCTCCGTCCTCGGCGCGGCGGAAGACGTTCGTCGCCACGACGAGGCCGCCCACCAGGGGGCCTGCCGAGCCGTCCTCCTCCGCCGGGCCGCCGCTGAGGATGTTCTCGGTGCAGCGGACCAGGGCCGTGTCGCCCAGGACGGAGATCTCCACGTCGGTCAGGAAGAACTGGATGTACTCGGTGTTCGCCATGATCAGCGCGTAGGAGCGCAGCACCTCGTCGCGCCCCGTCAGCACCGGCCACCCCGGGTGCACCACGCTGATCTCGTCGTCCAGCCACAGCTCGGCCAGCGCGTCGAGATCGCCGTGTTCGACGGCCTCGTAGAGCGCGGTGTTGGCGGCTTCCACCGCCTCGATGTCCGTACGGGCGCTGCTCACTCGGCCCGCCCAGTGCCCGGCGTGCCCGATGTGCCCGGCGTGCCCGGCGCGGCGTGTGCGCTGTCCGCGCGCTCGACGGCGTGCGCGACCCGTACCGCGTCCGCGCTCGCCCGCACCTCGTGCACCCGCACCGCCCAGGCGCCCTCGCGGGCCGCCAGCGCCGAGACGGCGGCCGTCGCCGCGTCGCGCTCGCGCGCGGGGGGCGGGGACGCGTCCTCGCCGGAGGCCAGCACACGGCCGAGGAACCGCTTGCGCGAGGCGGCCACCAGCAGCGGCAGGCCCAGCTCGCGGCGCAGCCGCCCCGTCGCGGCGACCAGCGCGAGATCGTGCTCGGCCCGCTTGGCGAAGCCCAGGCCGGGGTCCACGACGATCCGCTCGGGGGCGATGCCGCCCGAGACTGCCCGGTCCAGGTTGCCGCGCAGCTCGTCGATGACCTCGGAGACCACGTCGCCGTAGACGGCGCGGCTGTTCATGTCGACACTCTGGCCGCGCCAGTGCATGACGACGAACGGGGCGCCCGCCGCCGCGACGGCCGGGATCATGGCCGGATCGGCCTGGCCCGCGCTCACGTCGTTGACCAGCGCGGCCCCCGCGTCGAGCGCCTGCTCGGCCACGGAGGCGCGCATCGTATCGACGCTGACGACGACCCCCTCCTCCACGAGCCCGCGGACGACGGGCAGCACCCGGCGCAGCTCCTCGGCCTCGTCGACGCGGGTGGCTCCGGGCCGGGTGGACTCGCCGCCCACATCGACCAGATCGGCGCCTTCCGCGACCAGATCGAGCCCGTGTTTGATCGCGGCTTCGGTGTCGAACCACTTGCCGCCGTCGGAGAAGGAGTCAGGCGTGACGTTCACCACTCCCATGACGGCGCACCGGTCCCACTCGGGCAGACCTGCGACCTGGCCGCGCAAAGCACTCATGCGTCCAGCGTAGGCGCTACGCCTCTGCTGGGCCGCTGCCCGGGGCAGCCGGGCCAGGCGGGCCCGGAGGGGCGGGCGGGCCCGACGGCTCCGGCGGCCAGGCCGGTCCCGGCACGACGGGCAGCCCTGCCGCGCGCCACGCCTGGAAGCCGCCCGCCAGATCCGCGACCCGCGTGAGGCCCAGGGCCTCGAGCGAGCGCGCCGCGAGGCTGGACGCGTAGCCCTCGTTGCACAGCACGACGACGGGCAGCTCGAACCCGGTGGCCTCGGGGGCGCGGTGCGGACAGGTCGGGTCGAGCCGCCACTCCAGCTCGTTGCGCTCGACGACGAGGGCGCCTGGGACGGTGCCGTCGCGCTCGCGCAGCTCCGCGTACCGGATGTCCACCAGCAGCGCGCCCGCCGCCTGCGCGTCGGCGGCGGCCCGCGGGGTCAGCCGCTCCAGCCCTTCGCGGGAGCGGGCCAGCAGCGCGTCGACGCGGCTGGGCGCGTGGTCACCCGCTCCGGGCTCTCCGGGGGCGCTCACTCCCACTCACCCGGCTGCTCGACGTGCTCCAGGCGCAGCACCTGGCCCGTGCGGCTGTAGCGGCGCATCAGCGGGAGCGGCGGGTAGTACGCGTGCACCGAGACGGCGTGCTCCTCGGACTGGTTCAGCACCTGGTGCACGTGGTGCGGCCCGAAGGCGCGCCCGCGCCCGTCCGAGAGCACGCGCTCGCGGTCGACGCCGTCGGCCAGCTCCAGCGTCCGCCAGCCCTCGGTGGGGATGCGCGCCGCGAGCGACTGCTCGGTCAGCGCGCCGGAAGCGGCCGCGAACGCGCCGCGCGAGCCGCCGTGGTCGTGCCAGCCGGTGCCCGTGCCCGGCGGCCAGCCGATCAGCCACGCCTCGCTGCCGCCGGGGCCTTCGAGGCGGAGCCAGGTGCGGCCCTCGGGGTCGAGGGGGAGCGAGCCGACGTACGCCGTGTCGGCGGCGACGCGGCGTACGAAGTCGAGGAGTTCCGCCTCACCGGGGCCCTCGGAGTGGGGCGCGCGGGGCGCGGCGGATGCGGGCACGGCTGATGCGGGTGCGGTGGTGGAAGACACGGGAATCCGTCCTGAAAGCGATCGTGGGAGCGCGCACGTAAGTGGGCGCGCGAGGCGCGCGCCGCAGCGGCGTGAGAAGGGATCGGTCAGCAGGACGCCGGACAGACGCAGCCCGCGTAGCGGAGGAGGTCCAGATGGACCCTCCGCCAGAACTGGAGCCGTGTGCCGGTCATGATCGGAGTAGAGCACGCCCCGTTTTTCAGGGTCAACACCGTCCCGCCCCTCGGAACGCCCCCCGCTGTCGCGGGTTCGCGGGCTACTTCTCGGGGACCGTCTCCAGCGACACGTCCGCGCGTGGCACGTCCCGCTCGTCCGCGTCGATCGAGCGCCGCAGCGCCTCGTGCAGCCGCGTCGGCGTCAGCACGCCGAGGAAGCGGCCCTCGCTGGCCGCGTCCACCACCGCGATCCAGCCCGCGTCGTGCTGGAGCATCGTGCTGAACGCCTGCTTCAGGGGCGCGCCCAGTGGCAGCCACGCCTCCATGCGGCGGGCGCGGTCCCGTACCGTCACCGTCGCGTCCGCTTCCGCGTCGGCCGGGTCGGCGGGCTCCGCCGAGACCCAGCCGTGCAGGTCGTCCGCGTCGTCCAGGACGACGGCCCAGTGCGCGCCCTCGGCCCGCATGCGCGCCGTCGCCTCGCTGAGGCGGTCGTCGAGGTGGACGACGGGGGGTGCCTCCAGGTCGGCCGTCTCGATCGGGGTGACGGAGAGCCGCTTGAGGCCGCGGTCGGCGCCGACGAAGTCGGCCACGTAGGGCGTCGCGGGGGCGCCCAGCACCTTCGTGGGCGGGTCGAACTGCTCGACGCGGCCCTCCCCGTAGACCGCGATGCGGTCCCCGAGCCGCACCGCTTCCTCGATGTCGTGCGTCACGAAGAGCACCGTCTTGTGCAGCGAGGACTGGAGCTTCAGGAACTCCGTCTGGAGGTGTTCGCGCACCACGGGGTCGACGGCGCCGAAGGGCTCGTCCATCAGCAGCACGGGCGGGTCGGCCGCGAGCGCGCGGGCGACGCCGACGCGCTGCCGCTGGCCGCCGCTGAGCTGGTCGGGGTAGCGGTCGCCGAAGACGGCGGGGTCCAGGCCGACCAGGTCCAGCAGCTCGGCGGCGCGTTCGCGGCGCTTCGCCTTGGACCAGCCGAGGAGGTGCGGGACGGTGCCCGTGTTGTCCAGCACCGTCTTGTGGGGGAAGAGGCCCACCTGCTGGATGACGTAGCCGATCCGGCGCCGCAGCTCGACGGGGTCGACGGAGGCGATGTCCTCGCCGTCGAGGAAGATCTGCCCCGAGGTCGGCTCGATGAGGCGGTTGACCATCTTCATCGTGGTCGTCTTGCCGCAGCCCGAGGGCCCGACGAGGGTGACCAGTTCGCCCTCGGCCACCTCGAAGGACAGGTCGTCCACGGCGGTCGTGCCGTCGGGGTAGCGCTTGGTGACGTTCTCGAAGCGGATCATGGGCCCATTCTTGTCGCTCGGTCCGTGGCTGGCGGCGGAATTCTCCGCGGACGAAATCCTGACGAAATCCTTCCGCTGGTGGAATCCTTCCGCGCGCACGGTGAATGGCGTGTTGCGGCAGTGTGGCAGTTCGGGCCGACTGTCGGTAGCGGGCGGTAGGGTCCCCGAAAGTGACCGGGACGAGCGGGAAACCAGGCGTGCGAAGCGGGGGAGGTGAGCGGGGATGAGCGGTGCCGTTGGTGCCGGTGCGGCGGTTGCCGCCGTGGGCCAGAAGGGGCAGAGCTGTCTCTCCGCGAACGACTGGATCTGCGGCGAGTACGTGCGCTCACGCGGCCAGGAACTGCTCGACGCGACGGGCCAGCATGTGTGGATCACCGTCCTCTCCGTCGTGCTCGGGCTGGTGATCGCCTTCCCCCTCGCGCTCGTCGCGCGCCGCTGGAAGCGCGCTTCGGGCGCCGTGCTGGGCCTCACCACAGTGCTCTACACCGTGCCGTCGCTGGCCATGTTCGCGCTGCTGCTGCCCGTCTTCGGCGTCTCGGCCGCCGTGGTGGTGACGGGCCTGGTGCTGTATTCGCTGACGGTGCTGGTGCGCAACATCCTCGCGGGCCTCGAAGCCGTCCCCGAGGAGGCGCGGGAGGCCGCGCGCGGCCTCGGCTACGGCCAGACGCGGCTCCTCTTCGAGGTCGAGGTGCCCCTCGCGCTGCCCGCGATGATGGCGGGGGTGCGGATCGCCACGGTGTCCACGGTGGCGATGACGACGGTCGGCGCGATCGTCGGCTTCGGCGGCCTCGGCAACCTGATCTACAACGGCATGGAGAGCTTCTTCAAGGCCCAGGTGCTGACCGCCTCCGTGATCTGCGTGATCCTCGCCGTGGTCGCTGACGTCGCGCTGCTGGGCCTCCAGCGCCTGCTGACGCCCTGGGCCCGCGTCAAGGGCAAGGGCCGCGCGCGCGGGTTGCTCCGCGGACCGCGCGGTGTGCTCCGTGAAGAGAAGGCGGTGGCGTGACGATGGGCGTCATCGGGGACGTGTGGACGTGGCTCTCCTCCGGCGGCAACTGGTCGGGGAGCAACGGCGTCCTGCACCGGCTGGGCGAGCACCTGTATCTGACGGGCGTCTGCCTGGCGCTCGCCGTGCTGATCGCGCTGCCCGTCGCGCTGTGGCTCGGCCACCTCGGCAAGGGCGGCGCGCTCGCGGTCAACATCTCCAACGCCGGGCGCGCTGTGCCCACCTTCGCGGTGCTGGTGCTGCTGACGCTCAGCCCGATCGGCACGGCAGGTGACTGGCCCACCATCATCGCGCTGGTCCTGTTCGCGGTGCCCCCGCTGCTGACGAACGCGTACGTCGGGATGCGCGAGGCCGACCGCGATGTGGTCGAGGCGGCGCGCGGAATGGGCATGTCCGGGTGGCAGTTGCTGGCCCGCGTCGAGGTGCCCCTCGCGTTTCCGCTGATCATGACCGGGGTGCGCTCCGCCGCCGTACAGGTGGTCGCGACGGCGACTCTCGCGGCGCTGCCCGGCGGCGGCGGCCTGGGCCGGATCATCACGGCGGGCTTCAACACGTACGACACCCCGCAGGTCGTCGGCGGCGCCGTGCTCGTCGCGGCGCTGGCGCTGCTGGTGGAGGGCGTGCTCGTCGTGGCGGAGAAGCTGCTGGACCCGATGCGCCGCAGGCGCGCGGGCACGTCCCGGGATTCGGATTCCCGTTCGACTCCCCCGGGCTTTGATGACAGGGTGACCCCCGCGCGCGGGCGCCCGCAGGCATCCCCGCACGCGCACCCGACGGCCTGACGAGCGGCCTGACGAACGATCCGACGGCACGAACGACCTGACGACCGGTCCGACGAATGGTGGTTCCCATGTACGAGTCCGAGTCCGCACAGTCCCGGCGGAAGCGGCGCCCGCTGACCGCCCGGCGGACCCTGACCGCGGTCGGCGCCACCGCCGCGCTCGCCGTGTCCCTGACGGCCTGCGGCGGCAGCAGCCTGGAGGAGGAGGGCGGCGGCTCCGGCGGCGGGGGCAAGCTGGTCATCGGCTCGGCGGGCTTCACCGAGTCGCAGATCATGGCGGAGCTGTACAGCAAGGTGCTGGACAAGGCGGGCTACTCCACGTCGATCAAGAAGCTCCAGAACCGCGAGCTGTACGAGCCGGCCCTGGAGAAGGGCCAGATCGACGTCGTGCCCGAGTACGCGGCCACGCTCGCCGAGTTCCTCAACGCGAAGAAGAACGGGCCCAAGGCGGAGCCCGTCGCCTCGAACGACGTCGAGGAGACCGTCACGGCGCTGGAGAAGCTGGCAGAGCCGCGCGGGCTCAAGGTGCTGTCGGCGGGCAAGGCGGTCGATCAGAACGCGTTCGCCGTCACCGAGGCGTTCGCGAAGAAGCACAAGCTCAAGACGCTGTCGGACCTGGGCGAGTCGGGCGAGAAGATCAAGCTGGCCGCGGGCGACGAGTGCGACGAGCGCCCGTTCTGCCGCCCTGGCCTGGAGAAGACCTACGGCATCGACATCACGGACGTGGACCCCAAGGGCGTCGGCACCACCCAGTCCAAGCAGGCCGTCAAGGCGGGCACGGACCAGATGGTGCTCACCACGACGACGGACGCGACGCTGGACGACTTCGGCCTCGTCCTCCTGGAGGACGACAAGGGCCTCCAGAACGCGGACAACGTCCTGCCCGTCGTGAACGAGAAGGACGCGGGCGGCAAGAAGGCCGCGGACGCGCTGGACAAGCTGACCCGGGTGCTCACGACGAAGGATCTGGCGGATCTCAACCGCAAGGTGGACTCCGAGCGCCAGAAGCCCAAGGACGTGGCTGAGGAGTACCTCAAGTCCAAGAACCTGCTCTGACCGCGCAGTTGACCGCCCGGGCCCCGAGGGCGGGCCCGGGCGTGCCCCGTGGGCTTGGAGGGGCGCGGGTTGTGAGGGCATAACAATGCCCTTTGTCCGGTGTCGTCGATCGCGCCACACACGGTAAATTCCAGGCCATGCCACGTGGACGTCATCGCCATTCGCCGCCCCTGCACCGGCTCCTTCCCCCGGCGGCCGTCGCAGTCGCCGCGCTGGCCTGCGCCGGTGGCGCCTGGCTGGCCGGAGAGCCGGGCATCGGCGATACGGAGACCGTCGTGCTCCGCGGCTTCGCCGCTGCGGCGGCCGTCGCGGCGGTCACCGGCGCGGTCATGCTGCGCAAGTGGGACCGCGCGGCGGGCAGGCGGGTCGCCGAGCTGAAGGCGAAGCAGACGAGCCTGGAGTGGCGCGCCGAGGAGCGGCAGGCCGAGCTGGAGGGCGAGCTCGAAGAGGCCCGCGAATCCCGTGGCGCCCTGGAGTCCAAGCTGCGCGAGAAGCGCGCCGAGCTGGCCAGGCTGCGCACCGAGCACGCCGCGCTGCTGCGCCGCTACGCGCACGCGGAGACGGAGCGGGCCAGCGCGCTGGAGGGGCGGCGCCAGCTGGAGATCGAGGCGGCCGAGGCCCCCAAGGCGCTCGCCGCCTCCGCCATGGACCACCGCAACGAGGCGGGCGCGCCCTCGCCGCTGACGTATCTCCAGGCACACGAGGCGCTGCGGCACCTGTCGAGGAACGCGGCGCGGCAGGTGGAGCGGCGCCGGATGGAGCGCGAGATGGCGCGCGCGGCGGCAGCGGCGCGCGAGCCCGTCGCCGAGCCCGACGCGCGCTCGACGGCCTCCGCCGTCGTCCCGCACTCCCCGGCCCCTGACAGCGTCCACCGCGTGGACACGGGCGGCTTCGACTTCTTCGGCAAGGGCGGCGCCGCGTCGAAGGGCTCCCAGGGCGTGCAGGGCGACTCGCGCGGCGGGCGGGACGGCAGGGACAGCCGGGACGCGAAGGGGCTGCCCCGGCAGCAGGACGGGGACACGGGCGGGCGCGACGGCGCGTCGGAGGCCACGCCGTCCGAGCGCAAGCGCGGCGACGAGGACGAGGACCCCCACCGGGGCGCGTCCCCGAGCGGTGCGGGCGGTACGGGTGGCACGAGCGGCGCGGGCGGCGCGACGGACACGGCCGCCGCGTTCACGGGCGCTTCGGCGGCCCGCGCCCGCGCGGCGGCGACGGGCGGCGCGGGCAGGAACCAGGGCCCGCGCCCGTCGGCCCAGCCGGTCCCCTCGGCCTTCGACCCGGCGGCGCGCGCGGCTACGGACGACGACGGGACGGGACGTGCCCGTACGGACGCGGACGAGGAAGCGACGGCCGAGCCGTCGCCCGGTGAGGCCCTGGACATCACGGAGCTGCGCAGCGCGATCTGAGCGCGCGGCGGCGGGGCCGATCGCGCCCCGCCCCCGCCCCCGCTCCGGCACGCGGTCCGGGCGCGTCCGGTCGTCGTGGCCTACTTGTCGATGTCGCCGACGACGAAGAAGAACGAGCCGAGGATCGCCACCATGTCGGCCACCAGCGTGCCCGGCAGCAGTTCGGTCAGGGCCTGGATGTTGTTGTACGAGGCCGAGCGGAGTTTCAGCCGGTACGGGGTCTTCTCGCCCTTGGAGACGAGGTAGTAGCCGTTCAGCCCGAGCGGGTTCTCCGTCCAGGCGTACGTGGCGCCCTCCGGGGCCTTCAGGACCTTGGGCAGCCGCTGGTTGATCGGCCCGGGCGGCAACTGCGCGAGGCGGTCGAGGCAGACGTCGGCCATGTCCAGGGAGTTGTGGGCCTGCTCCAGCAGCACTTCGAAGCGGGCCAGGCAGTCGCCCTCCTGGCGGGTGACGACCTTCAGCGTGCTCCGCAGCTCCGGATCCGTGTAGGCGAGGTACGGCTCGTCGCGCCGCAGGTCGAAGTCGACGCCCGAGGCGCGCGCGATGGGGCCGCTGACCCCGTAGGCGTGGACCGTCTCCGGGGGGAGGTAGCCGACGTCGCGCGTACGGCCCCGGAAGATCTCGTTCCCGAGCACCAGCCGGTCGAAGGAGTCCATCCGGGCGCGTACGGCCGCCACCGCCTGACGGGCGCGGCCCAGCCAGCCGGCGGGCAGGTCCTCCTTGAGCCCGCCGACCCGGTTGAACATGTAGTGCATGCGCCCGCCGGAGATCTCCTCCATGACGTTCTGGAGTTCCTCGCGCTCCCGGAAGGCGTAGAAGACCGGCGTGATCCCGCCCAGCTCCAGCGGATACGAGCCGAGGAACATCAGATGGTTGAGCACGCGGTTCAGCTCGGCCAGCAGGGTGCGCGTCCAGACGGCGCGCTCGGGGACCTCCATGCCCAGCATCCGCTCGACGGCGAGGACGACGCCCAGTTCGTTGGAGAAAGCGGACAGCCAGTCGTGGCGGTTGGCGAGCACGATGATCTGGCGGTAGTCGCGGGCCTCGAAGAGCTTCTCCGCGCCCCGGTGCATATAGCCGACGACGGGTTCCGCCGCGCTGATCAGCTCGCCGTCCAGCACGAGGCGCAGCCGCAGCACGCCGTGTGTGGAGGGGTGCTGCGGGCCGATGTTGAGCACCATGTCGGTGCTCTCGGCCGCGCCGCCGACGCCGACCATGGTCTCCGACGTGGCCGCCGTCGTCGCCGTCGCCGCTGTCCCTGCCGCTGCCGCCGCCGTCTGGCCCTGCTGACCCGTCTGACTCATGGCCCTTAGTCTCTCAGCTTCCTCCCTGAGTCTGATACGGACTGTCACAGGTCACGCCTAGGCTGGTCGTATGACGAGTGGCGCGGGCGTTGAGTCCGACGGTCCGGAGCCGGGCCCGGCCCCTGGCGGGGGCTCCGGGGGCCCTGACGGCGAACAGTGGCGCGGGGTGGAGCGCGCGATGCTGCCGATGCGGCGGTTCGTGCTGCTGTCCACACTGCTGCCCCTCGCGGTGGCGACGGGCGTGCTGCTCGGGCTGTTCGCGGGTCCGGGCTGGGCCGCCTTCGCGCTGCTGCCGCTCGCCTTCGCCGCCTGGGGCTGGGGCGCGCTGCGGCGCAACTGGCGGTCCTGGCGCTATGCCGAGCGCGTCGACGATCTGCTCATCAGCCGCGGCGTGCTGTGGCGGGAGCTGACGGTCGTGCCGTACGGACGGATGCAGCTCGTCGAGGTCACCTCGGGGCCACTGGAGCGGCGCTACGGCCTGGCCAGGCTCCAGCTCCACACCGCCGCGGCCACCACGGACGCGACGATACCCGGCCTCTCCCCCGAGGAGGCCGAGCGGTTGCGCGACCGCCTGACCGAGCTGGGCGAGGCCCGCTCGGCGGGGCTGTGACGGCGTGCGCGCCGTGAACGGGGAGGCGTGACGTGCCAGGACCGCTGCCGCCGCGCCCCGAGGGCAAGCCGCTGCACCCCATCACGCCCTGGCGCCGCGCCTGGGCGCCCGTCGCCGCGCTCCTCGCCTTCTCGGCGCAGGACCTGGAGCGCACCCGCGAGTGGTTCACCCAGCTCACGGTGGGCTGGCTGCTGGCGGCGTTCGGCGTGCTGCTGCCGATCGCCGCCGCGTACGGCTTCCTGTCCTGGTGGTTCACCAGCTATCTGGTCACGGACACCGAACTGCGCATCCGCACCGGGCTGTTCTTCCGCCGCACCGCGCACATCCGCCTCGACCGCGTGCAGGCCGTCGACGTGGGGCGGCCCCTGCTGGCCCGCCTCGCGGGCGTCGCCAAGCTCAAGCTGGACGTCGTCGGGACCGAGGCCAAGGACGAGCTGGCGTTCCTCGGCGAACGCGATGCCGTCGCGCTGCGCGCCGAACTCCTCGCCCGCGCGGCGGGCATCGCGCCCGACGCGGCGCCCGAGGCGGGCGAGGCCCCCGCGCGTGAACTCCTGCGCGTCGACGCGCGCACCCTGCTCGTCTCCCTGCTCCTGACGGGCTCCGGCTGGGGGCTGCTCGTCCCCGCCCTCGTGGTGCCCGTCCTCATCTACCTCGCCAGCGACAGCCTCTGGGCCGCCCTCGCCACGCTGCTGCCGCTGGTGGGCGCCGTGTGGGCGAGCAGCGCGGGACGGTTCCTGCGCGAGTACGACTGGACCGTCGGCGAATCGCCCGACGGGCTCCGCCTCGACCACGGGCTGCTCGACCGCGAGCACGCGACGGTTCCGCCGGGGCGGGTGCAGTCCGTGCGCATCGTCGAGCCGTTGCTGTGGCGGCGGCGCGGCTGGGTGCGGGTGGAGCTGGATGTGGCGGGGGCGGCGAAGGGCAAGGACGGGGTCCTCATACCCGTCGCGCCACGGGAGCGGGCGGAGGCCGTGCTCGGGCGGGTGCTGCCCGAGGTCGGGCTCGCGCGCGCGGAGGCGGCGCTGGAGCGCGCGCCGCGGCGGGCACGCTGGGCGGCGCCTGTGGTGTGGCGGGCCTACGGGCACGGGGTGACCGGTTCCGTTTACGTCACCCGCCGTGGGCTGCTGCGGCGGCGGACGACGATGGTGCCGCACGCGAAGGTGCAGAGCGTGCGGTGGGAGCAGGGGCCGTGGGCGCGGTGCCTTGGGCTGGCCGACGTGGTGGTCGATCACGGGGCGAACGGGGTGGCGAAGGGGAGGTTGCGGGACGCGGAGGAGGCGCGGCGCGTGGTGTACGCGCAGGCGGAGCGCTCCCGTACGGGCCGCCGCGAAGCGGCCCCTGACCGCTGGCTCACCTAGCCCTTCGCGGGCGGCGCAAGGAAACGCAGGGTTGCCGCTTCACCGGGCTGTGCCCCCTCACGGGGTGCGGGTCCCCTTCGCGGGGTGCGGAAGGAAACGGGGGGTTGCCCCTTCACCGGTCCGCGCCGCTTCACGGGGTGCGACGTTGACCGCCTCACGGGGTGCGTGTTTCTCGTGGGGGTGCGCCTGGTGTGGGTGCCCCTTGGGGGGTTCGTTCGCGTGTGGCGGGCCGGTGGCACGGGTTGTGCCCACCCTCCCCCAGCTACCGCTGGGAGGTGCCCCCTCGCCAGCGGGACGATTGCCCACAACGTTTTTGTGCCGCTGCACGGGGCGCGGCGTTTTTCGGGTGCGGGCCGGTGGCTTCGGCGCGGCGTGTGGTGCGGGTGCGTCGCGGCTGGCGCCGCGTGTTTCCGGGTTTCCACCGTGGTCGTGTGGGGTTGGCGACAAGTGCGGGTCGGCTTTTCGGCTGCCTGCACATACTCGTCGCCACCACTTGCGGGGACACCCCACCACGTCCCCTCCCACCCGGTGGCCAACCTCCGGCCCGCTCCAACCGTTGTGGGCAAGCGTTCCGCATGGCGGGCCGGTGGGCACAACCCACCCACCGGCCCGCACCCGCGAACGAAACCCCGAGGGGCACTCGGGTAGGCGCACCCCTCCCCGGGGGTGTTGCACGGGACGGTCAGCCCGTGAAGCGGGAACCGTAGGGTCCCGCGCTGGGGGGGCGTGCCGCCGCACGCCGAGGAGCCGACCCCAGCCGACCCGGAGTGGCAGAGGGCCACCGGCGGGACGGGGACGGGGTGGGGTGTCCCCGCAGGTCGAGAAAGTCACCGGCGGAGAGACGAAGACGAGACCTTCACGCCGAGGAGACACCCCACCCCGGCACCGGACACCCCGCACCCACGCGCCCACAACCCCAACAGGAACCCGGAATCACGCGGCGCAAGCCGCAAAGCACCGCACCATACGCCGCGCCGTAGCCACACAGCCGCACCCGAACACGGCGCCCCGCCCAGCGCTGCGCACCGTGCTGCGGCGCAAAAACCAGCGCGGGACCCTACAGTGCCCACCACACCGGCCAACCGTCCCGCGCAACACCCCCGTGAAGGGCCTACCCCCCGTTTCCTTCCGCCCCCCGCGAAGGGGACCCGTCCCGCGCAACACCCCCGACGAACGAAGCACCCCCGTTTCCTTCCGCCCCCCGCGAAGGGGCCCCGCGGGGGTGGAGGAGCCAGGTGAAGGCGCCCAGGGAGGAGGGGGAGGTCAGGTCGGCCGCCTGGGTGGCCGTGGAGAGGGCGCGGACGTAGGCGGCCGGGTCCGTCGAGGCGAGGGACAGGGGCGGGCGGCGCCCCTCGACGCCCAGTTTCCGCAACATCTCGCCCTGCGACACCAGCACCGCACCGTCCGCCGCGAAGGCGCACGCGTCGAGCGCCACGTGCGAGGTGAGGTCGCATGTGCCGTCGGGCACGGGGGCGACCTCGCGGCCCTCCGCGTACCCCGTGAGGGTGCCGAAGGGCGGCCGGGCCGAGCGCTCGTGCGCGTAGTCGACGGCGACCGCGAGCCCGCGCCGCAGCACCCGCACCGCCGAGGCCCACGCCTCGTCCCTGGGCCGCCCGATCTCCGCGCGGAGCCCCGGCTCGCCGCCCGCCAGCGGCCACCACCGCGCGAGCCACTCCGCGTCCGCGCGCGGCAGCGGCCCCGTAGCCAGCCGCTCCGTGCCGTCGGCGCGGACGAGTACCTGGCGCGGGACCCCGTTCTCGTCGTTCTCGGCGACGTCGACGGGGATGTTGTCCAGCCACTCGTTGGCGAACAGGAGCCCGGTGAGCCCGTCGGGGACCGCCAGCCCGGTCAGGTCCGTCAGGCCGGAGAGGGTGTCGGGCGAGCGGACCCACGTGACGCGGGGGTCGAGCCCTTCGGGGCGGGGCGCGCGTTCCACGGCGTAGGCGCGTACACGTCGCGCCGCCTCGTCGGGCAGCGCCCCCAGCACCCCGGTCAGCAGCTCGCCGCGCCCCGCGCCCACGTCCACGAGGGCCAGCTCGGCGGGGCGGCCCAGGCTCTCGTCGACGCGCAGCAGGAGGCGGGCGACCGCGCCCGCGAAGAGGGGGGAGGCGTGCACGGAGGTGCGGAAGTGGTCGCCGGGGGCCTCGCGGGTGAAGAAGCCGGGGCACGCGTCGTCGCCGTAGAGCGCGCGCTCGGTCGCCTCGCGCCAGGTCGCCCAGTCGTTTGCCGGTCCGTTGTCCTCTGGGTTCACGGGGCTCACGCTACGTGCGGATGTCGCTCCTCCACCTTGCGGAGTATGCGAGGGCACCACGGATCGGCCGTCCGGTTGACTCCTGCACGTACTTCGTCTTCCTACGCTGGGTGATGTGAACCGCATCTACGACTTCATCCGCAGACACCCCACATGGGTGGACGGCTCCTGGGCCGCGCTGCTGCTGATGCTGTCGGGGCTCTGGATCGTCACGAGCATCCGCACGGACACGGAGGGGATGCCCCAGGGCCCGACGGAGCAGATCGCCTCCGTGCCGATCGCGCTGGCGCTCGGCGTCGTGGTCGCGCTGCGCCGCCGCGCGCCGGAGAAGATGCTGATGCTGGCCACGGGCACGGGTGTCGCGCAGCTCGTCACGGACGTGGAGGTCTTCCCGGGGAACTTCGGGTTCCTCGTCATCATCTTCACCGTCGCCTCCCGCAATGTGCGCTGGGCCTCGTGGTTCGCGCTCGGCGGCGCGCTCACCGCGCCCACGATCGCCACGCTGCGCTGGCCCGACGCGAACCAGGACACCACCAGTGAGGTGTTCGGCGTCATATTCCTCACCGTCACGTTCTTCCTGGCGTGGGTGCTGGGGGACTCGATCCGTACCCGTCGCGCCTACTACGCGCAGTTGGAGGAGCGCGCCACCCGCCTGGAGAAGGAGCGCGAGGCGCACGCCAAGATCGCGGCGGCGGCGGAGCGCGCCCGGATAGCGCGGGAGCTGCACGATGTCGTCGCGCACAACGTCTCTGTCATGGTCGTCCAGGCCGACGGCGCCGCGTATGTGCTGGACACCGCGCCCGAGCAGACCAAGCAGGCGCTGGAGACGATCTCGGGGACCGGGCGTCAGGCGCTGGCCGAGATGCGGCGGCTGCTGGGGGTGCTGCGCAGCGGCGAGGGCAGCACGCGGGGGGCGCGGGACCGCAGCGAGTACGTTCCGCAGCCCGGCATGGAGCAGTTGGCCGAGCTGGTGGACCAGGTGCGCGGGGCCGGGCTCATGGTGGACTTCACCATCGAGGGCACGCCGCGCCCCCTCCCGAGCAGCGTGGAGCTGACGGCGTACCGCATAGTGCAGGAGGCGCTGACCAACTCCCGCAAGCACGGCGGCCCGGACGTCGGCGCCTCGGTCCGCCTCCGCTACGGGGACGACGAGCTGAGCCTCCTCGCCGAGGACGACGGGCGCGGGGCGCAGCGGGAGCTGTACGAGGACGGGGGAGCGGACGGGCTCGGGCACGGTCTGATCGGGATGCGGGAGCGCGTCGGCATGGTCGGCGGCAGCCTGGAGGCCGGGCCCCGGCCGGGCGGCGGCTTCCGCATCAGCGCGGTACTGCCCCTCAAGGCCGCCCACCACTGAGCGGGACCATTTACTGAGCCCCTAGGGAAGCCTAGAGAAACGGAACACCATGACCATCCGCGTGATGCTCGTCGACGATCAGGCCCTGCTGCGCACCGGCTTCCGCATGGTGCTGGCCGCGCAGCCGGACATGGAGGTCGTCGCGGAGGCCGGTGACGGCGCCGAGGCGCTGGAGCAGTTGCGGGCGCGGGAGGTGGACGTCGTCCTGATGGACGTGCGGATGCCGAACGTCGACGGTGTGGAGGCCACCCGCCGCATCTGCGAGGGCCGCGAGGGCGGTCCCGGCGATCCGAAGGTGCTGATCCTCACCACGTTCGACCTCGACGAGTACGCCTTCTCCGCACTCAAGGCGGGCGCCAGCGGCTTCATGCTCAAGGACGTGCCGCCCGGCGATCTGCTGGACGCGATCCGCTCCGTCCACAGCGGCGACGCGGTGGTCGCGCCGAGCACCACCCGCCGGCTGATCGACCAGTTCTCCTCGGTGCTCCCCGCCACCACGCCCGAGCCGCTCGCCAAGGAGCTGGAGAAGCTGACGGAGCGGGAGCGGGAGGTGCTCGTCCTCGTCGCGCAGGGTCTGTCGAACGGCGAGATCGCGGCCGGGCTCGTCCTCTCCGAGGCCACGGTCAAGACGCACGTGGGGCGCATACTCACCAAGCTGGGGCTGCGCGACCGCGTCCAGGCGGTCGTCCTCGCCTACGAGACGGGCCTCGTACGCGCTGGCAACGGCGGCTGACGCCGCAGGGCCGGGCGGGCCGTCAGCGCAGGACCGTCTCCAGGAAGTCGCTGCCCAGCTTGGCCACGATGGACAGGTCCAGTTGATGCTGCACGTACCGGCCGCGCCGCCGCGTCGTCAGCAGCCCCGCCTTCTTCAGCACGGACAGGTGTCGGGAGACCTCGGGAGCGGTGAGCCCGAGGATGCCGGCCAGTTCTCCCGTCGTGTACGGGGCGCGGGCGACGCTGCGGCACAGCCGCATCCGCAGCGGGTGGGAGAGCGCCTCCATCCGCAGGGTGAGCGCCTCGACGGAGGAGTGGCCTGGGAGGTCGCCCGACGCGACGGGATAGTGCAGCACGGGCCGCCATCCCGGCCGGTGCAGCACCGTCAGATGCGGCCAGTTGAAGGTCGTCGGCACGAGGGTGAGCCCGACGCCGACGGCCGGGTCCACCGCGGTCGTACGGCCGTCCGCCATCTTGTCCACCTCGATGCGGGTGCCGTGCTCGTCCAGCGTCAGCGCCTGCGACACGGACTCCAGCGCGGCGGCCAGCCCCTTGTGGCGCAGCAGCTCCGTCTTGTGCCGCGCGTCCGCCGCGAGATGGACCCGGGTGCGGCGCCAGGTGTCCGCGAAGAACGCCTGGTCGCAGTCCTCGAAGAGGCGCCGTATCCACTCGCGCACCGCCGTCGGGTCGGTCAGCAGCCAGTTGGTGAAGTCCATCTGCCGCTGACCGCGCGCCGCGGCCAGGTCCATGGCGCGTTCGCGCATCTGCGGATCGGCGAGCGGCGAGGGCGCGGCCTTCCCGTACGTGCTGACGCAGGTGAACTCCAGCGCCGCCGCGACGAAGTCCTCGTCGGGCAGCCGGTCGAGCGTGTCCAGGTCGTCGGCGAGGGTGGCGCCGGGCTGGGCCGCGGGGTCCCGCAGCCCGGCGAAGCCCATGAAGATGTCAGCGAAGGTGGTGCGCCACAGGAAGTCCGCGTCGCACAGGCGGTCGGCGAGGTCGGGCTTGAGCGCGGCGTTGGTCGCCGTGGTCCAGCCGTGCACGGCCGGGTGGTGCCCCGGCTCGGACAGCGCGTGCAGCGCGGTGCCCAGCTCGCCCAGTGGCGACGGGGTGAAGACGATGCGCTCGGGCGGCAGACCCGCGATCTCTACGGTCACGCTCATGGACCCATTCTGCGTGCGTGACGGGCAGGCCGGGCGCCGATTGACGGTCGTCGTCAATCGGCGTGCGGGAGTGCGCGGGGGCCGCGCAGGCTCGGGGCATGAGCATCACTCAGCAGTACGCGATGGACACCTACCGCCTCTCCCGCGACCAGCAGCCGCCTCCGCCGCTTCCCGGCGCGCACGAGGCGCGGGTGCTGCACGCGCTGTGGGAAGGGCTCCGCTTCCGGCGACGGCTGCGACGGCACACGGGGGTAGCCGCGGCTACGCCGAGCCGCCGGTGACGCCGCCTTCGCCGGGGGCCCCGGATTCACCGGTGACCCCGGCCAGGGTGCTGAGGAAACCCTCGACCGCGCAGGACACGTCCTCGCGCGCCCACGAGAGGCCCGGCGCGCTCACGGTCACCTCACTCATGCTGACCCCGGGCGGCCCGCCCGGGGCCTCCGACCAGGCACGGAACAGCAGCGTGCCGCTCTCCTCCGCGTACCGCAGCGACGCCTCCTCCAGGTCCTCGGCGCCGTACGGGAGCCACACCTGGAACTGGTGCGTGTGCGGCACCTCCGGCCACACCCGCCACCACGCCTTGCCCGACCCGGCCAGCGCCTCGCGCATGGCCTCCGCGACGAGCCGCGCGTGTGCCACGTACGACGGCAGCCGCGGCAGCTCCTGATCGAACCCCACCAGCGCGGACAGCACGGCGGGCCACTGCTGGAACAGCGCGCCCCCGTACCTGTGCCGCCAGGCGACCGCCTCCTCGACCAGCGTGGCAGGACCGGCGAGGGCGGCGCCCGAGAGGGCGCCGAGCGACTTGTAGAAGCTGACGTACACCGAGTCGGCGACCGACGCGATCTCCTGGAGCGGGCGCCCGAAGTGCGTGGCGCACTCCCACAGCCGCGCGCCGTCGAGGTGCACGACGGCGTCGCGCTCGCGGGCCGCCTCCACCGTCGCGGTCAGCTCCTCCCACGTGGGGAGCACGAAGCCCGCGTCGCGCAGCGGGAGTTCGAGCATGAGAGTGCCGAAGGGTTCCTCGCAGTCGCGGACCTCGTCGGCGCTGAACATCCGGGGTGCGCCGTCGCCGGGGTGCACGACGTGCAGGCCGCTCAGCCGCCGCAGGGCGTCGCGCTCCCAGCGGACGGGGTGGGCGAGGGGGTGCAGGGCGACCGTGTCGTTGCCCGTGCGGGCTGCCCAGCAGCGGAGGGCCGCCTGCTGGGCCATGGTGCCCGTCGGGAAGTAGGCGGCGGATTCGGTGCCGAGGGTTTCGGCGGTACGGAGTTCCAGAGCGCCGACGATGCTGTCGTCGTTGCCGTAGATGTCCGGCCAGTCCGCGAGGTCGTACGACCTCGCGCCCTCTTCCTTGAGGCGGGTGAGGAGGTCGCCCAGGCGGTCGGCGCCTCGAAGGTCGCCCAGGCGCCGCTCGGCCCCGGCCCACACCCTCAGCTTCCTCTCCCGCGCCTCCAAGCCCACCCGCCTCCCTTGCCCACTCCCCGCTTCTCCGCCATCCTTCCCCCTCCCGACGCGGGCATCCTCCGCTTCGTCGGGGGTGTTGCGGGGCCCCTTCGCGGGGTGCGGAAGGAAACGGGGGGTAGGCCCTTCACGGGGGTGTTGCGCGGGACGGTTGGCCGGTGTGGTGCGCACTGTAGGGTCCCGCGCTGATTTTTGCGCCGTCGCACGGTGCGCGGGGCGCTGCGCTGGGCTGTGCGCCGTGTTCGGGTGCGGGTGGGTGGCTTCGGCGCGGCGTGTGGTGCGGTGCGTGGCGGCTGGCGCCGCGTGATTCTGGGTTTCGGCCGTGGTTGTGGGTGTGTGGGTGGGGGGTGTCCGGTGCCGGGGTGGGGTGTCTCCTCGGCGTGAAGGTCTCGTGTTCGCCTTTCCGCCGGTGACTTTCTCGACCTGCGGGGACACCCCACCCCGTCCCCGTCCCGCCGGTGGCCCGCTATCCGGCTCCGGGTGCGCCAAGGTCCCACCCGTGCCCTTGCCCGGGGGACGCCATTCCGGGTGCCCCCTGGGGTTTCGTTCGCGGGTGCGGGCTGGTGGGTGGGTGTTCCCACCCTCCCCCAGCTACCGCTGGGAGGTGCCCCCTCGCCATGCGGAACGCC
>NZ_BAAGSO010000119.1:128820-213477 GCF_054782395.1 Streptomyces daliensis | reverse complement strand
CAACCACACGCCGCGCCGAAGCCACCGGCCCGCACCCGGCGACGAAACCCAGGGACGCCCCCGCCAGGCGACGGCGCCAAAACTGTTGTGGGCAATCGTCCCGCTGGCGGGACGGGTGGGCACAACCCGTGCCACCGGCTCGCACCCGCGTGACGAAACCCCAAGGGGCACCGGCAGAGCGCACCCCTACGAGAAACGGGCACCCCGTGTGACCTTCACCCCGCGCCCCGTGAAGGGGAGCCACCCGGTGAAGGGGGAACCCTTCGTTTCCTTGCGCCGCCCGCGAAGGGCATAGCATGGCCGGGAGAGACGTCCGGTACCCGTCGTGGACCGGAACGGTAGACGGAAGGCCATCACTCCGTGAACGCACACGCACACCAACCAGCCCATGGACCGGGCCACGGCCGCGCGGAGGACAGGCCCGCGCGCCTGGACGTCGGCGTCGTGGGAACCGGCCGCGTCGGCCCCGCCCTCGCCTCCGCGCTGCGCCTCGCGGGCCACCGCCCCGTCGCCGCGTCAGGCGTCTCCGACGCCTCGCGCCGCCGCGCCGCGGCCCTCCTCCCCGGCGTCCCGCTGATGGATCCCACCGAGGTGCTGTCCCACGCGGACCTCGTCCTGCTGACGGTCCCGGACGACGCGCTCCCTGACCTGGTCACGGGCCTCGCCGACACGGGCGCGATCCGCGCAGGGCAGCTCATCGCGCACACGTCGGGCCGCTACGGCACGGGCGTCCTCGAACCCGCCCTGCGCGCGGGCGCGCTCCCCTTGGCGCTGCACCCGGTGATGACGTTCACGGGCACGCCTGTGGACGTCCAGCGGCTCGCGGGCTGTTCGTTCGGCGTGACCGCGCCGGAGGAGCTGCGGCTTGCCGCCGAGGCGCTGGTCATCGAGATGGGCGGCGAGCCCGAGTGGATCGCGGAGGAGGCGCGCCCCCTCTATCACGCGGCTCTCGCGATCGGCGCGAACCACCTGGTCACGCTCGTCGCGCAGTCGATGGAGCTGCTGCGCGCCTCGGGCGTCGAGGCCCCGGACCGCATGCTGGGCCCCCTGCTGGGCGCGGCGCTGGACAACTCGCTGCGGTCGGGCGACGCGGCGCTGACGGGCCCTGTCGCGCGCGGCGACGCGGGAACCGTCGCGGCGCACATCGCCGAGCTGCGGAAGCACGCGCCGCACGCGGTGTCCGGGTATGTGGCGATGGCCCGTACGACCGCGGACCGTGCCCTGACGCACGGCCTGCTCAAGCCGGGCCTCGCCGAGGACTTGCTCGACGTTCTCGCGGACGCCGACCCGGGTCCGGGCCCCGGCAACGGCGACGGCGACGGCCCGGACGACGACGAGGGAGGCCGGTCATGACCGCGGCCCCGGACCCGGCGCCCCCCGTCGCCAAGAGCGCCGTCACCCTCCTCCGTACCGCCGCCGAACTCCGCGCCCTCACCCGCCCCCCGGGCCACCGCCGTGGCGTCGTGATGACCATGGGCGCGCTCCATGACGGCCACGCGGAGCTGATACGCACGGCGCGCGCCCGCGTCGGCCCGGAGGGGCAGGTCGTGGTCACGGTCTTCGTGAACCCCCTCCAGTTCGGGCCCGGCGAGGATCTCGACCGGTATCCGCGCACGCTCGAGGCGGATCTGACCGTCGCGGAGAAGGCGGGCGCCGATCTCGTGCTCGCGCCCTCGGCCGAGGAGGCCTATCCGGGCGGCGAGCCGCAGGTGCGGCTCTCGGCGGGCCCCATGGGCGGGCGGCTCGAAGGGGCCTCGCGCCCCGGCCACTTCGACGGCATGCTGACGGTCGTCGCCAAGCTGCTCCACCTCACCGCGCCCGACGTGTCGTTCTTCGGGCAGAAGGACGCGCAGCAGCTCGCGCTGATACGTCGCATGGTGCGCGACCTCAACTTCCCCGTGGAGATCGTCGGCGTTCCCACCGTGCGCGAGGCGGACGGGCTCGCGCTCTCCAGCCGGAACCGTTACCTCTCCCCGGCCGAGCGCACCACGGCCCTCGCCCTCTCCCGCGCCCTCTTCGCGGCCCGCGAGGCCGCAAACCCGGACCCGGCCACGGATCCGGACCCGGACCCGGGCGCGGCCACCACACCGGCACCCCCCATTGCGCCCCCCACCGCACCCCGCGTCCGCGAAGCCGCCCGCGCCGTCCTCGCCGAAGCGGCCCGCCTCGACCCGCCCCTGGCGCTCGACTACGCGGCCCTCATCGATCCGGCGGACTTCACCGAGGTCCCCGACGACTTCGCGGGCGAGGCCGTGCTCGCGGTCGCGGCCCGCGTCGGCGGCACCCGCCTCATCGACAACCTCCCGCTCCGGCTCGGAGCGCCCCGATGACGACGGCGCCCGCGCCCCGCGCGAGACCGAGACCGAGATCTGGAGCAGCCGCATGATCCGTCCCCCGCACGGCACAGCAGGCCCGCTCCTCGCGCCCCCTCCGGGGTGGCGGATCGAGGCGGACGTGGTGGTCGTCGGCTCCGGCGTCGCCGGGCTGACGGTGGCGCTGCGCTGCGCCGACGCCGGGCTGCGCACCGTCGTCGTCACCAAGGCGCGGCTCGACGACGGCTCCACCCGCTGGGCGCAGGGCGGCATCGCCGCGGCGCTCGGCGAGGGCGACAGCCCGGAGCAGCACCGCGAGGACACCCTCGTCGCGGGCGCGGGGCTGTGCGACGAGGAGGCCGTGCGCACCCTCGTCACCGAGGGGCCGGGCGCCGTGCGGCGGCTCATCGACACGGGCGCCCGCTTCGACACCGACCCCGGCTCGGGGGACATCGAGCTGACCCGCGAGGGCGGCCACCACCGCCGCCGCATCGCGCACGCGGGCGGCGACGCGACGGGCGCGGAGATCTCGCGTGCGCTGGTGGCGGCCGTACGGGAGCGCAGCGCGCGCGGCACTGTCCGTACGGTCGAGAACGCGCTGGTCCTCGATCTCCTCAAGACTCCCGGGGGCGCCGCGGCCGGGGTCACCCTGCACGTCATGGGCGAGGGCCAGCACGACGGGGTGGGCGCGGTGCACGCGCCCGCCGTCGTGCTCGCGACGGGCGGCATGGGGCAGATCTTCTCCGCGACGACCAACCCGGCCGTCTCCACGGGCGACGGCGTCGCCCTCGCGCTGCGCGCCGGTGCCGAGGTCTCGGATCTGGAGTTCGTGCAGTTCCACCCCACCGTGCTGTATCTGGGCGCGGATGCGGAGGGCCAGCAGCCGCTGATCTCCGAGGCCGTGCGCGGCGAGGGCGCCCACCTCGTGGACGCGGACGGGGTGCGTTTCATGACGGGCCAGCACGAGCTGGCCGAGCTGGCGCCGCGCGACATCGTCGCGAAGGGCATCATGCGCCGCGCCGCCGAGCAGGGCGTGACGCACATGTATCTGGACGGCCGCCACTTCGGCGCGGAGATGTGGGCCGCCCGCTTCCCGACGATCCTCGCCGCCTGCCGCGCGCACGGCATCGACCCGGTGACCGAGCCCGTGCCCGTCGCCCCGGCTGCGCACTACGCGAGCGGCGGCGTCCGTACGGACCTGCGCGGGCGGACGACCGTTCCGGGGCTGTACGCGTGCGGCGAGGTCGCCTGTACGGGTGTGCACGGCGCCAACCGGCTCGCCTCCAACAGCCTGCTGGAGGGACTGGTCTTCGCGGAGCGCATCGCGGACCACGTCGCCGGGCGCGACGAGCGCGACGAGCGCGGGCCAGGGCCGGACGACGACGCGCCCCCCAGCACGCCCGCGCGCCCCGTCACGCCCCTGCTGCCCGCCGAGGCGCGGCCCGCCATCCAGCGGCTGATGACCGAGGGCGCGGGCGTGCTGCGTTCGGCGCGCAGCCTCACCGACGCCGCGGCGCGCCTCGAAGCGCTGCCCGCCGACTTCGCGCACAAGGCCGCCGAGCCCGGCGTCGAGACCTGGGAGAACGCCAACCTCCACCTCGTCGCCCGTGTTCTCGTCGCCGCCGCGCTCCGCCGTGCCGAGACGCGCGGCTGCCACTGGCGCGAGGACCACCCGGACCGGAACGACGCGGACTGGGCCCGCCACCTCGTGGTCACCCACGGCCCTGACGCCCGTACTCTCGACGTCCGTACGACCGCCACCACCGCCTTCCCCCCGACCGCCGTCCCGCCGGTCGCCACCGCCGTCACCAAGGAGAAACCGTGACCAGCCCCACCCCGGAATCGCCGGAGGAGCGTCGGCCCCAGCCCGTCGACGTGCCCCTGCTCCAGATCGGCGGCCCGTCGGCCGCGGCCACCGTGGGCGGCGGCTGCGGCGACGCCTGTGGCTGCGGCGCTGGTCACGATGACGAGGGCTTCGGTCTCGATCCGCTCGACTGCGGCCTGGACCCGGACCTGGCCGAGCTTCTCGCGGACGCGGGCCTGGACCCCGTGCAGGTCGAGGACATCGCGCACGTGGCCATCGAGGAGGATCTGGACCACGGCGTGGACGTCACCACCGTGGCGACGATCCCCGAGGACGCCGTCGCCACCGGGGACTTCACCGCGCGGGAGGCGGGCACCGTGGCGGGGCTGCGGGTCGCCGAGGCGGTGCTGTCGGTGGTGTGCACGGACGAGTTCGCGGTCGAGCGGCATGTCGAGGACGGCGACCGCGTCGAGGCGGGGGCCCGGCTGCTGACGGTCACCACCCGCACCCGCGACCTCCTCACCGCCGAGCGCAGCGCCCTCAACCTGCTCTGCCGCCTCTCCGGCATCGCGACCGCCACCAGCCGCTGGGCCGACGCGCTCGCCGGTACGGGCGCCGAGGTGCGCGACACCCGCAAGACGACGCCCGGCCTGCGCGCCCTGGAGAAGTACGCGGTGCGCTGCGGCGGCGGGGTCAACCACCGCTTCTCGCTCTCCGACGCCGCGCTGGTCAAGGACAACCACGTGGTGGCCGCGGGCGGCGTCGCGGAGGCGTTCAAGGCCGTGCGGACCGAGTTCCCCGACGTGCCCATCGAGGTGGAGGTGGACAGGCTCGACCAGCTCGAACCGGTCCTCGCCGAGGGCGCGGACCTGGTGCTGCTCGACAACTTCTCGCCGGAGGAGACCGCGGCGGCCGTCCGGCTCGTCGCCGGCCGTGCCCGGCTGGAGTCCTCGGGCCGTCTGACGCTGGACAACGCAGCCGAGTACGCGGCGGCGGGCGTCGACTACCTCGCGGTGGGCTCGCTCACCCACTCGTCCCCGATCCTCGACATCGGCCTCGACCTGCGCGAAGCGGCAGCGGCAGAGACAGCCGACGACAGCGACGCCGCCGAGGAGGCCGACGCCTGATGCTGCTCACCATCGACGTGGGCAACACCCACACCGTGCTCGGCCTCTTCGACGGCGAGGACATCGTCGAGCACTGGCGCATCTCGACGGACGCCCGCCGCACCGCCGACGAGCTGGCCGTGCTGCTCCAGGGGCTGATGGGCATGCACCCGCTCCTGGGCGAGGAACTGGGCGACAACGTCGAGGGGATCGCGATCTGCTCGACCGTCCCTTCCGTCCTCCACGAGCTGCGTGAGGTCACCCGCCGCTACTACGGCGACATCCCGTCCGTGCTGGTCGAGCCCGGCGTCAAGACGGGCGTGCCGATCCTCATGGACAACCCGAAGGAGGTCGGCGCGGACCGCATCATCAACGCGCTGGCGGCCGTCGAGCTGTACGGCGGCCCCTGCGTCGTCGTCGACTTCGGCACGGCCACCACCTTCGACGCGGTCTCCGCGCGCGGCGAGTACGTCGGCGGCGTCATCGCCCCCGGCATCGAGATCTCCGTGGACGCGCTGGGCGTGCGCGGGGCCCAGCTCCGCAAGATCGAGCTGGCGCGCCCGCGCAGCGTCATCGGCAAGAACACGGTCGAGGCCATGCAGTCCGGCATCCTCTACGGCTTCGCGGGACAGGTCGACGGGGTCGTGGAGCGCATGGCGCGCGAGCTGGGCGACGAGCCCGACGACGTCACCGTCATCGCCACGGGCGGCCTCGCGCCGATGGTGCTGGGGGAGTCCTCCGTCATCGACGAGCACGAGCCGTGGCTGACCCTGATCGGGCTGCGGCTCGTCTACGAGCGGAACGTGAGCAGGTCGTAGCGGCGGGACTGGGCGGGACGGGACTGGGAGAGGCACGCCACGCCGTCGGAACAGGCGATAAGCACATTTAGCCGTTCTGCCCCGTATTGTCGCCGTATGCCCACGCCATACGGTTCACGAGGCGGCATGGCCTTCAGCGCGGACGAGCTGCGTGTGCTCCGAGGCGCCCTCGCCGCCGCCGTCCAGCCCTCCTCCCCGGCGACGGCGCCGGGAGCCGTCCCGTCGCCCCCGTCGCCCGAGCGCGCGGCCGAGGTGCGGGAGTATCTGCGGCTCGCCGAGGCCGTGGACGAGACGATCCGCGAGGGGAGCAGGCTGCGCACGTTCCTGCTCGCCGACCTCGCCCGCTACCGCGACGCGCTGCCAGGATCGGCCGCCGGGTATCTCGACCAGCTCGAGGACGCGCTCAGGGCGGGCTACCTCCCGCGTCCCGACGATCTCGTGGCGCTGCGCGCCCTCCGTACGGAGGCGGCGGGCGCTGCCGAGACGGACCGCCGCACGGCGCTGCTCCAGCGCTGCGAGCGGCTGGCCGAGCAGGCCGTACGGGCGCGGCTGATGGTCGTTCCGGGCGGCCGTACGGCGGGCTCGACGGGCGCGGCGGAGCCCGCGCGGCCCGCGACGCCCATGCCCGCGCCCGCCTCCCAGGTGCCGCAGCCCGCCCGCTCCCGCGAGAACGACGGCGGCGCGGGCGGCGACGGGGAAGAGCCGGAGCGCCAGGAGCCGATGCGCGAGGAACCGAAGCGTGGGGAGCCGCGTCAGGACCCGCCCGTGAGGCCGTCCACGCCGGGCACGGAGCCCTCGCGTCCGGGGCGCCCCCCGCGCCCCGTCCCCACCCCCGGCGAGGTCTTCCCGCCCCGCCGCCGCCCCTCGCCGCCGCCCGAGGAGGCGCTCTCGGCCTGACGGCCGGAACCGGGGCCGGGGCCAGGGCCGGGGAGGAGCTGGAGGGCGCCGGAGAAGCCGGGAACAGGGCCGTACCGTCGGGCCCAGGAATGCGCCGCGTTAGGCTGGAGACCTGCCCACCGAGGAGGCCGACAGCCATGGACTACGTCGCCGCACTGACCCCGCCGATCGTGATGGCGGTGGCCTTCACCGCGCTGATCGTGATCATAGTCAAGAGCCAGGGTGGCGCGAACAAGGGCAAGGAGGACGCGGTCGTGGACGCCGCGCTCGCCCGTGCCGAGCGGTCGAAGCAGAAGAAGGACAACTGAGCCGGTCCGGCCAGTAGCGGGCCGAACCCGGACCTGGATCCGGATCCGGACCGGGGCCCGGCCCCGAGCGCGGGCGTGCGGAAGCGGTAAAGCCGCTCCGTGCGCCCTTTTGTTTGGCTCTGTGGAGATCAAAGGCGTCTCTGATTCGGGACATCTCCGACTATTATTCTCGGGTGCCTAGGCCATTGGGAGAGTTGGAAGACGCCGTGATGACGCGGGTATGGCAGTGGAACCGCCCCGTCACCGTGCGAGAAGTCCTCGAGGATCTACAGTCGGAACGCTCCATCGCCTACACCACAGTGATGACCGTAATGGACAACCTGCATCAGAAGGGCTGGCTGCGGAGGGAACAAGAAGGCCGCGCCTATCGATATGAGGCGGTGTCCACACGGCCCGCGTACTCCGCGGCTCTGATGAACGAGGCGTGGTCCTCCAGTGACAACCTGGCCGCGGCCCTCGTGGAGTTCATCGGGCGTATGACACCGGAACAGGCCGACGCGCTGAGGGACGCCTTGCGGGTCGTACAACTGAACGGCGTCCATCTCGACGCCCCCGGAGAGAAGCGCGCGCCGAAGGAGCGATAGCGTCCGTTCATGCCGCCAGAACAGCCGGAACAGCCGGCAGCGCCGGAAGTCTCGGAACAGCCGGAAGCACCGGAACGCGCGGAACCGCTCAGAGAAGTCACGGTTCGCCGCGCCCGCACCACGGATGTACGCGCCGTCCGCGCTCTCGTCGACGCCTACTCCCGCGACCGCATCCTCCTCGACAAAGCCACGGTGACGCTTTACGAGGACATCCAGGAGTTCTGGGTGGCGGAACGCGACCACGACGCCGAGGTCGTCGCCTGCGGTGCCCTGCACGTGATGTGGGAGGACCTCGCCGAGGTCAGGACGCTCGCGGTCGATCCGTCGCTCAAGGGCACCGGGGTGGGACATCTGCTGCTGGAGAAGCTCTTGCAGACGGCGCGGTGGCTCGGGGTGCGGCGTATTTTCTGCCTCACCTTCGAAGTGGACTTCTTCGCGAAGCACGGCTTCACGGAGATCGGTGAGACGCCGGTGGACGGTGATGTCTACAGCGAGCTGCTGCGTTCCTATGACGAGGGCGTAGCAGAGTTCCTCGGTCTCGAACGAGTGAAGCCGAACACCTTGGGCAACAGCCGGATGCTGCTGCATCTCTGAGGCATCTCTGAGCCATCTCAGAGCCGCTTCTTCCGGCCGCATCCGCGGAAGACGAGCGGCGTGAGTCGCTATGTCCGAAAGATCCCGCCAATCCTCGTCGGGTCACGCGTCAAACTCCACAGAGGGTTTGTGTTTCTCAGAGAAAAGCGGTTTGCTTTCGTCGGCAGTATCAGTATTCGGTTATCGATGACGAATGGGAGTAGCCGGTGGCACAGAAGGTTCAGGTTCTTCTCGTTGACGACCTCGACGGCGGCGAAGCCGACGAGACCGTGACGTTCGCGCTCGACGGGAAGACCTACGAGATCGACCTCACCACCGCTAATGCGGACAAGCTCCGCGATGTGCTGGAGCCCTATGTGAAGGGCGGACGCCGTACCGGCGGCCGTTCCGCGCGTGGAAAGGGCCGGGCTTCCGGTGGCGGCGGCAACAGCGGTCAGGACACCGCCAAGATCCGCGCCTGGGCCAAGGAGCAGGGTTACGAGGTCAATGACCGCGGCCGTGTTCCCGCCAATATCCGCGAGGCGTACGAGAAGGCCAACGGCTGATCTCCCCGGGCTTCCGTACGCGCAGTACCGCGGTACGCGTCAGCCGCGCGCGGTGGCATTCCGTCGCCGCCGCACTCACCAGCCGTACGAGATCCACGTGGTCCGCGTCACGTCCCGGCTCGGGAGGCCGCAGCCAGATGGCGGCCTCCCGCGGGTCGAAGGGCGCGCGGGCCGACAGTTCCAGCTCGATCCCGCGCCACTCCAGCCACTCCAGCAGTCCCGGCAGCTCCTCGGCGCTGCCCTCGGGGACGAGGAGCTGGAGGCGTCGGCGCGCGGGATCGTGGGCGACGGGCCCCGTGTGCACCTCCGGGCGCCGCAGCAGCGCCAGACCGGCGTCCTCCGGCATCTCCAGCGCCTCCGCGCGCCCTCCGGGTCCGTCGGGCCCGCCGCCGCACCCGCCTCGCTCCCGCGCGGCGCACAGCGCCGCTCTGGGTCGGGGAATCATGAACGTCATGCCCGGAGCAACTGACGAACCCCGATCGGGTTACGTAGGGTTGACACTCGACCACGTATCGTGCTCAACGGGCCAAAGATGTGCGGCGCAAGGCTGTTCGCCATCAGCGGATGCGGTATGCCGGTAGCGGCGTGCTCGGCATGGAATGTCAGCCACAGGGGGTAAGAAGTCCCTAGTGGAACGGGGGTGTGGACGGTGATGTCAGCCAGTGACGGGCGTGTCGGCCAAAAGGCGTTCGCCGTCGGCGTAGTGAATCCGGGTGGATACGCCTGGCCTGCGGGAACATCGTCTCGCACCATCGGGTTGGAACTGTTGTCGGCTGTTCGGGGCACGCGAGTTGTCGGTGTGCGTCCCGTGCTTGCGGGGATGTTCCCTGGTGTCGGCAGTTGGAATGAGCGGTCCCCGCTTGCGGGACTAAGCTGCGGAAGGACAGAGAGGGGAGCGTCCCCTTACTGCCTGACCGCTCTGAGGAGCGATTAACGATGTTCGAGAGGTTCACCGACCGCGCGCGGCGGGTTGTCGTCCTGGCTCAGGAAGAAGCCCGGATGCTCAACCACAACTACATCGGCACCGAGCACATCCTTCTGGGCCTGATCCATGAAGGTGAGGGTGTCGCCGCTAAGGCACTGGAGAGCCTCGGGATTTCGCTCGAGGCGGTCCGCCAGCAGGTGGAGGAGATCATCGGCCAGGGGCAGCAGGCCCCCTCCGGCCACATCCCCTTCACTCCCCGTGCCAAGAAGGTCCTGGAGCTGTCGCTCCGCGAGGCCCTTCAGCTCGGCCACAACTACATCGGCACGGAGCACATCCTGCTCGGCCTGATCCGCGAGGGCGAGGGCGTCGCGGCCCAGGTCCTCGTGAAGCTGGGCGCCGATCTGAACCGGGTGCGGCAGCAGGTCATCCAGTTGCTCTCCGGTTACTCCGGCGGCAAGGAGGCGGCCACCGCGGGCGGCCCCGCCGAGGGCACGCCCTCGACGTCCCTTGTCCTGGACCAGTTCGGCCGCAACCTCACCCAGGCGGCGCGCGAATCCAAGCTCGACCCGGTCATCGGGCGCGAGAAGGAGATCGAGCGCGTCATGCAGGTGCTCTCGCGCCGCACCAAGAACAACCCGGTGCTCATCGGCGAGCCCGGCGTCGGCAAGACCGCCGTCGTGGAGGGCCTGGCCCAGGCGATCGTCAAGGGCGAGGTGCCCGAGACGCTCAAGGACAAGCACCTCTACACCCTGGACCTCGGCGCCCTGGTCGCCGGCTCGCGCTACCGCGGTGACTTCGAGGAGCGCCTGAAGAAGGTCCTCAAGGAGATCCGCACCCGCGGCGACATCATCCTGTTCATCGACGAGCTGCACACGCTCGTCGGCGCGGGTGCCGCAGAGGGCGCGATCGACGCCGCGAGCATCCTCAAGCCGATGCTCGCGCGCGGTGAACTCCAGACCATCGGTGCCACCACGCTGGACGAGTACCGCAAGCACCTGGAGAAGGACGCGGCCCTGGAGCGCCGCTTCCAGCCGATCCAGGTCGCGGAGCCGTCGCTGCCGCACACGATCGAGATCCTCAAGGGCCTGCGCGACCGCTACGAGGCGCACCACCGCGTCTCCATCACGGACGCCGCCCTGGTCGGCGCCGCCACGCTCGCCGACCGCTACATCTCGGACCGCTTCCTGCCGGACAAGGCGATCGACCTCATCGACGAGGCCGGGTCCCGGATGCGCATCCGCCGGATGACCGCGCCGCCGGACCTCCGCGAGTTCGACGAGAAGATCGCGAACGTCCGCCGGGACAAGGAGTCCGCGATCGACTCGCAGGACTTCGAGAAGGCCGCCTCCCTCCGTGACACGGAGAAGCAGCTCCTCGCCCAGAAGGCGAAGCGGGAGAAGGAGTGGAAGGCGGGCGACATGGACGTCGTCGCCGAGGTGGACGAAGAGCTGATCGCGGAGGTCCTGGCCACGGCCACCGGCATCCCGGTCTTCAAGCTCACCGAGGAGGAGTCCTCGCGGCTGCTGCGCATGGAGGACGAGCTGCACAAGCGCGTCATCGGCCAGGAGGACGCGATCAAGGCGCTCTCCCAGGCGATCCGGCGCACGCGTGCGGGCCTCAAGGACCCGAAGCGTCCGGGCGGTTCGTTCATCTTCGCCGGTCCGTCCGGTGTCGGTAAGACGGAGCTGTCCAAGACGCTCGCCGAGTTCCTCTTCGGCGACGAGGACGCGCTGATCTCGCTCGACATGTCGGAGTTCAGCGAGAAGCACACCGTCTCGCGCCTGTTCGGCTCGCCCCCCGGCTACGTCGGGTACGAAGAGGGCGGCCAGCTCACCGAGAAGGTGCGCCGCAAGCCGTTCTCCGTGGTCCTGTTCGACGAGGTCGAGAAGGCCCACCCGGACATCTTCAACTCCCTGTTGCAGATCCTGGAGGACGGTCGCCTGACCGACTCGCAGGGCCGGGAAGTGGACTTCAAGAACACGGTCATCATCATGACCACCAACCTCGGCACCCGTGACATCTCGAAGGGCTTCAACCTGGGCTTCGCGGGCCAGGGCGATGTCAAGACGGGCTACGAGCGGATGAAGAACAAGGTCAACGACGAGCTGAAGCAGCACTTCCGCCCGGAGTTCCTGAACCGTGTCGATGACACGGTGGTCTTCCACCAGCTCACGCAGGAAGACATCATCCGCATCGTGGACCTGATGATCGCCCAGGTGGACGAGCGCCTCAAGGACCGCGACATGGGCCTGGAGCTGAGCACGGACGCCAAGGAGCTGCTGGCCAAGAAGGGTTACGACCCGGTGATGGGCGCCCGGCCCCTGCGCCGGACGATCCAGCGCCAGATCGAGGACGAGCTGTCGGAGAAGATCCTCTTCGGCGAGCTGCGTCCGGGCCACATCGTGGTCGTGGACACCGAGGGCGAGGGTGAGGAGAAGAAGTTCACCTTCCGCGGCGAGGAGAAGTCCGCGCTGCCGGACGCCCCGCCGGTCGAGTCCACGGCGGGCGGCGGCCCGAACCTCTCGAAGGAAGCGTGACGCTGCGCGCTGAGCGGTGAACCGTATATGTGGGGCCGGCCCTTTCGAGGGCCGGCCCCACACGCGTGTGCTGACCGCCTACGGGGCTGCGCCCGGTCCCACGGGACGCGCTGGGTCCCACGGGGCGGTGCCCGGCCCTCACAGGGTGGACTGGCTCACGGGGCGGTGCCCGGCCTCGACGGGGCGGATCGGGCCCATGGGACGCGCTGGACTCGCACGGGGCTGCGCCCGGCCCTCATGGAGCGGGCCGGGCCCCGGGTGGGGGCTACGGGGTGAGGACGATGCGGCCGAAGACCTCGCTCGCGGCCATCTTCCGGTGTGCGAGGACCGCCTCGTCCAGGGGCAGTACCTCGTGCACGACGGCGCGCAGTTCGCCCCGGCTCGCGGCGGCGAACTGCTCGGCCCGCACGGTGTGCTGAGCGGAACGGGGCACGGTGTCGGCGCTGAACGTGGCGAAGGAGAGCGACTTCCGGAACGCCGCTATCAGCCTTGCGCCGAAGTCCTCGGGCGGCGGGCCCCCGACCACGCCGACGGCCACCATCCGGCCGTTCGGGTTGAGCCTGTCCAGGAAGGAGGGCATGTCCGCACCGGCGATGACGTCGATGATGACGTCGTAGCCCGTGGGCGCGTCCCCGCCGTCCCCGCCGTCCCCGCCGTCCGCATCGCCCTCGACGCCCTCGCCGGAGCGGTCCAGCACATGCGTCGCGCCGAGCGTGCGCAGCAGCTCGCCGCGTTCCGCCGACGACGTCGTGACCGCCACCGCACCGGCGCCGCCGAGCGCCGCGAGCTGGACCGTCATGACCCCGAGGCTGCCCCCGGCGCCCCGCACGAGCACCGACTCGCCACGGGCGAAGTGGGCGTGGGCGAGGCTGAAGTGGGCCACGACGCCGGAGGCGCCGAGGGTCACCGCGTCGGCGGAGGACAGGTCGGGGGCCAGCGGCACCACGTCCGCCACGGAGGCGACGGCCTGTTCGGCGTACCCGCCGCCCAGGCCGGTGAACGCCCACACGCGCCGTCCGACCCATGAGGCGTCGACGCCCTCGCCGACGGCGGTCACCGTGCCCGCCACCTCGCTGCCGGGGATGTGGCCCTCCGTGAAGCCGTAGGCGGCGACGGCACCGCTGCGGATCACGGCGTCGACGCCGCCGACGCCGATCGCCTGCGTGGCGATCAGGACCTGTCCGGCGGCGGGAGCCGGGTCGGGCAGGTCGGTGACGGCCATGCCGTCCGGAGGGCCGAACTTCTGGATGGTGATCGCTTTCAACGTCGTCTCCTTGTGCTGAACGGTGCGGGCAAGCGCGAAGCGCTGACGTTTTCGGACGCTAATGGGACCCGCCGCCCTCCGTGGCGAAGTGAGAGCGACGGCCGACGGTTTGCCTCAGACCGGACGCACCGGACGCACCGGACGCACCGGACGCACGGGGCCCGGCCGGGGCGTCGGCCGCGCATCAACCGTTCAACCGATGCGCGCGTGCCCGCCGCCGCTGCCGTGCCGGTCGAAAGTTCGATGTGGGCGAGGGGGAGCGGTTCGTACGGTGAACGGGCCTGATGAGGACCGGGTTGAAGACCCCCCCACAACTGGAGGACTGAGGACTTATGAAGTCGTGGCGCACTCGAATCGCTGTCGGTCTCGCCGCGGGTGCCGCGGCGGTCGCCGTCCCGCTGACCGCCACCAACGCTGTCGCGGCCGACGCGCCCACCGCCGACGCGCCCACCGCCGCCGCCGAGAGCGGCTGGGTGATCGCCGGTGGCGAGAGCTACCCCAAGGGCGAGGCGGACTGCGAACAGCAGGCCAGGGACGACTACTTCCCGAGCGGTTACACGGACGTGGACTGCGTGCCCAACCCCGAGATCCGGCCTGACTTCTACACCATCTGGATCTACCACCCGTAAGAACCCGCCCGAGCCCGCCCTGGCCTACCCCTCCCCACTGGCTTCTGAACCGTCCCCGCTCCACTTCCGTTGCGGACATTGCGAGTTCGCGTGAGAAGTCAGCGTCTGGACAGGAGAGTGGCCATGGCGGGACATCCGATTGGCGGGGGAGGCGGCGGAGCGTCGAAGCCCACCGGATTCCGGGAACGCCTCAGGGCAGCCCTTCGTGGACGCAAGAACGACGGAGGGAAAGCCGTGCAGACCCCGGACAACAGTGCGCAGCAGGTCAAGAGGATGAGCCCGGAGGAGATTCGAGCGGTCGAGGCGCTCGCTGACCGGATGGGCCCGTCGCCGCGGAGCAGCACGGCCGGTCAGCCGGCCGACAGCACATCCGGTCATGTGCAGGGCAGCTCCAGTCTTCCCAGCTATGACCGAGGAGACCTGAATCCTCGTCTCCAGATGGCGGCGTGGTCCGGCTTTCCCCCTGCCTCGGTGAGCCCGGCGGCTCCGGCCGCCAGCTCCTCGGCCACATCGGCCCCCTCGCACATGACGAGGGCAGGCACGCAAACCCCGAGCAGCGGTCTGAAGAAGCGCTGATACGTACGCCTGAGCGCCCGGTGGGGCCGGCCCTTTTTCGGGGGTCGGCCCCACTGGCGTGTGGGGAAGGCTTCACCGCGCTGCCCGCCCAGGCCGCCACCCGCAGTCGCCGTCCGCGCTCATGCCGCCACCGCCTGGTCCGACAGTCCGTGAACTTTTCCGTCGGTCCGGACATCGGACTCTGCGGTACCGAAGATCGGTTCCGTCGTGTCGGGGGGCGCCCCCAGGGACGGGGACGTCTCCCGCCGCACCCCCACGCGCCGGGCTCGGGGCCGGGGGCGGAACCGGGCCCGGCGCGCCGTCGGGCGTGCACTCGACGCAAGGACGCAAGGACGCACGTACGCAGAAGGAGCATCACATGCGCGGACTCAAGCGCGCCGCCGTTGTCGGCGCCGGCCTCATCGCCTTCACCGGCATCGGCGCCGGAGCGGCCCAGGCCCTGCCCGAACCGGGCGGCTACATGGTGGGCGACACGTTCACGGAGCCCAGCAAGGCCGCCTGCGAAAAGGACGGCAACTCGTGGTCGGGCGTCAATCAGTTCTCCTGCCTCGGCCCCTACGCCGACGGTACGTGGAAACTCCGGATCGACTCGATCAGCCAGTGCCCTGGTGCGAAGCAGCTCCCTGGCACGGTTTCTCAGTCTGACTACGCCGTGAAGGGCTGCTGACAACTCCCTCGCCCGGCCCGGCCCGGCCCGGTCCGCCCCTCCCGTGGGCGGGTCGGGCCGGGCCGCTGTTCGGGATCGTCGACGGAGGGCTCTTCTTCCGTCACGTGTCGGCGGGCACGGCGGGCACGGCGGGGGGACGGTTGCGGCCCAGGCGTTCGTGCGCGGCGACGAACTCGTCGGCGCTGACGGCGGACATCGTGGAGAGGTCGAGGGCCAGCGCGAACCCCGCGATGATCTCGGCGAGCCGGGACTGGCCTCCGGGCCCGGCGCAGCCGAGCATCTCCAGCAGGGCGTGCTGTGCGGGCAGCCGGGTGCCGCCGCCGACCGTGCCGACGATCAGGGCTGGCAGGACCATCGTCGCCCGCACACCCTCGTCGACGGGCTCCAGTTCCAGGTGTCCGAGGCTGGATTCGTGCACCGAGGCGATGTCCTGGCCCAGGGCTGTGAACATTCCGCCGATGACGTTGGCGATGCAGACGTCGTTGCCGACCATGCCGCCGTGGAGGCCGCCGCCGCGCTGGATGCGGTGGGTGTCCAGCAGGCTGGCCCGGCCGGTGTTGAGCACACGCCGCAGGACGTGGTCCGACAGCTCGGCCTCGGCGACGACGCGGGTGCCGCGGCCGTTGAGGAAGCTGTGGTACGTGACCTTCTTGTCGCCGCTGAGGTTCCCCTCGACCCGGAAGCACTCGACGTCCGCCGAGGTCTCGGCGGGGAAGCGGTCGAGGATCCACTGGCAGGCGTGCCAGGTGCACGCCGAGGTCATGTTCTGGCCTGCGGCGTCGCCGGTCTCGTAGGCGAAGACCACATGCACGGTGCGGCCCGTCATGACCGCGCGTACGCTCACCAGCGTGGCGTGCCGGGACACGCGGGCCGCCTGGCCGCGCAGCTCCTCCAGGTGGTCTCCGACCCAGTCCGTGAAGACGGCGGCCTGGCCGAGCGAGCCGAGCTGGAAGACGGGCGCCCGCGTCATGCGCTGGGAGACCGCGTGGGTGCGTACGCCGCCCGCCTGGGAGAGGGCACGGGCGCCGCGCGAGGCCGAGGCGACCAGGGCGCCCTCGGTGGTGGCCAGCGGCGCGTACAGGCTGCCGGACGCGTGCGTGCCGTCGAAGACCAGCGGCCCGGCCAGTCCGACGGGCACTTCCACGGCCCCGATGAGGTTCTCGACGTTGTTGGAGAGGTCATCCGCGTGCAGCCGCATCGGTTGCAAGGGCGCCAGCGGTGTTCCTTGCCGCGTGCGGAGCCATTCCAGCCGCTCTTGCCGTGCGGCTTCGGTGTGGCTGTCGCGCGCGGGAATCGCAGAATCGGAAACGGCGCTGTCGTCACCGCTGTCCGGATACATGGGTCCTCCCTGCGGGGGTATCTCCGCTCACTCGGGCCCTTGCCGTACGCGGCCTCATGCGGCCGTGCGCGACGGCGGAGCCCGGCCGCCCCCATTGTTCTCGTGCGCACCGGCCTACGGGGAGTTGCGCGGACGCGAGTGCGTGAACGTAGTGAAAGTGCTGGATCGCCCGCGCGCCCGCGCGCCCGCGCGCCCGCGAGACGCCGCTAGGGTCGGGGCCGCAGGCCGCTCGACGGAGAGGAGGGGGAGCAGCGGTGGTGGACTTCCGGGAGGTGTGCGCGGGGGCGGTGGCCGCCAAGGGCGGCTTCCGTGTTCCCTGGGTACGCGACGCGTTCGCCGCCGTCGACCGCGCCCACTTCGTCCCCGCCAAGGTGTGGGACCAGACCGTCGACGCGGACGGCCGCTATCCCCTGATCGACCGCGAGGCGGACGCCGAGGGCTGGTACCGGGCAGCCTGGGACCCGCACCACAGCGTCATCACCCAGCTCGACGACCACCGCCTCCCCGACACCCCCGCACGCGGCGGCACCTTCACCTCCAGCATCTCCGCGCCCGACATCGTCGCCGAGAAGCTGTGCCTGCTCGATCTGGAGCCGGGCCAGCGGGTGCTGGAGCTGGGCACCGGCTCCGGATACGTCACCGCGCTGCTGTGTGAGCGCGTCGGCGACGCGAACGTGACCACGGTGGAGATCGACCCCCACCTGTCGGCCTGGGGCGCGGCCAATCTCGCCGCCGCCGGGTACCGCCCCGAGACCGTGTGCGGTGACGGCATGAACGGCCGCCCCGAAGGTGGCCCGTCCAGCCCGTACGGCCCGTACGACCGCATCATCGCGACCGCCGCGGTGCGCCGCATCCCCCGCGCCTGGATCGCGCAGTGCACGCCAGGCGCCGTCATCCTCACACCGTTCGGCACCGCCTACGCCAACGGAGGCTTGCTGAAACTCACCGTGCGGCCCGACGGCAGCGCGCACGGCCCTTTCGTGGGAACCGCCCTGTACATGTAGGTACGCGGCGAGCGCCCGCCCCGTACCGTCGAGCCCTCGGAGCAGGTGCGGAAGACGTCCTCGCCGGTCGGACCGGCCCAGGTCCTGGACCGGGCCTGGGCGCAGGACTTCGTCGTCGGGCTGCGCGTTCCCGACGTCGGCCTCGCCCACCGTGGCGAAGGCGCCGGGCGGCAGACGCAGTTGTGGGACGAGTCCGGCACCTGCGTCACCCTCGTCTCCCACGAAGCCTGGTGGGAGCACGGCGCGGTCACCTGCTACGGCCCCCGGAACCTGTGGGAGGAGGTCGTCGCCGCCTACACCGAGTGGCGCGGCGCGGGCCAGCCCGGACTCGACCGCCACGGCCTCACCGTCACCGCCGACGGGACGCAGCACGCGTGGCGGGACGCACCCGCGCAGGCCCCCGGCTCTACGGATTGGTCACCGTGACGGTGATTCCGGCCGCCTGCATGGCCGCCACCGCCTGGCGGGACGCTTCCTTCGCGCCGGGCTTGGCCGGCTGGTAGTAGTGGGCGCAGGAGACGGAGATCTGGAAGGTGGCCATCGATCCGTCTCCCTTCTCCAGACCACCGGTTTGCAGCTCGATGAGGCGCTCGGCGCAGCCGTCCGTGCTTCCGGCCGACCCCTTCCTGGACGTGATGGGCAACTGGGCGCCCGTCTGGGGGTCGGTGCGCGCGATGGTGGTGCACGGGCTGGCGGTCAGCGCGGTGATGTCGAGGGTGTTGGACGCCTGGAGCACGTCCGGCATGCTCCAGGCCAGCGTCTCCAGCAGGTCCAGGATCGCGTCCTCGGCGTGGTCGCTGTTCGTCCGGTCGTGCGATTGCGCGGCGCTGGCGTACAGGCCCAGGTCCACGCCGTTCAGGCTGGCGTTGAGGATCACCTGGTTCCGGGGGTTGTGCGTGGCGAGGAACGCGTCGCGCTCCTGCGGAGTGACCTCCATGCGCTGCGCGACATGGCCGGGCCGTAGCTGGACGGAGTCCTCGCGACGTCCGTCGGTCTCCGGCGCCCGACGCGCCATCACCCGCCTGGCGTTGGCCTCCGCCTCGCGCTCGAAGCGGTCCGACGGGTCCGAGACCTTGAGGCCGCTGCCGTTGTCGGTGCCCGCGACGGGCCCCTGGCGCTGCTGGATGACGTGCGTCAGCTCGTGAGCGAGCGTGTGTGCGTCGGCACCGCCGTCGCCGATGACGATGTGGTTGCCGGAGGTGTAGGCACGGGCGCCCAGTTCGCTGGCCGACGCCTTCGCCGCGCTGCCGGAGTGCACGCGGACGTCGGAGAAGTCGGCACCGAGCCGGGCTTCCATGTCCGTACGGGTCGCGTTGTCGAGGGGGCGGCCACCGCTGCGGAGGACGTCCCGGACGGCGGCGGCCCGCTGCACCTCGGGCACCTCGGGCTGCTCGGGCTGCTCGGGCTGCTCTTCCGTACGGTGCCCGCTCCGGCGGAGCATCTGGACGACGGCCGCGTTCCCGGCGCTGCGCTGGAGGGCGCGGACGGCCTGCGGTCCCATCGGTGCGCCCTGCCGCACAGGGCGCACCGCCGCGTCGGCCGAGCGGTGACGAGCCGGTGCGCGACCGTCCTCCGGCGTGGGCTGTCGGGCCTTGTCCCTTGCGTGCACTGGCTGCCTCTTCCGCGAGCGGACATCAACATCTCCTGCATACAAGGTCAACGCCCGACGCGGCCAGGAACTGGAGGGCAGGACCGGCTGCCCGAAGGGGCAGCGCACAGCGCTCCATCCCGCTGTTACAGAGTGTGTTACCGGGCCAGGACAGAATTTCGCGAACAAGATCCGACGGGTGGCCATCGGACAGGGTGTAGCGAACAAGAGATCCGGCCGGTCGCCCTTCGGGAGCGGTCGGAGCGATGTATCCCGACCACCCATGGGGGCCCAGCATGACCACTCGCCGCACTCGCCGCACCGTCCGTTCCACCGGCCTGGTGGCCCTCGCAGCAGCCGCCGCGCTCTCGCTGACCGCCTGCCAGGGCAGCGACACGGACGCTTCCGGCCAGGGCAAGCAGGACAGCTCCTCCGCCGCCCACTCGTCCGAGGACAACGGCGCGTCGAACGACTCGGCGGCGAAGAGCAGCGAGGAGACGAAGACCGAGGCGACCTCGGCGGACCGCGAAGGCGCGGGGCCGGGCTCGGAGAAGTCGGCGACGCCGGACCGCACCGAGACCCTGGACGACGGCAGCAAGGCCGAGATCTACAAGCTCGGCGAGCAGAGCTACCAGGCCAAGATCGTGTCCGACGGTTCGGTCACGGCCACGCTGGAGACGGACGGCAAGGACGCCGGTCTCGACGCCAACGGCATGTACGTGATGCTGTCGCTCGACGGCCAGATCTACTCCTGGATGGGCGGCGAGCACACGGGCCCCGGCACCTACAGCCTTGAGGGCGGCTGGAAGGCCAAGGTCTCGGAGGTCGCCGACGGCCACTTCCGCGCGAAGATCATCGGTAACGACGGCTCGGTCATGGCCACGCTCGACGCGGACAGCAAGGACGCCGGGCTCGACGCCAACGGCGTCGCCATCGTCCTCAGCGCCGGCGGCGTGATCAGCTCGCACTCGCACTCGTAAGGACGTGTCCTCCGGCTGAGCGGCGGAACGGCTTCGGCCGCTCCGCCGCTCAGCGGTTTTCGCCTGCCTAGCGGACGTACGTGGTGAAGGCCGTCCACGCGGCGGAGGGGACGGTCAGAACCGCGCCGTCCGGGGTCTTGGTGTCACGTATGTGGACGGCCGGGTCCGGGCAGCCGCACGTGGCGACCTCGACGCATTCGCCTCCGCTGGAACTGCTGTGGCTGGACTTGTGCCAGCCGTAGGCGACCTCGACGCATTCGCCTCCGCTGTCGCTGCTGTAGCTGGACTTGAACCACCGCAAGGTGCCGCTCATTGCTCTCCCGCTAACTGCTCGATGAGACCCAGCGATTCACGTGGGCTCAGGGCCTGTGACCGGATCTTCGCATAGCGTTGGGAGTAGAGGCCCACCTTTGCCGGATCGCTGATCAGCAGGCTCTCGTCCTGCGGTTCCAGATACACCAGGTGGTCGTGATCCGTGGTCTCCAGCACAGTCATCGGACCGCGAGCGCCTGCGTACTCGCACTCTGGGCCACCGTCCAACGGCAGCACCTGGAGGGTGACGTTGCGCCGCTGGGCGTCCTGCGCCAGCGAGCGCAGTTGCTCGCGCATGATCTCCGCGCTGCCGATCGTCCGCCGTAGGACAGACTCCTCCACGATCAGCTCGATGAGAGCCGTGGGCTCCCGGTCGAGGAGCGCCCGGCGAGCCAGCCTGGCCTCCACCAGGTCCTCCACCCGCTGATCCGATAGCACCGGGAACCCGCCCGTGATCAGCGCGCGGGCGTATTCCCTGGTCTGGAAGAGCCCGTGAACTGTCGCCATCTGGTACGAGGACAACAGCGCCGCTCGCTGCTCCAGCGGCGCGAAGTCCTGGAACTGCGGCGGATACTTTTCGCGCCGCAGGTACTTCATGGACGCCTCGAAGACGGGGATCCCGCCCAGCAGGACCCTGTCCATCCCCTTGAGCATCTTCTCGCTGCCGGGCTGGACGCCCGTCTCCATCGCGCTGACCGCAGCGCCCGTGTAGCCCAGCTCATGGCCGACGTTGTCCTGCGTCATGTTCAGGTGCTTGCGCAGGATGCGCGCGATCTCGCCGACATATCTGGTCGTGCTCAGGCTCGGCTGGCCCTGTTCCCCGTGGTCGTCGTGTCCCGCTTCTTCCATTGACGCCTCACCGCCCGCTCCGGGTCGTCCTCAAGTGAACTCAACCGGCCCTCACGGTGAGTTCGCGCAGCTCACCACGGCCCTCGCCCTTGAGGTCCGGCTCTGGAAAACGCTATCCGCGACTACCGAAACTTTTCTCATGAATACGGAAAGTGACCGAACCGATCTGACCTGGCTCCCTCCCGACGGACACCGGCTCCGCAAGGCGGGCGTGTACTTCGACGCCGTCCGCGTCGACGGCGAACTCGGTGCCGAACTCGCGACGCTCATGGTGCGGCTCACGGGCGGGTTCCCCGGGCCCGTCGTCACCTCGGCCGTACGCCGTCGTCCCACGTACTTCCTCGTGCCGTCCGGCAGCACCACGGGCCGCCCCTGGCCGTGCGCGGCGGAGCGGCTGACGAGCGACGGGTGCGGGCAGGTGGCGTACATCCCCGTACCCGCGCTCGACGGGCCCACCTGGCCGCTGTCCTGGCGCTGCGTGCCCCGCCCCGACGGCGTACTGGTGCACGCACTGCTGCTCCGCAGCGCCCTGCGCACCCTCCTGGACCGCGACCCGGCGCAGGCCGACGAGGCACACGGGGGACGCGGGGACGAGGAGTGAGGGCATGATGCGGAGGGACGCCAGCGCTCCCATTGCCCCGGCCCTCCAGGAACCATGACTCCGCAACCCGCACAGCCGGCCCAGCCCGTCATCGACACCCACGTCATCCTCCGCGACGGCGACAGGATCCTCTTCTCCCAGCGTGGCGGTTCCTACGGCTACGGCCGCTGGCACCTGCCCTCGGGCAAGCTCGACCGGGGCGAGCCCTTGAGCGCCGGTGCCGCGCGGGAGCTGCGGGAGGAGACGGGCATCGTCGTCGATCCGGGCCATCTGCGCCTGGTACACGTCGTGCACCACAGGCAGAGCGACACCCTGGCCCGGATCGGGTTCTTCTTCGAGGCCACCGAGTGGGCCGGGGAGCCCGTCAACAGAGAACCCGGGAAGTGCCTCCGCCTGGCGTGGTTCAGCCTCCACGAGCCGCCCGAGGACCTGATCGAGTACCCGAGGGAAGGACTCCTCGGCTACCTCCGGGCGACCAGCGGCCTGACGGAACACGGCTGGCAGCGGGCGGCGGGCTGAACGGCTCCGGCGACCGCCGGGGTCAGGACATGAGCGGATGCCGTCCGGGACGCCGCCAGGAGCGGACGCTCAACCGTCGTCGCTCGCGTGCCCCGCCAGGCGCTGGGCACGTGCGACGGCTTGGGGGTCGCTGAACGCGGCCAGCGAGCGCAAGGCTTCCTCCCTTGCGGCACCGGCCCCTTGAGGATCACCAAGCGCGTCGAGGGCGCAAGCCAGATGCTCCAGTGCGGCGGTGAGCTGCCAGCGGGCGTCGAATTCGCGGTAGACGGTGATGGCGTGGCGGTGCAACTCGGCAGCTTCTTCGGAGCGGCCGAGCGCCTGGCACGCCTGGCCCGAAGTATCCAGGGCGAGGGCTTCCCGTACCGCATCGCCAAGCTTGCGCTGCGCGGCGGCGGACTCTCCGCTCAGGCGTAGAGCTTTCTCCGGATCGCCGCGTGCGAGTTCGACCCGGGCCGATTCCGCCAGCCAGTGCCCCAGCCAGACCTGGTTCTCCTCCTCGACGGCTATCGACAGCGCATCGCTGATCGCGCGGGCAGCCGCTTCGAGGTCTCCGGTCTGCCGACGTGCCCAGCTCAGCAGGAACAACGCGTTCCCTTCTCCGGAGTGGTCGCCAAGTTCGCGGAAGTCGGCCAGAGCCTGCTCGATGATTTCCTCGGCCTCATTGCCGAGGCCCAGCTCGCACAGGGTCTCCGCGAGATTGCTCCGCATCAGGGCTGTCCAGCGGTGTGCTTCGAGTTCACAGAAGATCTGAGCGCTCTCCAGGAATCGTGCCTTGGCCTCGTCCAACTGGCGACGGCGCAGCCCCAGCAGGCCAAGGGCGTTGACCGATACGGCCGTGCCGTGGCGGTCGCCGATACGTCGACGGACAGCGAGTGCCGCACGATGGCACTCTTCAGCTTCGTCGAGCCGCGATGACTGGAAGAGAACCTTTCCCAGGTTTTCGAGGGCTTCCGCCTCTCCGGCCTGTTCTCCGGCGCGCGAAGCGGCTGCAACGGCGACCTCGGCGGTCGTCCGCCAGTCGTCGAAGGCGTTGTGGTGCATATAGACAGCGCGTAGCACTACGGCAAGACGCCATGCGATCTCCGGGAAACCGGCATCAGCGGCAACGCGCACAGCAGTGACGAGATTGGCGGCCTCCGCGCGGTACCACCGGAAGGCGGGCTTGTACCCGTCGAAATCGAGTGCGGAAGCAGGGGCCGGAATCCGGTCGTCGAGATCGTATCCGTCGTGCGCCGAGATGGCGCGCTGTGCCGCATCCGCAGTGTGGAGATACCAGGCGAGGCAGCGGCCCAGAGCCGCGTTCCGCTCCTCCTCGCTCTCCTCCCGCCGAACCAGTTCGGCGGCATAGGCCCGCAGCAGGTCATGGAATTCGTACCGTACAGCCGGGCGCCGCTCCAGCAGATGGGCGCGGACCAGGGCGTCCAAGAACAAGCGGGCCTGCGACGGCCGCATACCGGCCAAGGCAGCGACAGCCGGGACGCCGAACTCATTTCCCGGGTGCAGGCCGAGAAGCCGGAACAAGCGGGCCGCGGGGCTCGGCAAAGCCTGGTACGACCACTCGAACACGCTGCGCATCGCGTCGGCCCCCTCTTCGGGATCGGTGGTGAGCAGGCTCCAGTGTGCCGACCCGTCGCGCAGCCCTTCGATCAGCTCGCCGAGCGACATCGACGGCCAGCCCGCCGCTCGTTCCGCGGCGATGCGCAGCGCGAGTGGCAGACCGGCGCACAGCCTGGCCAACTCCGCCAGCTCGGCGTTCGGGTCGGGCGCTCTGTAGCCAGTGGTGGCGGCACGCAGCAGCGCGACGGAATCCACCGTCGGCAGCGTCGGCACTTCCAGGCGCAATGCGCCCTCCTGGGCTACCAGGCTCGAAAGATCGTCTCGGCTGGTCACCACGACCAGGCACCCTGGGCTCGCTGGTATCAGCGGACGGACCTGGCTGCTGCCCACGGCGTTGTCGAGAAGCACCAGGACGTTACGGTCGGCCAGGAGCGAGCGGAACAGCGTTTCCCGTCTCTCAGGTGCTACTGGCACATGTGAGGAGGGGATGCCGAGGTCCTCCAGGAAATTGCCGAGGATCTCCTCCGGCGGTGCCGGAGGGGTGGCGCTGTAGCCCCGCAGGTTCGCATACAGCTCACCACCGGGGAAATTCGACCGTATGGAGTGCGCCCAGCGCAGCGCGAGTGAGGTCTTGCCGACTCCTGCGGTTCCAGTGATGACTGCCACCGGCACGGTGTGCAATGCACCGCGGTCAGCAGGAAAGAGGCTGCCGAGACGGGTCAGCTCCGTGGACCGATTGACGAAGTACCGCACATCAGCGCGGAGTTGGCGGGGCACAATCGTCGGGGCAGGTTCCGGCCGAGGAGAGAAATGCACACCTCCGTGCACGTCCCTTGCCTGAACGACACCGTGCGTCGAACCCGAACCCGGGCCGTCGAACCGGTTGACGTGCCCCGTCGGATCGTTCATCTCTCATCTTGACGCGGTGGGGGTGGTAGCGGGGCCACATGTTCGTCGAACCAGCCCGCCAGCGGCTCACCGGTTTGGTAGAGATCCACGATGAATTTCCGGCATCGTCGGATGACCTCGGTATCGACGAACTTTCGTGCCGATTCCAGAACGCCCCGCTCGTCGTACACCGCCTGGTACATCACCTGATGGCCCAGCGTGTAGATCTCCGGCAGCGGCCCTTCGTCCTCGTAACGCGCCACCTGGTCAGCGTCGATGACATGAATGGGGCCTCCGCACTGTTCGCGGACGCGCAAGGCGTGCAGTTCCCACTGCATGTAGTGGGTGAGGGGTTCTTCGACGACGCGGATGCGCCTGGCCGTGAATCCGTGGCGCTCGACTTTGCGGTGATACTCGGCCATGTCCGCGCGGCCCGCCTTCAGCAGGCGCAGGGATTCCTCCCACTCGCCCCGCGCGAACGCCTCCCAACTGTCGTAACCGGGCTCTTGGAAGAATTGCTGCCGCTCCAGCTTCCAGAACCCGGCATCAGCACTGTGCCAGAAGTGCTTTTCGAAGTCGGCGTAGTAGGCGTCGAGAGCCATGTGCTCGCCTTTGGCGCCGTCGAGAAGGCTAGGCATCCGGGATATCCGACTTCGCCGCGACGATCGTCGCCTTCGGGATGACGACCAGCCGTTCACCGGGATCGACGCTCACCCCGTCCGGCAACCGCTCCTCGTAGGAGGCGGTCAAGTCGGTCCCGATGACGGCAACGTCTCCGTTCTCCAGCTCCCACATGTCCGGGCAACTGGCATTCCCCGATGTCTGCCCCAGCTCATGCGACGACTTGCCCAGCCGCCGCTTGAAGGGCGCCGCTGGGTCGGCTGTCCACTGGTTGGGCATGTCTCCTCCGTGTGCCGCATCGGCCCCCGCCTGCTTCTTTGCGTGACGAAGCTAACACTCAGCGCATTCGCTGGCCCGTACACGCTCGCCCGTAGGAAGCCATCAGGACATGATGCGGATGCCGTCCGGGACGCCGCTGACGCGCGGGAGGCGCGGGTTCACGCGCAGTGTCGTCAGGCGGGGGAACTGGGCGAGCCAGCTCATGTCCGGGACGCCCAGGTCGTAGGCGAGCCACAGGTGCGTGAGCTGGTCGTGCGCGAGGCCGTCCAGCAGTTCGGCCGGGGTGAAGTGGCCGACGATCTGGACCCGTTCCCGGCCGCCCAGCTTGCGCAGGGCCGCCAGTTCCACCCGGTCGGAGACCGGGAAGTAGAGGCCCTCCGGGTCGAGATACTGGATGATCTCGTCGGCGTAGCGCTCTGTCTCGAAGTTGCGCCAGCCGCGCGCCAGCTCGGCCCGTACGGGCAGTGACCTGCGGTCCCGCAGCCGGGCGAGATAGTGCATGGCGGCGTCGTCGTTGATACGGGTGACGGTCACGGCGAGGCGGTGCGCCTCCTCGTCCGGGACGGTGGACGGGTCCGGCAGCATCTCCAGGACGATCGGGCCCACCCAGCCCAGGCCGCGCGCGCCCGCGACGGTGGCGGGGCGCACCATGTTGCGCGTCTCGCGCCGGATGCGGGCGTGGGTGTCCGGGTCCAGCTCCGTCACATGCTCCAGGCAGGCCGCGGCCAGCAGACGGCGGCGGTTCCGCCGCATGCCCGTCTTGCCGGGCGCGAGCAGGCCGCGCAGGAGCGTCGCGCACTCGTCGGGGCGGGCGTGCGCGACGGCCATGCGGATGACCTCCTCCCAGTCCGCCTCGTGGGCGTGGTCGAGGAGGAGGGGGAAATTGCGCTGCTCGACGGCCTCCTTGGCGGCCAGGTAGTCCTGCACCGTGCGGTGGACGAACTCGACGGAGCCGTCCGGCTGTTCGCGCAGCAGACCCGTACGGAGGAGGAGGTGATGGAAGATCTCCTCCGGCCCGCCCTGGCCCGCCGTGGCCGGGATCGCGGGGAGGCGGCGGGATATCTCCTCGACGGCCGTGGCGCGGTCGAGTTCGGCGCGCTGCTCCAGGAGCATGCGGTAGGCGAGCTTGCGCAGCAGGCGTTCGCGGGGGGCGCGCTGGAGGTTGACGGCGTCGGCGTACAGGACATGGCGTTCCGTGTCACGGCGCTGGAGAAGCATCTCCATCGCCGCCTCGTACAGCTCTTTGCGGCCCTGGGGGAGAGAGCCGGAGCGGTCGCGGTTGAGGGCGCAGATCAGCCCGCACATGAGGGGGTTGGTGGCGAGGACGCGCAGCTCGCGGTAGAGGGGGATGGTCTGGAGCAGCCGGTCCATGTACGCGTCGAGGCTCGCGTGGTCCTTGCCCTCGTCGGTGCGGGCCGCCGTGTGCCAGGCGGTGATGAAGGCGGCGACCTGATCGCGGTTCATCGGGGCGAGGGTCAGCTCGCTGAACCCCTCGTCGGCGAGCCAGTCCGCGTCGACGGCGGGGGGACGGGAGGTGACCAGGCAGACGTTGCCGCTGTAGATGCGGAGCAGGCGGCGGAGCTGGTCGCGCAGGTGGGGGCGCTGGTCCTCGGGCGCCTCGTCTATCCCGTCGACGAGCAGCAGCCCGCGCTCCTCGGCGAGGACGCGCACGGCCCAGCCCTCGGGCGCTTCGTGCGCGAGGGGGTGGCGGACGGCGGTGAGGAAGTCGTCGGGGGCGGGGAAGCCCTCGCGGGCGAAGCGGCGTACGGGGAGGACGAGGGGGATGCGGCCCCGTAGACCGCTCAGCTCGGCGGGGAGTTCGTCGCGGGCCGTGGTGACGGCGAGCCACTGGACGAGGGTGGTCTTGCCGGAGCCCGCGACGCCGCGCAGGAGGACGCGTTCGTGGCCGGAGAGGGCGCGGTCGGCGGTGGTGACGGGTTCTTCGGGGGTGCGTGGGGTGGGGGTGGCCGTTGCCGGGGCCGTGCCGGGTGGCCTGGGCGTCGTCGCGGCGTCGAACTCGGCGGTGAGGCTGAGGTACGTCGCGTCGAGTGGCCAGTTGTCGGGGGTGTTCGGGTTGGGGAGATCGATGCCGTAGATCGTGACGCGGTTGAACTGCTCGACCACCGTGCGCAGATAGCGTTCCTCGAACTCCGCGTCGGCGGCGGAGGGCGCGGGGCGACCGCGCAGCGCCTCCACGTCGTTGAGGTCCACGAGCTGCCTGATGCGGTGACTCCGTTCGGCCATGCGTTCCGCGAGCGCGGGGGAGCGGCGGATGAGCAGGTGCAGTATGTGCAGGCAGACCGTCACCAGCAGGCTGTCGTGGAACCAGGCCGCCTCCGACGACAGCTCCCTGTCCGCGCCGGGCACGGCCGAGCGGAGGCGGCGCGCGAAGTCCTGGGGGCCGAGGCGTACGGCTTGGGCGTCGGTGACGTCGACTTCGCCGATGGTCCAGAGGGTGCGGGCGAGGACGGTGGCGGTCGCTTCGTCCTCGTCGTGGCTCCTGGCGGTGTCCGGGGCGAGCCGTACGAGTTCGCGTGCGGTGCGCAGCAGATCCTCGTACCCGAGCGCGGGTGCCACCCCCCGGAAGGTGACCAGCGAGGCCAGCAGGGCTTCGCCCTGATGCGGCTCTTCCGGCCGGAAGAGGGGACGGACGAGCGGATCGACAACGGCTGACGCGAGACGTACGGCGGGTTCCATGAGCTTTCAGGGCTCCCCGTGGGCCTTGGTTGGCCTTCGCTTGGCCTTCGCTGGTGAACCGCCAAGCCTATGCGGAGCTTTGGGGAGAGGGGTACGGGGTGTTCACGCCGGAGTGGGGCGGGGGCGGGGGGTGACGGTCAGCTCGACGGAGTCGGGGAGCGCTTCGGCGTTGTGGACGGTGGTCACCCGATTCAAGGCCACGGTCTTCAGCCGGGGCAGCCTAGCCAGCGGCGCGAGGTCCACATCCTGAGCATGGTTGATGGTGAGGTGGTCAAGGTGTGGGAAGAGGCCGACCACCTGTTGCAGGTCGCCCTTGTGATAGAGGACGAAGTGCATCTTTTCCATCCGCTCCATACGGGCACCCGTGTCCACCAGCTCCGCGATGTGCGTGTCGTGCAGGGCGGCTGTGACCAGCCTGGGGTGATGGACGAACGCGGTCCAGTCGCGGAACCCGACGGTGGGGTGAGCGTTCCACAGACCCACGTCCCGCAGCGTGGGGTAGTTGCTCATCCAGTGCAGGTCACGTAGGTCGGGCGGCGCCTCCACGTATTCGAGAGGGGCCCCGTCCGGGAGTGCGGAGGGGCCGGGCCAGTCCAGACGCTGGCGGAGGTGGAGGTGCCGTAGCCGCGTCAGCGTCCGTAGCCCCCACAGTTGCTTCAGTGAGGAGAGACCCTGGAGGGTAAGGTTCGCCAACGGCAGCTCGCGCAGGGGCGTCAGGTCGGAGATCTCGCGACAGTTGGTGAGCTGGAGACTCTCCAGCCTCTGGTAGCCGGTCAGAAAGCCCAGGCTGCCGATCACGGAGTTGCCGTCGAGACTCAGCTCCCTCATCTCTCCGGCCGGAAGCAACTCGGCGATCTGTTGCTCGGTGAAGTCGCCCTGGAGCTCCACGCGGTCATGGCCACCGAGATCGCGCAGCGCGGCCAGCTCCTCCGGCGAGCGGACAGTGATCGATACGTGGGGCGGCCCCTCGATGAGGTGGGCGATGACCTCCCGCGCGTACGTGGCGGTGTCGAACCGGCTCCAATGAAGGGCCAACTGAGCGCGTACCTCGAGGTCCTCGCTGTTCCGGAAGCGGAGCAGAGTGGCCAGCCCGGCGTCCGTGCCGATCCGTGCTGCCGTGTAGACGACGATGCTGGCTTCCTCGTCGTCCATCTCCTCGGGGCCCGGCAACAGCTCCAACACGGCGGGCCCGATGACCGCCAGCTCCTCAGTATCGAAGATATCGCGTGGAGGGATCAGCACCGCCGCACGCCGCTCGACCTCGGCCCGCACCGCAGAGTCCAGCTTCGTCGCGTGCTCCAGGCACGCCATGGCCAGCAGATGCAGCCTGCTGCGGTGCTCCTCCTCCGCGTCGCCCCGCGCCACCAGCGCGCGCAGCAGCCGGGCGCGCTCGTCGGGGCGTGCGTGGGCGACGGCCATGCGGACGACGTCCTCCCACTGGTCCTTGTGCGCGTTGCTCGCCAGCAGATCGAAGTCGCGCTCCTCGACGGCGGCCTTCGCGCCCAGGTAGTCCTGGAAGGTGCGGTGGACGAAGTCGACGGCGCCGTTGGCGGGCTCGCGCAGCAGCCCTGAGCGGTCCAGCAGATAGCGGAAGATCTGCTCGGCCGTGCCCTGTTCCGCCACGTACGGCATGGAGGGCAGGGCGCGCTCCAGCAGTCCGATCGCGTCGGCGCGGTCCAGTTCCGAGCGGCCGTTGCGGATGAGCCAGTACGCGAGCCGTTGCAGCAGCTCGATCTGCGACTCCTCGTCCAGCTCCCGCGCGCCCTCCCCGTACATGTCGCGCTCGCGGTCGCGCCGCTCCAGCAGCATGTTGAGGGCCGCGTCGTAGAGGGCCTTGCGCCCGCGCGGAAGGAAGCCCCGGCGTTCGCGGTGCAGGGCGCAGATGAGGCCGCACATGAGGGGGTTGGTGGCGAGGCGTTCCAGGTCCGGCTTGGTCCGTACGGCAGTGAGCAGCGCGCTCTCCAGCTTCAGCTCCGGGTCCGCCTCGGCCGCCTCGTGCCAGCGGTTGATGAAGACGGCGATGTCGTCGCGGCTCATGCGGGAGAGGGACAGCTCGGTGAAGTCGTCGGTGCCGAGCCAGTCCTCGCGTACGGCGGAGGGGCGCGAGGTGACCATCCACAGGTTGCCGGGGAAGGCGGTGAGGAGGTCGCAGAGCCAGCGGCGGGTGCGTTCGCGCTCGTCCTCGGGCACCTCGTCGATGCCGTCGACCAGCACCAGCCCGCGGCCCGCCGACAGCACGCGGTCCGTCCAGCCCTGCGGCTGCGAGCCGGAGAGGGGGCAGCCGACCGCTTCGAGGAAACGGGCGGGGGTGGGGAGCGCGGCGCCGCGCCGGGTGAGGGTGCGCAGGGGCAGGACGAACGGGACGCGGCCGATGAGGTGCGCGAGCCGTCCGGTCAGCCGGTTCTGGCGGGCCGTGGTGACGGCGAGCCACTGGACGAGGGTCGTCTTGCCGGAGCCCGCGACGCCGCGCAGCAGCACGCGTTCGTGTCCGGCGAGGGCCTGTTCGGCGGGTTGCGGGGGCGGCGGCGTTGCGGCCCATTCGCCCTGGTCGCCGTGCGGGCCGCCGGGGGAGCCGCCGAGGGAGCGGTCCTTCGCCGTCGCCTCCAGGCTGAGGTAGGCGGTGTCCAGGGGCCATTCGCGGGCTTGGTTGAGGTCGATGCCGTAGATGGTGAGGTGGCTGTGGCGCTTGGCGATGTAGCCCGCGTAGCGCTCCTCGAACCCGGCGTCCTCGGCGGAGCGGGAGGGGACGCGTTTGATGAGGAGGTCGGTGCGGGTGATGAGGTCGGCGAGCTGCTGGCTCTGCTCGTAGAGGCTGCGGGCGATGAAAGTGGAGCGCTGGGTGAAGAAGTGCACGATGTGGAGGCAGGCGGCCTCCAGGACGTCGCGGTAGAGGCGGGTCGCGTCCTCGCCGAGATCGCGGGTGAGGCGCCGGCCGTCGGCCTGCTCGTACAACTCGTCGCCCAGCCAGCGGTGACCCATCTGCACCGCTGCCGCGTCGGTGACCCCGCACTCGCCGAGCGCCTGGAGCGTGCGGGCGAGCGCGTCGCCGACCGCGTCCAGCTCGCCCTCCGGTAACGCCTGGTGGGGGCCGCCGCGCTGGACGGCCCGGCGCACGAGCTTGCGGGCCAGCTTGCGCAGGTCGTCGTCGCTGAGCCTGGTCTTCTCGCCCTTGAACGAGACGAGCGCGGAAATCCGCACGGGCTTCTCCACCAGCCCCGCACCGGCTGCTCTGGGCACGAACAGCTTCTTGACCAGGGGCGCGACGGCACTGGACGCGAGCTTCGCGGCGATGGCTGCGGGTTCCATGGCTCCCCGGGGGACGCGGCAGAGGGGGTGGCGGGCTGGGGGCAGCAGCGTAGGCGGGGTCGCGGGGCGGCGTCGACGGTGTCCCGGCCTCGTCGGCCTCGTCGGCCTCGTCGGCCTTGGGGCGGGGGTCCGGGGCCGGGCCGGGGCGTGCACGTCACCGCGTTGCCGCGCGGCAGCACGGGCACTGGCAGGGTGGGAACGCCACCGTGACGGGCGGGGGAGCGCCCTTGCGGGGCGGGCGGACCGTCCTTGACGAGACCGGGACACGGGTTCCGTCGCTCCGCACGCGGTACACCTTGATCGTCATCATCAGATGGTTCCCACGGCCCGGCGAAGGACGTAGGGGCCCGCAACGGCCTCGTCCCCGGCCAAGTCCGGTGCCAGCGTGGTCCACCGGGCCCTCCGCTCCCGTTGCTCGTGGGCCACGAGATAGGGGCGGACGAGGGGCACGGCATCGCCGTCGAGGAACGCGGTGTGGGGCCCACGGGGCTGTTCCGGTACCTGTCGTCGGGGACCGTGCGCGGGGCGACGTGAGGGTACTGGCTGTTCCGTGCCGTGTGCAGCGGACGCCTGCTGGAGATTGTGGGGGCGATGGCGTCCAGTTCCTGGCCGGAGAAGCGACTCCATCGCGCCTCGCAGTAGGCGGAAGCGGGCGGTGGCCCGGTCCCTCAGCCGTGTATGTCCTGCGCTCCCGATGGAGGGGGCTGGTTGTCGACGTGACAAGGGCACGGGGCACCACCTTGCTCGTGGGTGTACGCTCGCATCGAAATTACTGCTATTCGCGAAAAGCGGCAAGGTTTGCCGTGGGGCTCACAGCCTGTGTGTCGCTTACCGTGTAAAGCGGCAAGGTTGGGCAGGCGGCCGCTCGTACGGGAGGACACCGTGAGTGCCAGTGGATGGGTGAGCACCTCGACGCCGTACCTCCGCCCTCGGGGCGAGGGGTCCGGTGACGCGTGGGGCGCGGAGACCGCTGCGGCGGGGCGGCGCGGTCGTCAGCGCGTCGCGAGTGCCGGGGAGATGCCCGCTCCGGAGGACATCGCCGAGTTCCTGGGGGTCCCCGTGGGGCAAGAGGTCGTCGTGAGGCGGCGCGTGATGTACCTCGACGATCAGCCGACCGAGCTGACCGATACGTACTACCCCCTCCACATCGCGCGGGGCACCCGGCTCGCGGGCACGGCGAAGATCCCGGGCGGGGCTGTGACGTTGCTGGCCGAGCTGGGGTACGTGGGCGTGCGAGTCGTGGAGGACGTGATCGCCCGTATGCCGGAGACGGCCGAGGCGGACATGCTGGAGGTCGGCGCCGACGAACCCGTGCTCCAGTTGACCCGGCTCACCCTTGACGCCGACGACCGGCCCTTCCAGGTGGACAGGATGGTCATGCCGTCTCAGCGGCAGCGACTGCGCTACGAGTTGAGGATCGAATGACCGTGTCCGGCACAGAGGCATACGAGGGCGACCGGCGGTCGCTGCACCAGCGGATCGCCGCTGATCTGCGCGACGAGATCATGAGCGGAGATCTGGCGCCCGGAGCGAAACTTCCCTCGACGGCGCAGCTCAAGGAGAGGTTCGGCGCGTCGAACGCCACCGTTCAGAAGGCATTGCAGCTCCTCAAGGACGAGCGGTTGGTGCTGGGCCGCGCCGGTGCGGCCGTCACCGTGAGGGAGCACCGGCAACGCACCATGCGACCTGCTTCATACATGGCCCCTGCGGCCTCGGGCGAGCCGTACCGCTGGCTCTCCGAGGCCGAGAAGCTCGGCGGACGGGCGCGCAGCAAGCTGCTGGACGTGGGCGAGGCACGGCCTCCGGCCGATGTGGCGGCGGCACTGGGGCTCCCGGAGTCCGGGGCCGCTCTCTTGCGTGCCCAACTCTTGATGATCGACGACGAGCCGGTGGAACTGGTCAAGTCGTTCTATCCGCTGGAGATCGCGCGGGGGACGGAGGTGATGTCCCGTCGCAGGATCAAGGGCGGTACGCCGACGCTCCTCGCCGACCTGGGGTATCCGCCACGGCTGAGCGTCGACAGGGTCTCCGCCCGAGTGCCCACCCAGGAGGAGTTCCGCGTGTTGCGGCTCCCCAGCGACCTCCCGGTGCTCCGCACCTTGCGCGTCGTGTTCACCGACGATGACGTTCCGATCGAAGCCACGGTCATGGCGAAGGCGGGGCACCTCTACGAGTTGCGGTACGAGTTCACGGCGCGTTAGTCGCACAGGCGCGGATCGTGATCCGGAACCAAGCGGACACGGCGCACGGAACGCGTCGATTCATGCCGGTGTCCGTTATCGCTCGTATCGCTGGTGAAGAACCCAGATGGGCGTCAACTCGCGCTTCGTAGGTGCGAAGCATCATCCCTTGTCAGGGGCTCGTAACAAGGGGGCTCCGCCCTTTGGGGACGCCACTGTCCGTGTGATCGACTGACGACATGATCGAGGTCTGCACGAGCAGACGTCGGTCGCACGCGGTCGAAGACATTCGGCCGCCCGTGGGGCCGGTCGGCGCTTCGCCGGAGCCCCGGCGTTCCGGTTCTGCCGCGGCACCGACCGCGCGCGGAGCGACGAAGCGACGGAACGGCCACAGGCAGGTCGTCCTACCGCGTCCCACGGAAGGCGGTGGCAGCGCGCCTTCCGGTGCGCGCACCGCATACGTACGGCAAGGGAGAGCAAGAATGCGCAAGTTCAAGCGGGCCGCAGTCCTCGGCGCCACCATCCTGGCCTTCTCCGGGGCCGCTGCCGGAGTTTCCCAGGCGGCCGACCACACGTCGGAGACGCCGGGCAACTACAAGACGGACTGCAACAAGGAGCAGCTCGCGAAGGAGCTGGAGATGGGCAACGGCGGTCCTGTCGTCGTCGACCGCTGCACGCAGGCCCCCAGCGCCGACACCATGATTGTCCACTGGCACGACGCGTGATGCCGGTGAGGTGATGTGCGGCATCCGGTGTTGAGGCCACCGCCTCCACCGGCTCCACGGCTTCCGCTGCCGAGCGCGCGCGGCAGCGGACCGGAACACGGACCCACACATGACGTTCCGGCGCCGGAACCGTCACCTGACGGCCCCTCCGCCCCCTGGCCAGGGCGGAGGGGCCGTTTCCGTGCGGCGCGGCGAACCAGCGGTCCGACGACCTGACGAGCCGTCGCCGCCCGCCCCGCCCCCCGGTCAGGAGACGTCCGCCTCCTCGTCCGCACCCTCCTCCGCCACGTCCGCCTCGTTCACGATCTCGACCCCCTCCGGGATCGTCGCCGCCGCCGCGTCGCGAGGTGGGGACGGGAGGACCAGGGTGTGGAGGTGGGGGAAGGCGGTGAGCCAGGGTTCGCCCGTGCCCACGTAGCCGTCGCGGAGCCAGAGGTGGGTGAGGCGGTCGGGGGCGAGGTGGGTGGTGAGGTCGGCGGGGCGGTAGGGGCCGACGATCTGGACGCGGGGACGGCCGCCCAGTGCGCGCAGGGCGCGGAGGTGGTCGGTGTTGTGGGCGCAGAAGTAGAGGTCCGTCTCATCCAGGTGGGCCAGGATCTCCGTCGCGTACTCCTCCGTCTCGAACCGGTGCCACGCCCAGGCCAGTTGACGGCGCACGGCCAGTGACGGTTCGTCGCGGTAGCGGACGAGGAGGGGGAGCGCTGCTTCACCGGCGATGCGGGTGGCCGCCATGACGACGTACTGCGGCTCAGCCCCTGGCGGCAGCTCGTCGGGCCCGGGCAGCAGCCCCAGCACCGCCGCGCCGCCCTCGGTCAGCAGGTCGGCCATGAACGCGTCCTCGGGCGGGAGCAGCCCGGAGGTGAGGCCGATGACCTTCTCGCGGACCTCGGGCGCCAGTTCCGTCGCCTGCTCCAGACACACCGCGGCCAGCAGGATGTTGCCCACGGGGATGGCCTCGGACGCGTCGTGGTCGCCGTTGCGGTAGTGCGCGCGGCCCGCGTTCGTCAGCCCTTCGCGGGGCACCGGCGCCACCAGCCCCTCCAGGATGCGCGCCCGCTCGTGCGGCCTCGCGTGGGCCACCGCCATGCGGACGACGTCCTCCCACTGGTCCCGGTGCGCGTTGTCGATGACGAGGGGGAAGTCGCCCTCCTCGACGGCCGCCTTCGCGCCCAGGTAGTCCTGAAACGTGCGGTGGACGAAGTCCACCCGTCCGGCTGCCGGTTCGCGCAGCAGCCCCGAGCGTTCCAGCAGCCACCGGAAGACGCGCTCCGCCGGTTCGCTGACGTGCGCCATGGACACGAGGGCGCGCTCGATCTGCGCGACCGCGTCGCTCTGCTCCATCTCCGCGCGGTCGTTGCGGATCATCCAGTGGGCCAGCTTCTGGAGGAGCTGGATCTGGGTCTCCTTGGAGGGCCGGAAACTCCGGTCGGCGGAGATGTCCACGATCACGTCGCGTTCCACGTCGCGCCGCTCCAGGAGCATGCTGAGCGCCGCGTCGTAGAGGTCCTTCCTGCCGTGCGGCAGGAACCCGTTGCGCTCCCGGTGCAGCGCGCACAGCAGCCCGCACATCAGCGGGTTCACGGCGAGCCGCCCCAGGTCCGCGTTGGTGCGGATCGACGCGAGCAGGGTCTCGCCCAGCGACGGGTCCGCCTCGGCCGCGCCGTGCCAGCGGCGCACGAAGGCGCCCACGTCGGCGCGGGACATGGGCGAGAGCGTCAGCTCCGCGAAGCCCTCGCGGGTGAGCCAGTCGTCCCGTACGGCTGACGGGCGCGAGGTGATCAGCCAGAGGTTGCCCGGGAAGTCGCCCATCAGCTCCCGGGCCCAGCGGCGCACGGACTCGCGCTCGTTCTCGGGGATCTCGTCGATGCCGTCGACCAGCAGCAGCGCCCGCCCGGCCCGCAGCACCCGGTCCGCCCACCCGTCGGGCTGCGCCCCGGCGACGGCGCTGCGCACCGCGTGCAGGAACCGGTCAGGGGTGGGCGGCAGCCCCTCCCGTACGACGCGGCGCAACGGCAGCACGAAGGGCACGCGGCCGATGAGGTGGGGCAGATGCGCGTCGTAGACCTGCCGTGCCGTCGTCACCGCGAGCCACTGGACGAGGGTGGTCTTGCCAGAGCCGGCGGCGCCGCGCAGCAGCACGCGGTCGTGCCCGGACAGCGCGCGCTCGGCGGCGAGCGGCACGCCAGCGCCGTGGCCGTGCGTCGCCTCCAGCGAGATGTAGGCGGAGTCGAGACGCCACTCGCGGGCGTGGTTGAGGTCGAGCCCGTAAATGGTCAGCTCGCCGTGTTTACGGGCGATGTGCTCCACGTACTGCTGCTCGAAGCGGGCGTCCTCGGCGCGCTGGGAGGGGACGCGCGCGATCAGCAGGTCCGTCGCGGCGACGAGGTGGTCGATCTGCTGGGTCTGCTCGGTGAGGGCGCGCGGGATGAAGGTGGAGCGGCGGCTGAAGAAGTCCAGGATGTGCAGGCAGGCGGTGTGCAGCAGCGGCCCGAGCTGCGCCTCCGTGCTCTCCGAGAGGCCGCGCGGGCGGGCGAGGCGCTGGGCCAGGCCCTCGGGACCGAGGCGTACGGCCTGGACGTCGTCCATGTCGAGATCGCCGAGGCTGTGCAGCGCGACGGCCAGCGCCTCCGTGAGTTCGCGGCGCTCTTCGGGGGAGGGCGCGTCGTGGGGGCCCGCGGCTTCGGCGGCGCGGCGCACGAGTTCGCCCGCGAGCTTGTGGAGGTCCGCTTCGGTGAGGGTGCGCTTCTCGCCCTTGAAGGAGACCAGCCCCGATATCCGTACCGGCCTGTCGACCAGTCCCGCACCGGGCCCGTCCTTCGCGAACAGCTTCTTGACCAGGGGCGCTACGGCACTGGAGGCGAGGCGCGTGGCGAGGGTTGCGGGCTCCATGGGCGTGATCGTAGGACACCCAACTGGCGGAGGAGCGGGGTCCGTTCACGGTGATTCACGGGTGGGCCATGGGCGGGTCATGGGTGGTGGCTGCGGTCGAGCGCACGGTGGCCCCGCCAGATGGCCAGCAGCGCGAGCGCGACGGAGACGGTCGTCGTGGCGAGCGCGAGGGTGAGGAAGGCACCGCCGTTGCCCACGACGGCCGCGCCGACGCCGCCGAGCACGAGGGCCGCGCCCGACGCGTAGAACCAGGGCGCCGCGAAGCGGTGCACAGTGCGCCACGCCTCGTCGCTGGCCAGCGAGCGCCGGGTGCGTATGCCGACCACCGGATTGCGCCGCAGCCGCTCCCCGGCCCCGAGCCAGCCGCTGACGCCGACCAGCACGCCGCTCGCGCCGAGCACGAGGGCGAGGACGACGCGGGAGAAGCCGTCGGGGCTCTCGGCCACCGCGGCGCCTACGTGCGCGCTGCCGGCGTACGTGCCGCCGAAGTACGCGCCACCGACGTACGAGATGAGTGCCATGTCCCCCGTCCCCCCTGCGCGTTGGCCGTGCGGCGCGCCGTGCATACGAGACCTTTCCCCAGCGTACGGCGCGCGGCCCCGAAGGAGTGACCGGTGCCACAGGGAAGCGGTTTTTGGTGGTGAGCGGGGCCACAGAGGCGGGGGCGCGACCGGTGACGTCACCCACAGCCCGCACCGCTCTACGACGCGGAATAGGAGCGCGGGAACCGGTGCCACCGAGAGGGACGCCCCGAAAAGTCCGAAAAGTAAGTCAAGTGGGCCGATGTCGCTACGGGGGCTTTTAGTAATGGACACCCTTGATGCGCCAGAAGTGTCGGGTTACCAAGGATTTCGCTCCTCGGGCCGGAAACCGGGGAGAACGTCCCCCACACCTTCCGGAGGTAACACCCGCATGTCGAAGACCACCACGAACCGCATCACCAAGACCATCGGCCGCAACCGCGTGAAGGCCGGGGTCCTCGCGGCCGGATTCGGCGCGTCGATGGCCCTGGGGGCCGGCGTGGCGATCGCAGCCGACTCGGGTGCGGACGATGCCGACGTCTTCGCGGCGAGCGCGGCGAGCGACCTCGCCCACGCGACCCGCCAGCAGGCCGACCACCAGGGCAAGGAGGCCGCGGCCAAGAAGAAGGCCGATGAGCGCGCCGCCGAGGCCAAGGCGAAGGCGTCCCGCGACGCCGAGCGCAAGGCCAAGTCCTGGCAGTCGCCGGTCTCCGAGGGGGCCAAGCTGAGCGCCGACTTCGGCAACAGCGGCGACCGCTGGGCCCACAAGCACTCCGGCCAGGACTTCGCGGTGCCGACCGGCACCTCGGTGGAGTCCGTCCACGGCGGCACCGTCGTCAAGGCGGGCGGCAATGGCGCGGGCGACGGTCCCGCGTACGGCAACGCCATCGTGATCAAGCACGGCAACGGCACGTACTCGCAGTACGCGCACCTGTCCAAGGTGAACGTCAAGCCGGGTCAGACGGTGAAGACGGGCCAGGAGATCGCCAAGTCCGGTGACACCGGCAACTCCTCGGGCCCGCACCTCCACTTCGAGATCCGGCACTCCGCGAACTACGGTTCCGCCGTCGAGCCCGTCAAGATCCTGAAGGAGCACGGCGTCCACCTGTGAGGGTGACGCCCGGCATCCCGTAGACCTTCGCGCCGCCCCCGGGGTCAGCCCTGGTGGCGGTGCGCTGTCGTGACCAGCTCCTGGGCGACTTCGAGGACGGCCTTCCGCTTCTCCTCGACGTCGCCCTCCAGGCTCTGCATCGTGAACATGCCCGCGTGCATGGTGAACAGGGCGGAGGAGTAGCGCACCTGGTCGGTCATGGGCGCGTCGTCCTCCTTGATGAGGCTCAGCAGCTTCAGCAGGCGCTCCTTGAACGTCGCGCCGATGCTCAGCTCGCGCACCGTCGCCTGGTTCTCCTGCATGAAGCGGAAGAGGGGCGTCGCGGCGTCGAGCGCGTCGCTGTAGCGCCGCAGGATCTCCAGCTTGGTGTCCAGGGTGCGCGGCTGCTCCTGGGCCCAGTCGATCAGCTCGTCGATGGGCCTGGTCAGCTCCTGGAAGAGGCTGACGACGATGTCTTCCTTGGTCTTGAAGTGGTAGTAGAGGGCCGCTTTGGTGACGTCGAGACGCTCGGCGATCTCGCGCAGCGAGGTCTTCTCGTACCCGTGTTCCGCGAAGAGCTCCAGGGCGACTTCCTGAATCTTTTGCCGGGTGTTGCCCCTGCTCATGGCCTTACTCTCCCAAGTCTTCAGAAACTTACTTGACGACCGGCTAGCGCTCGCTCTACGTTGCCCATCGTACTCACTAGCCGGGCGGCAAGTAAGGGAGCGGGGAGAGGAATGACTTCGGGGAGCACCGAGGCGAGCGGGATATCCGGGGCGGCGCCCCGGCGGGGGCCCGCCACGGACACGGGGGAAGAGCCGAACGGGGGACCGGTCTCGGACGGGGGAGCGAAGGTGGACGGGGACGGCGGCAAACAGCCGCGCAGCGTGGGCCTCGCGGTCTTCGCGCTGATGATCGCGATCATGCTCGCGATGCTGGACAACATGATCATCGGCACCGCGATGCCCACGATCGTCGGAGAGCTGGGCGGCCTGGAGCACCTCTCCTGGGTCGTCACCGCCTACGCCCTCACGACCGCCGCCTCGACCCCGCTCTGGGGCAAGATCGGCGACATGTACGGGCGCAAGGGCGTCTTCCTGACCTCGATCATCGTGTTCCTGGCCGGGTCCGTGACCTCCGGAGCCGCGCAGTCGATGAGCCAGCTCATCGGCTTCCGCGCCCTCCAGGGCCTGGGCGCCGGCGGACTGATGGTCGGCGCCATGGCGATCATGGGTGACCTGGTGCCGCCGCGGCAGCGCGGCAAGTACATGGGCATGATGGCCGGGGTGATGTCGTTCGCCATGATCGGCGGACCGCTGGTCGGGGGCACCCTCACCGACCACCTGGGCTGGCGCTGGGCCTTCTACATCAACCTGCCGCTGGGCGCGCTCGCCCTCGTCATGGTCACCACGCTGCTGCACCTGCCCAAGAAGCGCGCACAGGGCCGCATCGACTACGGCGGCGCCCTGCTGCTCGCCACCGGCATCACGGCGGCCGTGCTGCTGACGAGCTGGGGCGGTACGGAGTACGACTGGGACTCCGGCATGATCCTGGGCCTGGGCGCCCTGGCCGTCGTCGCGCTCGCCGTCTTCCTGTTCGTGGAGCGGCGCGTGGCGGAGCCGGTGCTGCCGCTGGGGGTCTTCCGTAGCGGCAACTTCTCCCTCGTCACGGTCATCGGCTTCCTGCTGGGCTTCGTGATGTTCGGCTCGATGACGTTCCTGCCGCTGTTCCAGCAGACTGTGCAGGGCGCCTCGGCGACCAACTCCGGGCTGCTGCTCCTGCCCGTGCTGCTGCCGATGATGGTCGTCTCGGTCGTCACGGGCCGGGCCACCACCAAGACGGGCAAGTACCGCGCGTACCCGCTCATCGGCGGCGCGCTGATCCCCGTCGGCCTCTTCCTGCTCGCGCAGATGGACGTCGGCACCAGCAGGCTCACCTCCGGCCTCTACATGGCGGTGCTGGGCACCGGCATGGGCTTCCTGATGCAGCTCACGATGCTGATCGCGCAGAACAGCGTCGAGTCGAAGGACATGGGCGTCGCCTCGTCCACGTCCACGCTCTTCCGCACGATCGGCGGCTCCTTCGGCGTCGCCCTGATGGGCACCTTCTTCGCCGACCGCGTGAGCGACTCCATGGCGGAGCAGGCCGCGGCGGGGGCCGCCGGGGGCGCTCCCGGAGCGGGCGGCTCCGGCGGGGGCGCGGCGCAGCTCACCGAGGGCGGCGCGCAGCTCGACGCGGCCTCGCTGGCCAAGCTGCCGGAGGCGGTACGGGTGGCGTACGAGCACGCGGTGGCCGACGGTACGCACACCGTGTTCCTCATCGCCGCCTCGGCCGCGCTGATCGGCTTCGTCGCGGCCTGGTTCATCAAGGAGGTGCCGCTCAGGGGCGCGGAGCCGGGTGCGGACACGGAGCCGGGTGCGGACACGGAGCCGGGTGCGGAGCCGGACCCGGACCCGGGCGCCGGGCCGGGCGCGGACTCCGGTGCGGGCTCGGGCTCGGAGGGGGGCGGTCCGGATGACGCTCCGGGTGACCGCCCGGGGTCCGGGCCCGACGAGCGGCCGGTGTCAGAGGGGCGTGCCAGTATCGGGGCATGACCACTCCGGGCGCGGCGGGGTCCGGCGAGCCCGGGGAGCGGGCGGGGGCAGCGGCTCGTGCCGCCCCGCCCGGCTCCGCCCCGCCCCGCCGTGCGCCCGTCCCACCGTCACGGAGCTGACCATGATCAAGGGCCTCGCCATCACCACCATCTGGTCGACGGACCAGGACCGCACCGTCGCCTTCTACACGGAGAAGCTCGGCTTCGAGATCCGTACGGACGTGCCCATGGGCGACGCACGCTGGGTCACCGTGGGCATCCCAGGCCAGCCCGACGTCGAGATGGCGGTCATGCGGACCGACGGCCACGGCCTCGACGCGGAGTCGGCCGAGGCGCTGACGAAGCTGGTCACCAAGGGCGCCATCGGCGGGGGCGTGCTGCGTACCGACGACTGCCGTGCCGAGTACGAACGGCTCAAGGCCAGGGGCGTCGAGTTCCTCCAGGAGCCGCAGGAGCGCCCGTACGGCACGGAAGCGCTCCTCCGCGACGACAACGGCACCTGGTTCGCCCTGACCGAGCCCCGTGCGGGCGGCCTGGACATGGACAAGCCCTGGGCCGGGGAGTGAGCGGGGGCGGGGACGGCGCCTGAGCGGGGGCCGGGGAGGCGGCGCCTCGGCGGGCTACGCCGGTCCGTTCCGTCGGCCCGACTCCGCCGACGCCTCCGCGCCCGCCCGCAACTCCGCCTCCGTGATCGCGGGGACCCCGCGCGGCGGGGTGCCCTGGGGCTCGCTCGGCGCGGCACGCGGCAGCCACAGCACCGCCACAGCGCCGCCGCCCTCGCCCTCGCCCTGAGCGTCGGGAGGAACGTCGCGGGGACCGGCGGTGCCGGACTCCTCCGGGCCGCCGTTGCGGAGGGTCAGCTCCGCGCCCAGCACCCTCGCCTGGCCCGCCGCGATGGTCAGACCGAGGCCGTGCCCCCGGCCCGCGCGGTCGCGGTTGCCCGTACGGAAGCGGCTCGGGCCCTCGGCCAGCAGCTCGGCGGGGAAGCCGGGCCCGTTGTCGCGCACGCGGATCATCCGGCCGTCCACGGTGACCTCGACGGGCGGACGCCCGTGGCGCGCCGCGTTGCCGAGGAGGTTGGTCAGGATGCGCTCCAGCCGCCGCGGATCGGTGACGACGACCGCGTCGTCGACCGTACGGACCCGCGCCTCCGGCGCCGCGGACCGCACTCGGCGTGCCACGAACGACGACAGCGCGATCTCCTGGAGGTCGGCGCGCTCGGCGAAGCCGTCGAGCCGGGCGACCTCCAGGATGTCCTCCACGAGCTGGCGCAGCGCCTGCGCCCTGTCCCGTACCAGCTCGGTGGGGCGGCCGGGCGGCAGCAGCTCGGCCGCCGTCAGCAGCCCGGTGACCGGCGTGCGCAGCTCGTGCGCGATGTCCGCCGTGACCCGGCGCTCGGCCTCCAGGCGGCCCTGGAGCGCGTCGGCCATGCCGTCGATGGCGCGGGCCAGCTCGTCCGTCTCGTCGCGCACCCGCTTCCCGATGGCGTCGCTGACCCGTACGTCCGTGGCCCCTCCCGCCACCGCGCCCGCCGCGTCGGCGGCCTTGCGCAGCCGACGCGAGAGGCGCCCGGCGAACAGCACGCCGAGCGCGCAGCCGCCCAGTACCACGGAGAAGGAGCCGATGAGCAGGGTCCGGTCGAGGTCGGAGAGCACGGCGTAGCGGTCCACGAAGCGGGTGCGCAGCGAGAGCACCTTGCCGTCGCCCTTGCCGTCGCCGTCGTCGTCCAGAGGGCTGGCGGCCCAGACGAAGGGGGCGCCGCCGTCGGGCGCGGGCTGGAGGTAGGTGGCCCGCTTGCCCGCGCGGGCGGCCTCCTGGAGGGGTTCCGGCAGCCGCGGATCGTCGATCTTCGCGCCGAAGGGGACGCGCGCTGTCGTGTCGTAGATGCGCTGCGCGAACTGGAGCCGCTCGTCCTGGACGTCGCGGCTGTTGTCCAGCATCGAGGAGCGCGTCGCGTTGTGGACGACGAGGCTCAGCACGAGCGCGATCAGGGCTCCGACGAGCGCGATGGACGCCGTCAGCTTCCAGCGCAGGCCGGGGCCGGTGGCGCGGCGGCCTGTGGTGCGGCGGCCTGTGGTGCGACGGCCGGTCGTGCGGCGGCCTGTGGTGCGGTCCGTGGGGCGCTTCACCACGACATCCCCCGCCCCTAGCCCTTCAGCTTGTAGCCGAAGCCGCGGACCGTCTCGATGCGGTCCTGGCCGATCTTGCCGCGCAGCCGCTGGACGTGGACGTCCACGACACGCGTGTCGCCGCCCCAGCCGTAGTCCCACACCCGCTCCAGGAGCCGGTCGCGGGAGAGCACGGTCCCGGGGGCCGCGGAGAACTCCAGGAGCAGCCGCATCTCGGTGGGTGTGAGCGCCACGTGCGCACCGCCCTTGCGGACCTCCATGCCCTCGGTGTCGATCTCCAGGTCGCCGAAGCGCAGTGCTTCCTCGGCGCCCGCGCCGACGACCGGTGCAGGGGACGAGGAGGAGGACGGGCCCGTGCCGGTGCCGCCCGGGCCCGCGCCCGTGCCCGTACCCGTGCTCGCGCCCGAGTGCACGAAGCGGCGGAGCACCGCGCGGATGCGGGCGATCAGCACCGCGCTGTCGAAGGGCTTGGTGACGTAGTCGTCGGCGCCCGCCTCCAGGCCGAGGACCACGTCGATCGAGTCGGCGCGGGCCGAGAGCATGATCACGGGCACGGTCGACTCGCTCCGGATGCGCTGGCACAGGCTCACGCCGTCCAGCTCGGGGACCATCACGTCGAGCAGCGCGATGTCGGGCCGGTCGGCGCGGAAGGCGGCCAGCCCGGCCAGCCCGTCGGCCACGGCCGTGACGGTGAAGCCGTCGCGCTCCAGGGTGAGCTGGGTCGCCTCGCGGATGACATCGTCGTCCTCGACGAAGAGCACATGAGTGTCCGCCATCGGTCGGTCCGGCCTCTCGGCCTCTCACCCCTTCTGTGGTGCGGTCCTTCTGCGGTGTGTTGTGGACGTGGGCTGCGGGTGCGGGTGCGGGTGCGGGGCCGGGGGGGGTCAGCCTCCGGCGGCGGAGCCCGCGCCCGCACCGGCGCCCGGTGCCGGGGACGGGCTCGCGCCGGTGTCGCCCGTGTCGTCGTACGCGCGTGCCTTCACCTTGAAGGACCCGTCGCGCCACACGTACGTCGTCGTGTACCTCCCCGTAGGACAGCACGTCGGCTCGTCGCCCACGTAGACGTCCTTGACGACCTTGAGGACGCGCCCGGAGACCTCCGCGTAGACCGGGGGCTCCTCCTTGGTGAAGACGTGGTCGTAGGAGCCGTCGGAGGCGTGGCGGTACACGTAGCTGCCCTGGCCGAAGCCGGTGTCGCACGAGGTCACGTTGACCACCATGTCCTGGGTGCCGGCGCCCGTGAGGTGCCCGTAGGCGACGTCGACGGGCCACACGTGCCCCGTACACGGCTTCCGGAGGTTCCGCTTCACGTCCGAGCTGACCTTCGGATCGGCACGCAACAGCGCCAGGACGTCCACCTTGCCGTCCTCTCCTTCCGCTTTCTGCGCCTTCTCGGAGTTCTCGGCCTTCTCCGCCTCGCTCTCCCCGCTCTCTCCGCTCTCCCCACTGTCCCCGGAACGGCCCGACGGCGCGCTGGGAGGGGGCGTCGAGACGAGCGAGGCCGAGGCGCGCGGGCCCTCCGAGACGGCGGGCGAGCCCTCGACGCGCACCCCGTTCTCCGCCACTCCGCACCCGGCGATCCCCGTGACCCCGGCCGCGGCGCCCACGACGAGCAGCAGGGCCGCGGCGCCCGTCAGGCCGCCCGTGTGGCGGGGCACCTCTCGGCCCTCCGTTCCAGCTCCTCGCGCAGCCGCGCCAGCGCGCGGTGCAGCGTGCTCTTGACGGTCCCGGCCGACATGCCCAGCGCCTCGGCCGTCTCCTCGGTGCTCATCTGCTCCCAGTGCCGCAGCACGACCACGCTCCGCTGCTTGGGCGCCAGCACCATCAGCACCTCCATGAGCAGGGCACGGTCGGCATGCTGCTCCGTGCTGTCGTCGACCGTACGGACGTCGGGGAGCTGGCCCGTCGGCACCTCCTGGAGACGGCGGGCGCGCCACCACTCCGTACGGGTGTTGATCATCACCCGCCGGAGGTAGGCGTCGGCGAGCGACTTGTCCGCGATGCCGTCCCAGTGTCCGTACGTCCGGGCCAGCGCGGTCTGGAGCAGGTCCTGTGCCTCGACGGGGTCCGCGATCAGACGGCGGGCACTGCGCAACAGAGCCTCCTGCCGTGTCCGCACGTACTCCTCAAAGTCCAGTACCTCCGCTGCCATGCCCGCCTCCAGACTCTTGTGACGTGGGACTGCTCGTCTTACGCACAAGAACCTAGGGAGGCGGTGTTGCGGACCCGCGTACCGCGAGCGCACGGACAGCCCTCGGCTGTCCATCGGTTGTGTAACGGCTGTCAGGCCGCTGAGCGGGGCCGACGGGGTTGGCGGGCCCCGGACCGCTCCGTTCGGCCGGTGTCCGGGCCGGTTCAGCTCAGCTCAGTTCAGCTCAGTTCAGTTCAGTTCAGCTCAACGGCAGCCGGTAGACGCCGCCCGCCAGCGGCTCGACGAGGCCGTCCGAGACCAGCCCGTCCAGGGCGCGTGCGCGCTGTACGGGGTCGTTCCACACGCGGTCGAGCGTCGCCTGCGGAACCGGATTCACCGCTTCGCGCAGCACGGCGAGCAGCTTGCCGCGCACCTGGCGGTCGGTGCCCGCGTAGGTCTGCGTACGCCGCGCGGGGCCCTCGTGCGCCGGGGCGCCCGCGAGCTGCCAGGCGCACTGCTGCGCGATCGGGCAGCGTCCGCACTCGGGCGAGCGGGCCGTGCACACCAGCGCGCCCAGCTCCATGGTCGCGGCGGCCCAGCGTGCCGCCGTCGCCTCGTCGGCGGGCAGCAGCGCGCGGGCGAGCTTGCGCTCGGCCGCCGTCGTCGCGTTCGGCGGGTACTGCCGCCCGCTCACGGCCCGCGCGAAGACCCGTCGGACGTTGGTGTCGAGGACGGGGTGCCGCTGCCCGTAGGCGAAGGAGGCCACGGCCGCCGCCGTGTACTCGCCGACGCCGGGCAGCGCCAGCAACTGCGCGTGCCCGCGCGGTACGTCGCCGCCGTGCCGCTCAGCTATGGCGGCGGCGGCCCCGTGCAGGCGCAGCGCGCGGCGCGGGTAGCCCAGCCTGCCCCAGGCGCGTACCGCCTCGCCGGGCGGCTCGGCGGCCAGGTCGGCGGGGCGGGGCCAGCGCTCCAGCCACTGCTCGTAGACCGGCAGCACCCGGTTCACGGGGGTCTGCTGGAGCATGAACTCGCTGACCATGACTCCCCAGGCCCCGGCCTCGGGGCGGCGCCACGGGAGGTCGCGGGCGTGCGTGCCGAACCAGTCGACGACGGGGGAGTGCAGGTCGCGGGCGATCTTCTCGATGGAGTCGGCGCGGTCCGTCTGTTCCGTCTGCTTCGTCTGCTCGGCGGACTCGGCGTGCGCGGCGTCGGCGTCGGTGGCGGCAGCGGTGGCGGTGGCGGCGGTCGCGGCGTGGGGGGTCTCGGTGGTCGCAGTCATGGCACGCACGATCCTGGCACGGACGCGCCCGCCGGAGAAACGTCCACGCGCGCGCAACCGGGCGGCCTGTGGGCCGGGCACGGGCCTCGCGCCTGACCTCCGGCCCAGGCCGGACAGGGGCCTGACCTTCGTCAGGGGCGATTGTCAGTGGCGGTCGGTACTTTCGTACGGGTGAGCGGTGGTGGGGGGAAATCGCCGTGCGGGGGATCGCTATACGGGGGACAGAGGGAGCGCGGGGGATATGTGGGGCGCGTGGCGCGGGGGCGTGGCGTGGGACGTCGGGCTGTGGGGGCTGCTCGCGGCGTGCGTCGTGTACGGCGATCGTCTCGCCGCTGACGTGTCTGACGCGCCCGCGCCCTGGTGGCTGACGGCCGCGGGAACCGCCGCGCTGGCCCTCGCCGTCGGCCTCGCGCGCCGGTGGCCCCTCGCGGGGTGGCTGGTGACGGCCGCGCTGGGCCTGGCCGCCTCGCCCGGACTGTTCACCGTCTCCTACGGTCCCGCGCTGGCCGCACTGAGCTGTGTGCTGGGCAGCCGCGCGGAGGAGGCGCGTCCCGCGCTGCTCGCCTTCGCCGGTACGGCGGGCGCTGGGGTGGCGGGTGTGCTCCTCCGTACGGAGGACGACGCGGCGCCGCCCGACGACCCGCTGCTGGGCTGCCTGGTGATGCTGGCCGCTCTCGTCTTCGGCGCGGTCTTCCCCTGGGTGGTGGGGCGGTACCGGCGTCAGCACCGGGCGCTGGTCGCCGCGGGCTGGGAGCGGGCCGAGCGCCTGGAGCGCGAGCAGCGCGCCGCGGCGGAGCGGGCGCGGCTGCGCGAACGCGCCCGTATAGCCCAGGACATGCACGACGCGCTCGGCCACGAACTGAGCCTGATCGCGCTGCGGGCCGGGGCGCTCCAGGTGGCACCTGGCCTCTCCGCCGAGCACAGCGCGTCGGCTGCGCGCCTGCGCGGGGCGGCGGCGGAGGCCACGGACCGGCTCCACGAGATCATCGGCGTCCTCCGCGATCCGACTGAGGAGTACGGGGAGGCGGACAGGGAGGAGTACGGGGACGGGGCGGGGCCGCGTGCCGACGGCGGCTTCCGCGTCGAGGCCCGCATACCGGCCGACGCAGCAGGTGCCGACGCCGCAGGGCATGGGCGGCGGCCCGCGAGAGCCGACGCGCCCCCCACCGTGCCCGTGCTCGTGCCGGTCCGCGCGGCCCACGCACCACGGCCGGAGGAGCGGCGGTGGGGGCACGGACAGAGCGCGGCGGCCCACCAGTACGCGCGGCAGCGGCGGGCGGTGCGGCGCGCCGTCGCCCTCTCCGTCAGCGGCGCTGGCGCGGTGGCCGCCGTGGTCGTGGCGGCCGTCCTCGCCTGGTACGCGTACACGGCGACGCACTCCGTCCTGGAGCCCGCCGCCTACGAACGGCTGCGCCTCGGCGCGACGGAGACCGACGTCCGCGCCGTGCTGCCCGCCCGGGAGGTCACCGACGCACCCACCGAACGCGGCCCGGCCAGGCCGCAGGGCGCACGGTGTGCGTACTACCGCGTGTCCGGCGCTCTCTTCGTCGGCGTCGACGACTACCGCCTCTGCTTCCGCGACGGCCGCCTCGTCGACAAGGCCCTCATACGTGACGCCCTGAACCGTGCCCTTGACGCCCCAGCCACCTCTCCAGGAAGCGTGCCGAAATGACCCCACCACCACAGGACGCGCCGGACCCGGCGGACCCGCCGGGCCAGTCCCAGGCACCGCGTCGGATCAGGGTGCTGCTCGCGGACGACGAGGCCCTGGTGCGAGCCGGGGTGCGGGCGATTCTCGCCGCCGACGCACAGGTGGAGGTCGTCGCGGAGGCGGCCGACGGGCGGGAGGCCGTCGAGCTGGTGGCCGCCCACCGCCCGGACGTGGCGCTGCTCGACATCCGGATGCCGCGCCTGGACGGCCTCACCGCCTGCGAGGAGATCGTCCGGACACAGGCCCGGACCCCGGAGGGGAGAGGCACCGCCGTCGCCATGCTCACGACGTTCGCCGAGGACGCCTACATCGCCCGTGCCCTCGGCGGCGGCGCCGGTGGCTTCCTGCTCAAGTCCGGGGACCCGCACGAACTGCTCACGGGCGTACGGGCTGTCGCGGACGGCGGCGCCTACCTCTCCCCGAAAGTCGCGCGGCACGTCATCACCGAGCTGGGCGGCGGGCCCGGGGGCCGCCTCGCCCGCGCGGCGGCGGCCCGCGCCCGTACGGAGCCGCTCACCGCGCGCGAGCGCGAGGTGCTCGCGCTCGTGGGCTCCGGCCTCTCCAACGCGGAGATAGCCCGTCGCCTCCACCTCGTCGAGGGCACGGTCAAGGGCCATGTGAGCGCCATCCTCGACCGCTTGGGGGCCGTCAACCGCGTCCAGGCGGCGATCGTCGCCTATGAGGCGGGCCTGTCAGGCTGACGGGCAGGGCCGGGGGCGAAGCCCGCCCGTACCGTCACATCGGGTCACCGACGGTCATCAAGGGGCCATCCGAGGGGCGTTTCCGACCACGGGCTGGGCCATCCGGGTCACATCTCGCCCGCTCATCACAAAAGTTGCCGCCTCCTGCGGCGGGTACGGCGCTTTCGGGAGGGCGATGTCTCGTAAGGTTTTCGCCGTGGGATCTCTGCGCAATCCGATCGGGCCGCTTCCCTCCTCCATCTACTGGCGACGGAGGGCCGTCGCCCTTGCCGTCCTCGCGCTGCTGGTCCTGCTCGTCGTCTGGGCGTTGAGCCTGGGCGACGGAGACAGCGGCAAGGACGACCAGGGCAAGGGCAGCGGCGGCAACGGACCGGCCAGTTCCATCACTCCCGGACCCACCGACTCGGGCCCGGCCATCAGCGAGCGCCCAGGCGGGCGCGACGAGGTGGGCGAGGGCGGAGAGGACGGCGGCGGCTCCGAGGGCTCCGGCGGCGGCTCGGACGGAGGTGGCGACGGCACCGCAGGTTCCGGCGGCAACGGCAGTTCGGGCTGGGTCGCGGGCGACGGCTCCGGAAGCGGCGACGGCGGCTCCACCGGCGCGGACGGGGCCGGTGGCACCGGCGGCAGCGCCGGTTCCGGCGGCGACATCGCCGACGGCTCCGGTGGCTCGGGCGGTTCGGGCGGCTCGGGTGGCGGCTCCGTTCGCGCGGGCGTGCTCCCGGCCGACACGAAGGTGCCGGACTGCGGGCCCTCCAACGTCGAGGTGACGCTGCGCACCGTCAAGAAGACCTACGCGTCGGACGAGAAGCCGCAGTTCCAGTTGGTCGCCAAGAACGAGAGCGGCGACACCTGCAAGATCGACCTCGGTCGCACGGCCTCCGTCGTCACCATCACCGGGCCCGACGACAAGAAGTTCTGGGCCTCGGACGACTGCCCGGGCACCGCCGCACCGTTCCTCGCCGAGGTCCCCGGCGACGGCGAGTCGATGCGCACCCTCACCTGGCTCCGCAAGGCCAGCACCGAGGGCTGCGGCACGCCGAGCCCGGAGTCGGCGAAGCCCGGCACGTACAAGGTGAAGGTCGAGGTGAACGGCCTCAAGACGGTCCGCACCGAGTTCAAGCTGAAGGGCTGACGGACCGACGGCCGACGGGCCGCTGAACGGGTGAGGGGCTGAGGAACCGGAAGTATCCGGTTCCTCAGCCCCTCACCCGTTCAGCAGTAACCAGCCGTCAGACGTAGCGTTCGAGGATCGAGGACTCCGCCAGCCGCGACAGCCCCTCGCGCACCGAGCGGGCGCGGGCCTCGCCGACGCCGTCCACCGTCTGGAGGTCGTCGACGCTCGCGGCGAGCAGCTTCTGGAGCCCTCCGAAGTGCTCCACCAGCCGCTCGATGACCGCACCCGGCAGCCTCGGCACCTTCGCCAGCAGCCGGAACCCGCGCGGCGAGACCGCCGAATCGAGGGTCTCCGGCGAACCGCTGTACCCCAGCGCACGGGCCACCGTGGGGAGTTCGAGCAGCTCGGAGTGGGTGAGCCGGTCCAGCTCCGTCAGCGCCTCGGGCACCGTGCGGGAGCGGCGCCCCGTGGGCTGCGGCACATAGTCGCGGGCGACCAGCTCGCGCTCCGGCTCCACGCCCGCGATGAGTTCGTCGAGCTGGAGGGAGAGCAGCCGGCCGTCCGTGCCCAGCTCCACCACGTACTCCGCGATCTCCGTCGCGATGCGGCGCACCATCTCCAGGCGCTGCGCGACGGCCGAGACGTCCCGGACCGTCACCAGGTCCTCGATCTCCAGCGCGGAGAGGGTCCCGGCGACCTCGTCGAGACGCAGCTTGTAGCGCTCAAGGGTGGCGAGGGCCTGGTTCGCGCGGGAGAGGATCGCCGCCGAGTCCTCCAGGACTCTGCGCTGACCGTCCACGTAGAGCGCGATGAGGCGCATGGACTGGCTGACGGAGACCACGGGATAGCCCGTCTGGATGGACACCCGCTGCGCGGTGCGGTGCCGGGTGCCCGTCTCCTCCGTCGGGATCGACGCGTCCGGCACGAGCTGCACGCCAGCGCGCACGATCTTGGTGATGTCCCGGTCCAGGATCAGGGCGCCGTCCAGCTTGCACAGCTCGCGCAGGCGCGTGGCGGTGAAGTCCACGTCCAGGATGAAACCGCCGGTGCACAGCGGTTCGACGTTCTTGTCCATGCCGAGGAGGATGAGCCCGCCGGTGTTGCCGCGCAGGACGCGCTCAAGGCCGTCGCGCAGGGCCGTACCAGGCGCGACCGCGCTCAGTGTGGCGCGCATCAGGCCATCGGCACCGGAACTCGCACCGGAACTCCCACCGGCCCTGCCGGGAGCTGCTGCCCGGTCGTTGGCTGCCACTGCACTCCTTCGGTCGTGCGTACGTACGGGCGAGACCAGGGCAAAGTCTACCGGCGGCCCTACGCCCCCTGCGCGGCGCTTCGCTCGGGTCGCGCCCCTTCCGCCCCGGCGCCGTCCTCCGGGGCACTCCTCGGGGCGCCCTTGGAGGCACCCTTCGGCGCACCGCGCGGGGCGCGTCCGGGGAGCACCCGCAGCGCTTCTCCCATGTCGGCCACTTCCTTCACCCGCATCCCCGGGGGCACCTTTCCCGGGTCCGACGGGACGAGCGCGTGCGTGAAACCGAGGCGCGCCGCCTCCGCCAGTCTGCGCTGCACACCGGTGACCCTGCGCACCTCGCCCGCGAGACCCACCTCGCCGATCGCCACGAGGTTCTGCGGCAGCGGAGTGTCGCTGGCGGCGCTCGCGAGGGCCAGCGCGACGGCCAGATCGGCGGCCGGTTCGGTCAGGCGCACGCCGCCGACCGTGGCGGTGTAGATGTCGCGCTTGCCGAGCGCGCTGATCCGGCCGCGCTGCTCCAGCACCGCGAGCATCATCGAGACCCGCGAGTTCTCCAGCCCGGAGGTCGTGCGCCGGGGGGAGGGGATCTGCGTGTCGACCGTCAGCGCCTGCACCTCCGCGACGAGCGGACGGCGGCCCTCCAGCGTGACCGTCAGACAGGTGCCGGGCACCGGCTCGTCGCGCCGGGTGAGGAAGAGGCCCGACGGATCGGCGAGCCCGGTGATGCCCTCGTCGTGCAGCTCGAAGCAGCCGACCTCGTCCGTCGTCCCGTAGCGGTTCTTGACGCCGCGCACCAGCCGCAGCCGCGCGTGCCTGTCGCCCTCGAACTGGAGGACGACATCGACGAGATGCTCCAGCAGCCGGGGACCCGCGATGGAGCCGTCCTTGGTGACGTGGCCGACGAGCAGCGTGGACATGCCGCGCTCCTTCGACGCGCGGATGAGCGCGCCCGCCACCTCGCGCACCTGGGCGACGCCGCCGGGCGCGCCGTCGATCTCGGGCGAGGCCACCGTCTGCACCGAGTCCAGGACCAGCAGGGAGGGTTTGACCTCGTCCAGATGGCCCAGCACGGCGGACAGATCGGTCTCGGCGGCGAGGTACAGGTGGTCGCTTATGGCCCCGATGCGGTCGGCGCGCAGCCGCACCTGGCTCGCCGACTCCTCGCCCGTCACATACAGGGTGCGCAGCGACTCGCTGCTCGCCTTCGCCGCGACGTCCAGGAGCAGCGTGGACTTGCCGACGCCGGGCTCGCCCGCGAGGAGGATCACGGCGCCCGGCACGAGGCCGCCGCCGAGCACGCGGTCCAGCTCGGGCACGCCCGTGTCCCTGGCCGTGGCCTGTCTGCCGTCCACCTGGCCGATGGGCAGCGCGGCGGCGGAGACGCGGCCCGGCGCGGTCGTCCGCACGGCCGGGGCGCCGCCCGCCTCCTCGACCGTCCCCCAGGCGTGGCACTCGGGGCAGCGGCCGAGCCACTTCGCGGTCTGCCAGCCGCACTCGGTGCAGCGGTACGTGGGGCGGTCCTTGGCGGACGGCTTACGGGTGGCCATGCGCGTCACCGTAGCCGCCCGCACCGACAGCGCGGCCCTGGCACCCGCGTGAGGCCCGGGGCGCGGAGGCCCAGATGGGGGCGAATCCACGGAACGCGCCTGTCCTGTCCCCTTTCGAGGGAGATAGTCACCCGTAAGGATTAAACCTGTGCAAGCGGGTCCGGTGAAGCGCCATCATCCGCCTACCGTCGCCGAGTGATGAACAGCAGGCGCGAGCACCCCACGGACATCACCGGCGCACACCGGGCGCATCCAGTGCGCCGGCCGAGGCAGCACGAGCGCACCGGGCGCCCCGGCCACTTCGCCGAGCCCTCCCGCGTGGGCCATCAGGAGCGGCCGGAGCGATCCGAGGGGTCCGGGCGCCCCGGTGCGGCCGGGGCCGCTGGGACCGCCAGGACCGGCGCCGGGTCCGTCGGACCCGGCGGACCCACGGGGCCGACGGGGCCGTCCGTGGGGCCCACGGCGCCGCCCACCGACGGCGTGGCGGCCGGGACCGGCGCGGGCGGCGCGCGGGACGGCGGCGAGGGGCAGGACGCGGGCGGCCCCGAGCGCTATGAACCGTATCTGGACGGCCTGTTCACGTACTGCCTGTCGGTCATGTGCGAGCACGACACCGCGACCGCCGCGCTCGGTGAGGCCCTGGCCCTCGCCGAGCGCCAGCACGAACGCGGCCGTACGCCGTCCGACCACGCCCTGCACCGCCCCTGGCTGTACGCGCTCGCGCGCTGGGCCTGCCTGCGCCGCCTCACCGAGCAGCGCCAGCAGACCGAGCGCTCGGAGCGGCCGGAACACGCGGGCGCCACCCCCGGATCCCACCTCTCAGGGCCCGCCGCCACCCAGCGCCGCCGCGAACTGGCCGCGCTGGCCTGGCCCGAGGCGGCGGGCACGGCACCCGAGCAGCGCGAGGCCCTGGAGCTGGCCGTCCGGCACGGGCTGCCGCCCAAGGAGGTCGCCGCCGTGCTGTCGCTCGGCCTGGACGCGGCCAGCGCCCTGCTCTCCAACGCCGCCTGCGAGGTCGAGCGCACCCGCGCAGCGCTCGCCGTCGTCAAGTCGAAAAGCTGCTCCGCCGTCGAGCGGCTCGCCGGGGACGACCACCTGCTGCTCAGCACGGCGCTGCGGCGCGAGCTGGTCCGGCACGTGGACGAGTGCGGGGACTGCCGGCGCGCCGCCGAGCGCGCCATGGCGGGCGTCTCCTGGCCCGGCACAGCCCCCGTGGGCACCGGCACCCTCGCCGTCCTGGAGGCCCCGCGCCCCGCCGTGCGCGCCGCCATGGTCGCGGTGCGGCGCGCCCGCTTCCAGCACGGGCCGCGCTTCGACCGGCACGGGTTCCCCGTCGAGGTCAAGGACCGCAGCGCGCGCCGGGACCGCATCCGCAGCCGCGCCGTCACTACCACCGTCGTCGCGACGGTCCTCGCAGCGCCCGTCCTCGCCCTGTGGGCCGCCTACCGGGGCGCGCCCCTCACGGGCGAGTCGGACGGCGCCAGCGTCTCCGCGAGCGAGCGCGAGGACCGCGCGGGCCTGGACGGCTATCCGTACGAGAACGCGGCACAGGGCGGCACCGAGCGCGGCGCACACGGCGGGCGTGACGGCACGCCCCCGCAGCACGGCAAGGGCACCTCCGGCGCCGCCGCCAAGGCCGAGGGCGCGGACCGGGGCCGTTCGGGAAGCGCCTCGGGCACGCCGTCCGCGAGCGGCACGAGCACCGGTACACGCGGCGGCACGGCGCAGCTCGCGGTGGACGCACGTTCCGCCGGGCGCAGCACCCTCATCACGCTCACGGCGCGCGGCGGCTCCCCGGTGCGCTGGTCGGCCTCCGCCGAGGCGCCCTGGCTGGTGCTGAGCCGTACGAGCGGGGTGCTGCGGCCCGGCGAGTCCACGACGCTCCGCGTCTCGGTCGACAGGTCCCGCGAGCCCTCCCGTGCCTGGTCGGCCGGTATCCGCTTCGCGCCGTCAGGCGCCGTCGTCACGCTGGAGGGGCGGGGCCAGGGCTCGCCGCCACCGAGCGGTGACCCCTCGCCGCCCCCGTCCGGCGATCCGTCGCCCACGGACCCGCCCTCGTCCGAGGACCCGTCCCCTTCGGATCCGCCCGCCGACGACCCGAGCACGGGCCCCGGCGATCCGGGCGGTTCCCCCTCGTCGGGCTGACGGCGGCGGGCGCGAAGCGCGAGGATCAGGCCCCGGTGCCGGTCCCGGCTCCGGCCTCGGTCCCGGTGGCGTGTGTCGCGGGCGGCGGGTCGGCGGGGTGCGGGGCCAGCAGGGGCAGGCTCGTGCGCGAGCCCGGCGCCACGTGCATGGCCGAGGCGACGGCCTCGGCGGACGCGATCCGCTGCTCGCACAGCTCCGCGAGCTGCCCGTAACCGGCCTCGCCCATCAGCTCGATCAGCTCCGGCCTGTACGACTCGTACACCGGCTTGCCCGCACCGTGCGCCGACGGCGCCGACGTGCACCACCAGTGCAGATCGTGCCCGCCGGAACCCCAGCCCCTGCGGTCGTACTCACCGATCGACACGATCAGCACCTGCTCGCCGTCCGGCTGCTCGACCCACTCGTACGTACGCCGGATCGGCAACTGCCAGCACACGTCCGGCTTCGTCTCCAGCGGCTCACGGCCCTCACCGAGGGCGAGGGTGTGCAGGGCGCAGCCGTAGCCGCCCGAGAAACCAGGACGGTTGTGGAAGATGCAGGCACCCTCCCAGCGGCGCGTCTGACGGTCGCCGTCCTCGTCCTCCTCGACCCACCCCGTCGACGTGCCCACCTCGTGGAACTGCCAGGTGTCCGGCGTGAGCCTGGCGACGTGTTCCGCGACGCGCCGCTCGTCGTCCTCGTCGGAGAAGTGCGCGCCGAGCGTGCAGCAGCCGTCCGAGGCCCGGCCCGGACGAATGCCCTGGCAGCCCTGGCCGAAGATGCAGTTCCAGCGCGAGGTCAGCCAGGTCAGGTCGCAGCGGAAGACCTGCTCGTCGTCCGAGGGATCGGGGAACTCCACCCAGGCCCTCGTGAAGTCCAGCCCCGTCTCCTCGCTACGGGGCTCCGGCGTGCCCGGGCCCCGCACTGCCTCCACGGTCCGTACGGCCTTCGAACCGTCCTGCTTCTTACGCTTCGCCGCTTTCGTCTTACCCACGCCCCCAGCGTAAGCGCCGGGCCGCCGCGTCGAGCCCTCGCGCCGGGCCGACGCGCCGCGACGGTACCGCGACGCTGCCGCGCCAAAGAGGGCGCACGGTACGGGGATCCGCCACGAGACGGAAGAGGGCGAGGAGAACGCGGGGAGCGGGGTGCGTCGCCGGGTACCGGACCGGCGGGCTCTGTGCGGAACCGCCTCGGCCCGTACGCGCAAAGCCGGATAGCGTGCTGTACATGAGACTCGGTGTCCTGGACGTGGGCTCGAACACGGTCCACCTTCTCGTCGTGGACGCGCACCCCGGTGCGCGACCCCTGCCCGCCTACTCGCACAAGGCGGAACTGAAACTCGCCGAACTCCTCGACGACGACGGCGCGATCAGCCCCGAAGGCATCGACCGTCTCTCGGCCACCGTCAACGAGGCGCTCGGCGTCTCCGAGGACATGGGCGTCGAGGACCTGCTCCCCTTCGCGACCTCCGCCGTACGCGAGGCCAGCAACGCCGACCACGTCCTCGCCGGTGTCACCGACGCCACGGGCGTGAAGCTGGAGGTCCTCTCCGGCGAGGAAGAAGCCCGCCTCACCTTCCTCGCGGCACGGCGCTGGTTCGGCTGGTCGGCGGGGCGGCTGCTGGTGCTGGACATCGGGGGCGGCTCGCTGGAGGTCGCGTACGGGCTGGACGAGGAACCCGACGCGGCGGCCTCCCTCCCCCTCGGCGCGGGCCGCCTCACCACCGCGTGGCTGCCGGGCGACCCGCCCGATCCGTCGGACGTACGGGCGCTGCGCCGTCACGTGCGGGCCGAAATCGCCCGCGTGGTGGGCGAGTTCAGCCGCTTCAACCCGCCGGACCACGTCGTGGCCACCTCCAAGACCTTCAAGCAGCTCGCCCGGCTCTCCGGGGCCGCCCGCTCCACGGAAGGGCTCTACGTGCAGCGGGAACTGGACCGCAAGGCGCTGGACGAGTGGGTGCCGAAGCTGGCCGAGATGCCGGCGGGGGAGCGGGCCGAGTTGCCCGGGGTTTCCGAAGGGCGCGCCCGGCAGTTGCTCGCCGGGGCGCTGGTGGCCGAGGGCGCGATGGATCTGTTCCGGGTGCCGCAGGTGGAGATCTGCCCCTGGGCGCTCCGCGAGGGCGTCATCCTCCGCCGCCTGGACCATCTCCGCACGTAACCCCTTCGCGGGGCGCAAGGAAACGAAGGGTTGCCCCTTCACCGGGCTGTGCCCCCTCACGGGGTGCGGGGTGAAGGCCACAGGGGGTGCGTGTTTCTGGTCGGGGTGCGCCTGGTGTGGGTGCCCCTTTGGGGGTTCGTTCGCGTGTGGCGGGCCGGTGGCACGGGTTGTGCCCACCCTCCCCCAGCTACCGCTGGGAGGTGCCCCCTCGCCAGCGGGACGATTGCCCACAACTTTGGCGTGCCGTCGCCTGGCGGGGTGCCGTCATGTGGCTGGGCGCCGTGTTCGGGTGCGGCTGTGTGGCTTCGGCGCGGCGTGTGGTGCGGTGCTTTGCGGCTGGCGCCGCGTGATTCTGGGTTGCGACCGTGGTTGTGGGTGCGTGGGTGGGGGGTGTCCGGTGCCGGGGTGGGGTGTCTCCTCGGCGTGAAGGTTTCGTTGTCGGCTTTAGGCCGGTGACTTTCTCGACCTGCGGGGACACCCCACCCCGTCCCCGTCCCGCCGGTGGCCCACCTCCACCCCGGGTCGGCTGGGGTCGGCTCCTCGGCGTGCTGCGGCACGCCCCCAGCGCGGGACCTCCGGTCCCCCCCTTCACAGGGCAACCGTCCCGCGCAACACCCCCTGTCGGGGGTGCGTAGCCCGGTGCCCCCTGGGGTTTCGTTGGCGTGCTGCGGGCCGGTGGCACGGGTTGTGCCCACCCTCCCCCAGCTACCGCTGGGAGGTGCCCCCTCGCCGAGCGGGACGCTTGCCCACAACAATGGCGTGCCGTCCACAGCATGGGAACGACCGCAGGGGGCACCGGCGTGCAGTCGGCCACCGGGTGGGAGGGGACGTGGTGGGGTGTCCCCGCAAGTGGTGGCGACATGTACAGGCAGCCGAAAAGCCGACCCGCACTTGTCGCCGCCCGAGGAGACACCCCACCGCGGCACCGACCCCCACCACACAGCAACCCCACAAACCACCGGCACAAGCCAAGAACCACGCGGCGCAAGCCGCGAACTACCGGTCCATACGCCGCGCCGAAGCCACCGGCCCGCACCCGAAGAACGGCGCCAAGCCACCCCCCTGCGTGCGACGGCACAAAAATCAGCGCGGGACCCTACGGCGCGCACCACACCGGCCGACCGTCCCGCGCAACACCCCCCGACAACCAGAACCCCCGTTTCTTCCAACCGAAACCGCGTTAGGGTACGTTCGCGATACCGATCAGGTGTCGGGATATCGAACTGCCGCCAGTTGCCATCAGCTACAAGGGGAGACGCGGAACATGGGACGTCTCGTACCAGCCGTAACCAGGGCTCTGGACATATTGGAGCTGTTTCTCGACGGCGACGGAACCCTCTCCGCGCCCGAAATCACCCGTAAGCTCCAGCTCCCACGCACCACCGTGCACGAGCTGGTCACGACGCTCGCGGCCCGTCACTACCTCGTCCCGCTGCCCGACCAGCCGGGCCGCTACCGCCTGGGCGTCCGCACGTACCAGCTCGGCAGCCGCTACGCGGAACAGCTCGACCTCGCAGCCGAGGGCCAGCAAGTGGCCCGTACCGTCGCCGAGACCTGTGACGAGACGGTCCACGTCGCCCTTTTGGAGGGCATGGACGTCATCTACATCGCGAAGGTGGACAGTACGCACGCCGTCCGCATGGTCTCCGCCGCCGGGCGGCGGCTGCCCGCGCACTGCACCTCCGTCGGGAAGATGCTCCTCGCGTCGCTCCCCGAGGACGAGTTGGAGGCGCGGCTGCCCGCGGGCGAGCCCCTGGCGGCGATGACGCCGAACTCCATCACCTCGCCCGAGGCGCTGCGCGAGGCGCTCACGGAGATCAGGGGGCGCGGAGTCGCCGTGGAGCAGCGCGAGTCGAACCCGGACGTCAGCTGCGTGGCGGCGCCCGTACGGAACTCGGCGGGCCAGGTCGTCGCGGCGCTCAGCATCTCCGTGCCCATGATCCGGTGGAGCGACGAGCGGCTGGCCGAGCTGGAGGAGCTGGCGGTGAAGGGGGCGAGCGAGCTGTCCGAGCGGCTCGGGCACCGTCGCCGCCCCTGAACACCTCCGGCCCTCGGGCCGCCTGACGACTTACGGAGAGCGCATGAGCGGCACACACCCACCCCGCACACCCCGCGCACTGGACGTCGCCGTGCGGGCGCACGCGAAGCTGGGGGAGGGGCCGACCTGGGACGCCGCGCGTGCGCGGCTGATCTGGGTGGACATCCTCACCTCGCGGGTGCACACCTTCGATCCGGCCACCGGCGCCCGTACGGTCCTGGTGACGGAGCAGCACGTGGGCGCGGCCAAGCCCCGCGAGGGCGGCGGCCTCGTCGTCAACCTCCGCGACGGCATCGGGCTGTTCGGCCCGGAGGACGCGGACGCGGGCACGGGCGCCGACGCGGGGGCCGTGCCCCGTCGCGCGTTCTCCTGGCTGCACAGGGACCCCGTCCCCGGGCGCCGTGGCAACGACGCGGCGGTCGCGCCCGACGGCGCGCTGTGGGCGGGGAGCATGCGCTACGACGAGGCGGCGGGCGGCGGCGTCCTCGCCCGTGTGACGGGGGACGGCACGGTCCGCACCGTGCTGCCCGACGTCACCATCAGCAACGGCACGGGCTGGAGCCCGGACGGGCGGCTGATGTACTACATCGACACCCCCACAGGACGCATCGACGTCCTTCCCTTCGACGGCCACGACGTGGACGTCGCGCGCCGCCGCCCGCTGGCCGAGATCGAGGAGAGCGCGGGCTACCCCGACGGCCTGACCGTCGACGCCGAAGGGTGCGTCTGGGTCGCGCTGTGGGACGGGGCCGCGCTGCGGCGCTACACGCCGGACGGCGCCCTGGACCGCACCGTTCCGCTGCCGGTGCGGCGGCCCACGGCCTGCGCGTTCGGCGGCCCCGGGCTGCGCGATCTGTACGTCACGACGGCGCTGACGGGCGCCGACCCGGCGCGGCAGCCGCTGGCGGGCTCCCTGCTGGTGCTGCCGGACGCGGGGCAGGGCCTGCCGCAGCCCGTGTTCGCGGGCTAGCAGGGCCGGAGCGGACGACGGCCGGCACGTCCCGTGGCCGCGCGGGACGTGCCGGTGCCGGTTCACAGGTGCGGAGTGACCAGCTCGACCACGTTGTTCTTGGTGGAGGGGCCGATGCGCGTGGCGACCATCTTCCCGCCCTTGAACACGTACAGGGCCGGGATGGCCGTGACGTCGTAGCGCGGGGGCGTCTGTGGGCTCTGGTCGATGTCGAGGCGGGCCACGGTCAGACGACCCGAGAACTCCTGGGCCACGTCCGCCAGTACCGGGTCCAGGGCCCGGCACACCGCGCTCCACTCGGCGCGGAAGACCGCGAGCACAGGGCCGGAGGACTTGACCACCTTCGTCTCGAAGTCGCTGTCTGTCACGTCGACGACGGTTCCAGCCACGTGAAATCCTTTCGGTGCAGGGGTGCGTGGGCGCGGGTGTCAGTCGGCGGCGGCGCCGTAGGCGTAGCGGGCTATGACGGTGTTCTTGGTGTTGCGGATCTCGGCGGTGTCGCCCTTGTCGTTCCAGATGGCGCTCTTGCTGGCGAAACTGTGGCCGCCCCATTCGGGGTGGACCTCGTTGGTGTAGATCCGCAGCGGCACACCGGGGAGCAGGGCGCCGGTGCCGCTGGGAAAGGTGAACTCCTGGCCGAAGTCGCCCGCGTTGACCACCCAGCCGTCAGCCGGGGCCATGATCGCGGAACGGTTGACGATCTCGATGTACTCGTCCGCCTGCGAACCGGCGACCTCTCCCTTGAAGCGCACGGTGCGGATCGCGACGTCGAGCCGGTCGGCCCGCACCAGCATGCCGCGCAGCTCGGCCGTGCTGCTCCGGCCCTCGGGCACATGGAGCGCGTCGGGCAGCGGCCGGTCCTCCTCGGCGGCGAAGCCGGCCAGGACGAGGGCGTAGGGCACGCCGTCGAGTGTGAAGCTCTCCGAGGTGGGATAGCGGTGCAGCGCGAGCGTGTCGGCGCTGTCCTGGTCCTGGTCGTTGACGGCGTGGTACTCCGCGTACGGCTTGAACGTCTGCGTCGGGCCGCCCTCGACCTCCAGTTGGATGTCCAGGCGCAGCGGAATGCGCTCGAAGCTCATCAGACCTTCGCGCACGTAGTTGTCGATGGTGACGGTGCCCAGTGTGAACTCCCGCCCGTCCAGCGGCGCGTCGGCTGTGGTCCCGGTGAACCTCACTCCGGCCAGCCGGCCCTGGGAGTCCGGTGCGCCGGGCCCGGAGGTGGGGCCCGTCAAGATCGCACGCACCGGCACTCATCGTAGGAATGCGATCACTGGCCGTCACCAACAGTTTTGGTCCCGCGGCAAGATGGCCGAGGCCATGCTCTTGCGCAGCTCATGCACGCGCATACGGGAGGCGGGGACCGGCCCAGGAGCCTCCCCGGCCCCATCGCCCTCGCGGGTGCCCTGCGGAAGCTTCCGGGGGCAGCCTTACCGGACAACGCCGGGGCGCGGCTTCCCGGGGCCGAGGCGTGATCCGGTCGGCTCTCAGTCCTCCGCGTCCTCGCCCAGCATCCGCTTCAGCAGATCCCGCAGCACCGTCCGCTCCGCGTTCGTCAGCTCGCCGAGGGGTTCGCGGGCGAAATCGAGGGATTCGCGCAGGCGGTCGGCGGTGGCGCGGCCCTCGTCCGTGGCGGCGGCGACCTTGACGCGGCGGTCAGCGGGGTCCGGACGGCGCTCGACGAGCCCGCGCACTTCGAGGCGGTCCACTATCCCCGTCACGTTCGACGGCTCGCACTTGAGCTGCTGGGCCACCTTGCGCATGGGCGTGGGCTCCCGGGAGAGGAGCGCGAGGACGCGGGCCTGGGCGCCGGTGAGGGAGTGGTGGGCCGCCGCCAGCTCGTACTCCGCGTAATAGCGCGCGACGACCGAACCTATGAGGTCCACGACCTCACGGGTGAGCGGGTCGGTGCTCCGTGAGCGGGTACTGCGAGCCATGACACCCAGGGTACCCGTTTGCTTGACAACATGAAATATCGAGGAGCATGGTTGTTTCAGTATCTGAAGCATTATTCTGGAGGCAGCCCCATGACCTCGACCGACACCTCGCCCGACACTGCATCCCTGCCCGCCACCGGCCGTGAGTGGCACCTGGTCGCCCGGCCGCAGGGCTGGCCCACGCCCGCCGACTTCGCCCTGCGCGAGGCGCCCGTGGCCGCGCCCGGCGAGGGCGAGGTCCTGGTGCGGAACCTGTATTTCTCCGTCGACCCGTACATGCGCGGGCGTATGAACGACGTGAAGTCGTACGTGCCGCCCTTCGAGCTGGACCGGCCGATGCAGGGCGGCGCGGTCGGCGTCGTGCTCGCGTCCGGGGCCGAGGGCATCGCGCCCGGCGATCACGTGCTGCACTTCGCGGGCTGGCGGGAGTACGCCACGTTCCCCGCCAAGCACGCGACGAAGGTGGACCCGGACGCGGCGCCCCTCTCCGCCTACCTCGGGGTGCTCGGCATGCCGGGCCTCACCGCGTACGCGGGGCTGCTGCGCGTGGCCGATTTCAAGGAGGGCGACGCGGTCTTCGTCTCCGGCGCCGCCGGTGCCGTCGGCAGCCAGGTCGGCCAGATCGCCAAGCTCAAGGGCGCCTCGCGCGTCATCGGCTCGGCCGGTTCGGACGAGAAGGTCAGGGTCCTCACCGAGGAGTACGGCTTTGACGCCGCCTTCAACTACAAGAACGGCCCCGTCAAGGATCAGCTCAAGGCCGCGGCCCCGGACGGTATCGATGTCTACTTCGACAACGTGGGCGGTGACCACCTGGAGGCGGCCATCGGCCGTCTGAACCTGCACGGCCGGATCGCCGTGTGCGGGATGATCTCGCAGTACAACGCCACCGAGCCGACTCCGGCCCCGCGCAACCTCGCCATGCTCATCGGCAAGCGGCTGCGCATCGAGGGCTTCCTCGTCGGTGACCACGAGGACCTCCAGCCGAGGTTCGTCGAAGAGGTCTCCGCCTGGGTGCGCTCCGGCGAGCTGAAGTACCGCGAGACGGTCGTCGAGGGCGTGGAGAACGGCGTGGACGCCTTCCTCGGCCTGCTCAAGGGCGAGAACACCGGCAAGATGGTCGTCTCCCTGGGCGAGTGACCACACGGGTCCGCCTCTCCGGCTCGTCCGCGAGGGGCGGCCCCCGGGCGAGTGCCGAGGGGCGGCTAGGCTCGGCAGCGGCCAGTGGAGTCGTGGGCGCGAGGCCCCTGGTCACGCCATCCAACAGGAGGATTCATGTCCATCCAGTCCATCGACGTCAAGTACACCGCTGTCGCCACGGCGGAGAACGGCCGCGACGGCCGCGTCTCCACCGATGACGGACAGCTCGATGTCGTGGTCAACCCGCCCAAGGAGATGGGCGGCAGCGGTGCGGGCACCAACCCCGAGCAGCTCTTCGCCGCCGGGTACAGCGCCTGCTTCCAGGGCGCGCTCGGTGTCGTCGCGCGCAAGGAGAAGACGGACATCTCCGGCTCGACGGTGACGGCCAAGGTCAGCATCGGCAGCACCCCCGAGGGCGGGTTCGGTCTCAAGGTGGCCATTGAGGCGAACATCCCGAACGTGGACGCGGCCAAGGCCAAGGAACTGGTCGAGCAGGCGCACCAGGTCTGCCCGTACTCCAACGCCACCCGCGGCAACATCGAGGTCACCCTCGACGTCGCCTGACCCTCCGCCTCACGTCCCGAAGGGCCACCCCGCCATCCGGCCGGGGTGGCCCTTTACGCGTCGGCCCTTTGGAGCGGGCGGGAGGTCAGGGAGTGCCCAAGTAGGTGGTGGCTTCGATGTCGTGGAGGTGGATGAGGATGTCGTGGGCCCGGCCGGGCGCGGCCGTGTACCGCACAGGGTCGGGCCACCCGGCGCCTATGTTCCACGTGGCGCGTTCCTCGTCCAGCCACGCGCGCGCCGCCTTGGGGGCTGTGCGCATGTCCAGGATGTAGTCCTCCCGGCGGGACCTGTCCAGGGTCTCTTCGTTGGAGCCCTGCGGGGCTCCGGGCACGCGGTAGGTGCGCATCACGTTGTCGTCGGTGCCGAACGCCTTGAAGGCGCCCTCGTAGAAACTGAAGCCGACGCTGACGTACTCGCTGCCCAGTGCGTCGTGGAGGAAGGAACCCTGGGTCTTGGGGTAGCGCGCGTCGAACGAGTCGTAGGACACATGGGTGTTGTGGGCCGACAACAGCATCCGGTCCGCGGTGTGCTGGTGCCACCATCGCACGTTGTCGGCCATCACCTGGTCGCGGAGCTTCATCATCTTCGCGATCTCGGCGTCATCATCGAGGTCGAAGGACATGCCCCTGGCCATCTGGTGGATCGCCAGGGCGTGCTGCACCATCCACAGGTGCTCCTGTCCGTCACCGTTGCCGGAGGGCTGTGTGCGCAGGAGGTCGTAGACCTTCCTGGTCCGTTCGGCCCGCTCCTGGCGTTCGTCGAGCGGCAGCTTGAGGTATGCCTCGCTGTAGGTGGCGGCGTCGGTGGTCGGGGCCAGACCGCGGTAGAGCTCGGTGACCTGTTCGAGCAGCCGCGGGTATCTGCGGGACACATAGTCGGTGACGCGCCCGTACAGTTCCGGGCCGGCGTAGCCCATGTCGTTGCCCATGAACCGCACCGGGTCGTCGGGGTGGTGGCGGTTGTAGTCGCGCATCCAGGTGAGGAGGTCGCGGTAGTCCTGGTTGTTCCAGCTCCGGTAGGTGCCCTGGAACTCCTCCCGGACTATCTCGTCGAGATCGCCCTTCCCGTCCACCACGTACTCGTTGAGCCGCACGCCGCTGCTCCAGGGCAGTTCCAGTGAGAAGGTCCGGAAGCCCTTCTTCTCCACCAGGTAGCGGAAGACGCGGTGCTTCATACGGAAGAAGTCCTGTGAACCGTGGGTGGCTTCGCCCAGTCCCACCACGTCGGCGTCCTTGATCATGCGGCCGAGCGCGTCCAGGTCCCGCAGAGAACCCGTGGGCCGTGTGGTCCTGAGTGTGTGGGCGCTGCGGTCTATGGCGTCGACCACACTCCCGTGGTGCTGCCGCGAGGCCGATGCCCGCGAGACGGTGGCCGACGAAGTGTGTGTGGTGGACCCGATGGCAGGCGTGGTGAGCGCCAGCGCGCCGAGGGAGCAGAGGACCGAGGGAATGAGCACTGCCGTACGTCGCTTCATGCCTCCAGATTCCCGTGTACGCGGAGTGCGTCACCAACCCAACTGCTGCCCACCTGCGGGTAGTGCAGGCACTACCCGCGAGGCGCGGGCGGAAGAGTCAGCGGAGCCGTAGCGTGACGGGGCGTCAGGAGCGGCGTCGCGCGTCGTCGAGGTAACGCAGGACCGCCGCGACCCGCCGGTCCACCTGGTCGGCGGGCGACAGGCCGAGCTTGGCGAAGATGCTGCGGATGTGCTTGTGGACGGCGCCCTCGGTGACCACGAGCCGTTTCGCGATGGCGCTGTTGCCCAGGCCCTCCGCCATGAGTCCGAGCACGTCGCGCTCACGCGGGCTGAGCTGCTCCAGGCGGGTGTCCTGGCGGCTGCGGGTGAAGAGCTGCGCGACCACCTCCGGGTCGATGGCCGTGCCGCCGTCCGCGACCCGGCCCAGCGCGTCCAGGAACTCCTCGACCCGCCCGACCCGCTCCTTGAGCAGATAGCCGAGCCCGGTGATGCCGCCCGAGAGCAGATCGGTGGCGAAGGACTGCTCGACGTACGCCGACAGGACGAGGACCGCCAGATCGGGCCGTCGCCGCCGGGCCTCGACCGCCGCGACGATCCCCTCGTCGGTGTGCGTCGGCGGCATCCGCACATCGAGGATGGCGACATCCGGCTTGTGGGTGTCGATGGCGTCGAGAACGCCGTCGACGCTACCGGCCGTGGCCACCACGTCGATGCCCTCGGCGCGCAGCAGCAACGCGAGCCCCTCCCGCAGCAGCGGGTCGTCCTCGGCGATCACAATCCGCATGGCAGTTCCACCTTGAGAGTCGTCGGGCCGCCGGGCGGGCTGGCCAGTTCGAGAGCGCCGTCGTGGGCGGCGATCCGGTTGCGGATGCCGGCGAGCCCGGAGCCGCCCTCTTCGTCGGCACCGCCCCGGCCGTCGTCGGTGACGTCCAGGTGCAGCCGGTCGCCCCGGCCGCGGACCGTGACCGACGCCTGCCGTGCACCGCTGTGCTTGGCGATGTTCGTCAGGGCCTCGGCCACCACGAAGTAGGCGGTCGCCTCCACGGAGGCCGCGCACCGCTCGGGCACCTCGACGTCGATCCGGCAGGGCACCGGGCAGCTCGCCGCGAGCCCGGTGAGCGCCCCGGCCAGCCCACGGTCGGCCAGCACGGGCGGCAGGATGCCCCGGGCGACCGAACGCAGTTCTGACAGGGCCTGCTCGGCGGCGCTCTGGGCCCGTTCGAGGAGTTCCTCGGCGCCCGCCGGGTCGCGGGCCACCATACGGCGCGCGGCGCCGAGCAGCACGGTGACCGTGACGAGCCGGTTCTGGGTGCCGTCGTGCAGCGAGCGTTCGATGCGCCGCAGCTCGGTGGCGTGGGCGTCCAGGGCAGCAGCCCGGGTGGCGGTCAGCTCCGCGACGCGCAGCAACAGGTCCGTGCCGGGCCTGGCCGCGAGGAGGGTGCGCCCCGGCCGCGCCTGGAGCCGTGCCATGCCGGAGGTGAGGCCCAGGATGATGGCGGTCCAGCCGAGCCCGACGAGGGCGGCGGCGAGCGCGTCGGCCCAGGTCTCGGCGACCCCGATGCCGAGGGAGGTACTGGTCGAGCCCTCCGGCAGCAGGCGCCAGTACAGCGGGAAGGCCACGTCGCGCACGGCCAGCACCGGGAGCAGCGCGCCGCACAGGCCGAGGAGGAGACCCAGCGAGGCGTGGCGGACCAGCCAGCGCAGCTCGCGCCGGGTGGTCGGGTCGACGAGCGCGAGCCGCAGCCGGTTGGGCGCCGGGTCAGGGCCGATGACCTCGGGGCCCCGGCGGCCGAGCCGTCGGCGTTCGCGTCCGGCGAGCGCGTGCAGCGCGCGCAACACGACTGGAGCCATGAGCAGTCCGACGCCCACCAGGGACGTCACGGCGGTCACGGCCACCCAGACGAGGACGAGGAGCGCGAGGAATGCCGTACGGAGTCCGCCGACGAGTTCCCCGAGCGCGGCGACGGCCGCGCCCGCCGCCCGGACCAGGGTGGCCCGGACCGTGGCGGCCCGGATGGATGGCGGCATCCGCACCCGCTCCCCTCTCCGTACCTGTCACCGACAGCCCCTTCGGGGCGGCCGGTTCGCCGTAGAGGAGGAGCGTAGAGGTACCGCCTGCTGTACCCCCAGTCGGGCGGCTGGCGGGCTCGGCCGGCCGGGTCCCGGTCCGTAGTTTTGGCGGCACGACAGCAGGACCAGCAGGACCAGAGCAGGACCCGACGATTCGGGACTCAGGAGAGGGACAGCGATGACCAGCACGGACCCCCACCGCCTCGACGGCGGAGCCCAGAACCCGCGCCCGGCCGGCCCGAGCGCACCGCGCGACAGTGTCACCGGGGGCGGCGTCGTCCGGGCGGCACTGTGGCTGGTGCTCGTCGTCAGCACCGTCGGCAACATGGTGGCCTCGTTCGCCGCCGCCTCCACACAGATCCACCTCGTCTTCGGGGCGGTCACCACGCTGTGCGTGGCGGGGCTCGTCACCCGCCACCTGCGGGCCCGGCGATGAGCATGGCGACCCTCAACTGGGCCCGGCCGCCTTCCCTCTGACGCCCTCGCGACCCCGTTTCTGCGCAAAGCATTGACGTAGGAGCGCTTCGATTCTACGTTCCCGTTCGGAAAACCGATCGACGTACGGGATATCGAACGCACCGTATCTCTGATCGCGTACCCCCGCATGCCCGCACGCCGCGACACCTTGCACGCCGCCACACCCCGCGCGCACCGCAACATCCGCACGCCGCAGCACCCCGCAGCACCCCGCACCACCGAGACCTGTCCACCACTCCGGGGAAGAGCCGCATGACTTCAACTCCCCGTCAGGCGCCCAGCCGTCGGCGTCTGCTCGGAACCGCAGCCAAGGCCGCGGGACTCGCCGGGCTCGGCGCCTTCGGGGCCGCCGGGGCCCTGGGCACGGCGGGCTGCGCCGCGCCCGCCTCCGTCGCCGCAGGGAAGACCCAGCTTCGCTACTGGCACCTCTTCGGCGGTGGCGACGGCGTCAACATGAGCGCCATGCTCGACGTCTTCCGCAAGGAGCACCCCGAATTCGACCTGGAGGTCGCCCAGCTCCAGTGGGGCGCCCCCTACTACACGAAGCTCGGCATGGCGGGCGCGGGCGGGCGGGCGCCCGAGGTCGCGGCGCTGCATCTCGCGCGGCTCCCCGGGTTCGGGCCAGGCCGTCTCCTCGACCCCTTCGACCTGGACCTGCTCGCCGAACACGGCGTCGAACCGGGGAACTTCCCCGAGCAGATCTGGCGCCGGGGCGCCGTGGACGGCAAGCAGTACGCCGTACCGCTCGACACCCACCCGATCGTCCTGTTCTACAACACCAAGATCTGCGAGAAGGCCGGGCTGCTCGACGGCTCAGGCAAGCTGAAGACCCTGCGCGGCACCGAGGAGTTCACCGAGGCGCTGCGCGCGATCACCAAGGTCACCAAGCGGCCCGCGCTGGTCACCGAGACCCTCGGGCCCGATGTCGTCGGCCCCTGGCGGATCTTCGCCACCTTCTACTCGCAGACCGGCGGCACCCTCCTCGACCCCACCGGCACCCGCATGACCATCGACGACGAGAAGGCGCTCCGGGCACTGGAGTTCATGCGCACCCTCACCCACGAGGGCCTGGCCGTGCGGCGCGTCGACTACAACGGCGGGGTCGCCGTCTTCAACGCGGGGGAGACCGGCTTCTACCTCAACGGCGAGTGGGAGGTCACCACCTTCACCGAGAGCAAGCTGCCCTTCTCCATGACTCGCGTCCCCAACCTCTTCGGCCGCCCCACCGTGCAGGCCGACGCGCACGCGTTCGTGCTGCCCCACCAGAAGGACAGGGGCGGCCCGCCGAACGAGGCCGCGCACGCCTTCGTCGGCTGGATGATGCGGCACAGCACCGACTGGGCCAAGGGCGGGCACGTGCCCGCGTATCTGCCGACGCTGAAGGAACCGGCCTATCTGAAGCTGGAGCCGCAGTCCGCCTACCGCTCCGTGATCGAGGACGTCGCGCTCGACCCGCCCGCCTGGTTCGCGGGCTCCGCCTCTTCCATGTGGCTGGCGCTGGGCGCCGTCTTCTCCGGCGTGCTGACTGGCTCCCGTACCCCGCGCGAGGCGCTGGACGAGGCGAAGTCCCGGCTGCGCGAACTCCTCGACACCCCCAGCCCGCTCGGCGCCCCCGGCGCAGGCCGCTCCCGCGGAGGTGAGACTGCATGACCGCTCCCACGCCCACCGCGGCGATGCCGGACGGACTCCCCGACCCGGTGCCGGGCGGCCCCGGGCGGCCCCCCGCCGCCGCACGCCCCCAGGGGATACGCCGCCGCTGGACCGAGCACGGTCTCACCTTCACCGCGCCCTTCCTCCTCGTCTACGGGCTCTTCCTGGTCTGGCCGCTGCTGCTCGGCGTGAAGATGAGCTTCAGCGACGACAACATCACCGGCACCGGCGGCTCGTTCGTCGGCCTCGACAACTACGCCGAGGCCCTCGCCGACCCCGACGTGTGGTCCTCGCTGTGGAACACGGTCTGGTTCACGGTGCTGTCCACCGTGCCGCTGGTCGTGATGGGCATGGTCCTCGCGCTGCTGGCGCACCATCTGCGGGTGGTGAGCTGGCTGTGGCGGCTGAGCTGGTTCGCGCCCTTCCTGCTGCCCTCGGGCGTCGTCGGACTGCTGTGGCTGTGGATCATCTACCCGTCCGACTTCGGCTTCGCCGACCAGCTCCTCGCCTCGGCCGGGCTGCACCCCGGCATCGGCTGGCTGACGGACGCGCGCTACGCGATGCTCTCCATCGTGCTGACCACCGTCTGGTGGACCGTCGGCTTCAACTTCCTGCTCTACCTCGCCGCGCTCCAGGCCATCCCGCAGCACCTCTACGAGGCCGCCGACCTGGACGGGGCCACCGGCAGGCAGCAGCTCTGGCACATCACGCTGCCGATGCTGCGCCGCACGACGGGCGTCGTCGTCATCCTCCAGCTGCTCGCCTCGCTCAAGATCTTCGATCAGGTCTACATCATGACCCAGGGCGGCCCCGACGACTCCACCCGCCCGATCCTCCAGTACGTCTTCCAGCAGGGCTTCACGGGCTACCGGATCGGCTACGCCTCGGCCGTCTCGTACATCTTCTTCGCCCTGATCGTGCTCGTCTCGCTGATCCAGCTCCGCCTTGCCCGCAGGTCCCGTGAGGAGAACGCCGCATGACACTTCTCGCCGAGCGCCGGACGACACGGCTCGCCGAGCGGGGCAGGCGCGCCCGCTGGACCCCGGGCCGCCTCGCCATGCTGTGCGTGGCGGTGGTGCTGGCCGTCGCGTGGGTGCTGCCGCTCGCCTACGGGGTGGCCACCTCGCTGAAGCCCGCGGGCGAGGAGGTGAAGACCCCGCTCCAGTGGATCGGCTCGACGGTCACCTTCGAGGCGTACCAGAAGGTGTGGGAGGCCGGTGACCTGCCGCAGTGGATGTTCAACACCTTCTACGTCTCCGCGATGACGACCGTGCTGACCGTACTGCTGTGCTCGATGGCCGCTTACGGCTTCTCGCGCACCGAGTTCCGCGGCCGGCGGGTGCTGTACGGGCTGGTACTGGCCGGGATCATGGTGCCGCCGCAGGTGCTGATGGCGCCGCTCTTCGCGGAGATGCTGGCGCTCGGCCTGGTGGACACGTACTGGGGCGTGATCCTGCCGCAGGTGGCCGTGCCCGCGATGGTCTTCATCCTCGTCAAGTTCTTCGAGGGCGTGCCGCGCGAGCTGGAGGAGGCCGCGTTCTGCGACGGTGCCGGGCGCTGGCGGGTCTTCTGGACGATCGTGATGCCGCTGTCCAGGCCCATCCTGGCCGCCGTCGCGATCTTCACCTTCATCCAGACGTGGAACAACTTCCTCTGGCCGTTCCTGGTGACCACCGACCCGAACGGCATGACGCTCCCCGTCGGACTCGTCAACGTGCAGTCCAGCTACGGCGTCCGCTACTCGCAGGTCATGGCCTCGCTGGTGATCGCGGGCCTGCCGCTGCTCGTCGTGTTCGCCCTCTTCCAGCGCCAGATCGTCCGCGGGGTCGCGCACACGGGCCTCGCGGGCCAGTAGCCGCCGGGCCGGTAGTCATCACCGGGTCACCGCGACGCGGCAACTCCGGGCCGCGCGGCGGCGACCTAGCGAGGAACCACCAAGCGAGGAACCCCGTCCGCACGAAGGAGTGCACCCCATGCGAACCCTCAGCGCACGACGACGCACCTCGAACCCCTCAGGTCCCTCCGGCCGCTCCCGCCGCCGCAGACGCGCCACGCTCGTCGGCGCCCCGCTGGCAGCCGCCGTCCTGGGCACCGTCATCGCCCTCGTCCCCGGCACAGCGTCGGCCGCCTACCCGGGCCCCGGCGTGGTGACGGGCGACATCGGCATCCACGACCCGTCCATGGCCAAGGTGGGCAGCGGCTATGTGCTCTACGGCTCCAACAACCGTCTCGACGCGCGCACCTCCCCCGACCGCACCGCCTTCAAGAACGCGGGCTCCGCCTTCTCGCAGCCGCTGAGCTGGTGGGGCGCCTACTCGCCCGAGCGGAGCCCCTGGGCGCCCGACATCACCAAGGTCGGCAGCACCTACTACATGTACTACGCCGTCTCCAGCTTCGGCTCCAACAAGTCCGCCATCGGGCTGGCCACCAGCTCCACCGGGGCGCCCGGCAGCTTCTCCGACAAGGGCATCGTCTACTCGACGAGCACGAGCAGCGACCACAACGCCATCGACCCCGACCTCCTCGTGGACAGCGACGGCCGCTGGTGGATGACGTTCGGCTCCTGGTGGACGGGCATCAAGGTCATGGAGCTGAACCCGGCCACGGGCAAGCGCCTCAACTCCTCGATGGCGGGCGTCGCCTCGGCCAGTGGCGGCATCGAGGGTCCCACCATGGTCAAGAACGGCGGCTACTACTACCTGTTCAGCTCCTACGGGAAGTGCTGCGCGGGCACGTCCAGCACGTACAGCATCCGCGTCGGCCGCTCCACCAAGCCCACGGGGCCCTTCACCGACCGCTCGGGCAAGGCGCTGACGTCCGGCGGCGGCACGCCCGTGCTGGAGACGCACGACAGGATCATCGGCCCCGGCGGCCAGGACGTCCTCCACGACTCGGACGGTGACCTGCTCGTCTACCACTACTACGACGGCAACGACAACGGCGCGCCGAAGCTGGGCGTCAACCTCATGAGCTGGTCCGGAGGCTGGCCCACCGTCTACTGAGCCCTCCCTGTCTCGCCGGATCACGCTCCTCCCGCACACCCCACGTACCCCCGCACACCCCGCACCGAAGGGACCCCATGAGCGCCACCGCACGCTTCACCCTCGACCCCGCGTTCACCGTCGGCGACGTGGACCCGCGCCTGTTCGGGTCGTTCGTCGAGCACCTGGGCCGCTGTGTGTACACGGGCGTCTACGAGCCCGGCCACCCCACGGCCGACGCCGAAGGACTGCGCACCGACGTCCTGGAGCTGGTGCGGGAGCTGGGGGTCACCACCCTGCGCTATCCGGGCGGCAACTTCGTCTCGGGCTACCGATGGGAGGACAGCGTGGGACCGCGGGAGGAGCGCCCGCGCCGTCTCGATCTGGCCTGGCGCTCGACGGAGAGCAACCGCTTCGGGCTCGCCGAGTTCACCGACTTCGTGCGCAAGGTGTCCGGCGAACCGATGCTGGCCGTCAACCTCGGCACCCGGGGGGTGGCGGAGGCCATCCAGCTCCAGGAGTACGCCAACCACCCCTCGGGAACCGAGCTGTCCGACCGCCGGATAGCGCACGGCGACAAGGACCCGTACAACATCCGCCTGTGGTGCCTGGGCAACGAGATGGACGGGCCCTGGCAGACGGGGCACAAGACGGCCGCCGAGTACGGGCGCGTCGCGGCCGAGACCGCGCGGGCCATGCGGCAGATCGACCCGGATCTGGAGCTGGTCGCCTGCGGCAGCTCGAACCAGGCCATGGAGACCTTCGCCGCCTGGGAGGCCGAGGTCCTCGCCGAGTGCTACGAGCACGTGGACTTCATCTCGCTGCACGCCTACTACGAGGAGAAGGACGGCGACCGGGGCTCCTTCCTCGCCTCGGCCGTGGACACCGAGTCCTTCATCGAGAACGTCATCGCCACCTGCGACCACGTCGGCGCCCGGCTCAAGTCGAAGAAGCGGATCAACCTCTCCTTCGACGAGTGGAACGTGTGGTACCAGTCCCGGCCCAACCCCCACCCCGTCGAGGACTGGCAGGAGGCGCCGAGGCTGCTGGAGGACGTCTACACCGTCACCGACGCGGTCGTGTTCGGCTCGCTGCTCATCGCCCTGCTGCGGCACGCGGACCGGGTCACCGTCGCCTGCCTCGCGCAGCTCGTCAACGTCATCGCGCCGATCATGACCGAGCCCGGCGGCCCGGCCTGGCGGCAGACCACCTTCTTCCCCTTCGCGCAGGCGTCCAGGCACGGGCGCGGCACGGTGCTCGAGGTGCGGGCCGACTCGCCGACGTACCCGACGGAGCGGTACGGGGAGGTGCCGCTGCTGCAGGTCACGGCCGTACGGGACGAGGCGAGCGGCGAGGTCACCGTCTTCGCCGTCAACCGCGACCAGCACGCCGAACTCCCCCTGGAGGCGGCGCTGCACGGGCTGGGGCTCACCCGTGTACTGGAGCACACGGCCCTCGCCGACGCCGACCCGGAGGCCCGCAACACCCTCGCGGAGCCCGAGCGCGTCACCCCGCACGCCCGCGAGGGCACCGAGCTGCGGGACGGGGTGCTGCGGGCGAGCCTGGAGCCGCTGTCCTGGAACGTGATCCGGCTGGGCTGACACGCGGCGACGGGCCGCCCGCCGTGGGGGCGGGCGGCCCGTCGCGGGTGGCCGGATCCGGCTCAGCGGATGCCGAAGTAGTGCAGCGTGCTGCTGCGGTACGTCTCGCCCGGACGCAGCACCGTGGAGGGGAAGCCGGGCTGGTTGGGGGAGTCGGGGAAGTGCTGGGTCTCCAGGCAGAAGCCGTCGCCCTGGCGGTAGACCGCGCCGGAGGTGCCGACGGCCGAGCCGTCCAGGAAGTTGCCCGTGTAGAACTGCACCCCAGGCTCGGTGGTGGCGATGCGCATCACGCGGCCCGAGGTGGGCTCGGTCACGGTCACGAAGCGCTCGGGACGGGGCGTGATGCCCTTGTCCAGCACGAAGTTGTGGTCGATGCCCTTGCCGAACAGCACTTGCTCGTGCGGGACGCGGATGTCCTGCCCGATGGCCTTGGCGCGGCGGAAGTCGAAGGGCGTGCGGGCGACCTTCGCCAGCTCGCCCGTGGGGATGAGGGTGGAGTCGACGGGCGTGTAGCGGGAGGCGTCCAGCTCCAGCCTGTGGCCGTAGACGTCGCCGCTGCCCTCTCCGGCGAGGTTGAAGTAGGTGTGGTTGGTGAGGTTGACGACGGTGGCCTTGTCGGTGACGGCCTCGTAGTCGATGCGGAACTCGCCGCCGGAGGCGAGCGTGTAGTCGACGCGCACCTTCAGCTTGCCCGGGTAGCCCATCTCGCCGTCGGCGCTGGTGTAGCGCAGCGTCAGCCCGACGTCCGAGCCCTTCTCGAACGGCTCGACGTCCCACACCCTGCGGTCGAAGCCCTTGTCGCCGCCGTGCAGGCTGTTCGGGCCGTCGTTCAGCGGGAGCTGGTACGTCTTCCCGTCGAGGGTGAAGCGGCCCTTGGCGATGCGGTTGCCGTACCGGCCGATGAGGGCGCCGAAGTGGGAGGTGTCCTTGACGTACCCCTCCAGGTTGTCGAACCCGAGGGAGATGTTGGCGCGGCGGCCGTGGCGGTCCGGTATCTCCAGCGACTGGACGGCGCCGCCGAAGCTGATGACGCGCAGCCGGGTGCCGCCGTTCTCGATGGTCCAGCGGTGTACCTCGGTGCCGTCCTCAAGGGTGCCGAAGTGCTCCTTCGCCTTCGCCGCGTTCACCGGACCGTTCCCCTGCCCCTCGGCGCCGCGCCGAGGCGCCGCGTGTGCCGTACCGGCGGCGCCCGTCGCGCCCGCCGCAGCCGCGGCGCCCGCGGCTGCCAGAACTGTGCGTCTTCTTGTGGTCATGGTGGATAGAGCGCCCTTCTGTTCGGAAGTGGGTGAGCCAACTCTTTCGCGTCCGGCGCGTGTTGGCACGGGGTCCGACCAAGGTTTCGCTACTTCACTTCGCTGCTTCGCTGCGAGGGGGGTGCGGCCCGGGCCCCCGGGCCGCACCCCCTCCGGGCTCGGTCAGGAAGCGGCCGTCAGGAACCGACCTTCCGCTTGTTCCAGACGTCGAAGCCCACCGCCGCCAGCAGCACCAGCCCCTTGATGACCTGCTGGTAGTCCGTGCCGATGCCGACCAGCGACATGCCGTTGTTCAGCACGCCGAGGACGAGCCCGCCGATGACCGCGCCGAGCACCGTGCCGACGCCGCCGCTCATCGAGGCGCCGCCGATGAACGCCGCCGCGATGGCCTCCAGCTCGAAGTTGATGCCCGCCTGCGGCGTGCCCGCGTTCAGCCGTGCCGCGTACACACAGCCCGCGAGGGCCGCCAGTACGCCCATGTTGACGAAGACAAGGAAGGTGACCCGCTTGTCCCGCACGCCCGACAGCTTGGCCGCCGCCTTGTTGCCGCCCAGCGCGTACACATGGCGGCCGATGACCGCGTTGCGCATCACGAAGCCCATGCCGATCAGCAGCGCGCACATGATCAGCAGCACGACGGGGACGCCGTGGTAGCTGGCCAGGGTGAGCGTGAAGGCCACCACGGCCGCGACGATCGCCGCGCACTTGAGGAGCCACAGCTTGAACGGCAGCACGTCCAGCTCGTAGGCGAGCTGCCGCCGCCGGTCGCGCCACTCCTGGAAGAGGACGAAGGCGATCACGACGAGGCCGATCAGCAGCGTCGGGTTGTGGTACTGCGTGTACGGGCCCATCTCCGGGATGAAGCCCTGGGCGATGTCCTGGAAGCTCTTGGGGAAGGGCGCGACGGACTGGCCCTCCAGCAGGATCTGCGTCGCACCCCGGAAGAGCAGCATGCCCGCCAGCGTCACGATGAAGGACGGGATGCCGACGTACGCGATCCAGAACCCCTGCCAGGCACCGGCCGCCGCACCGATCAGCAGCGAGACCACCAGGGCCAGCACCCACGGCATGTCGTGCTTGACCATCATCACGGCGGCAGCGGCGCCCACGAAGGCGGCCAGCGAGCCGACGGACAGGTCGATGTGCCCGGCGATGATGACGATCATCATGCCCATGGCGAGGATCAGGATGTAGCTGTTCTGCTGGACGATGTTGGAGACGTTGTTCGGCAGCAGCAGCGCGCCGTCGGTCCATATCTGGAACAGCACGACGATGAGCGCGAGCGCGACGAGCATGCCGTACTGGCGCATGTTGTTCCGCACGGTCCGCAGCAGCAGCGAACCCGCGCTCTCTCTGTTGTCCCCGCCGCCGGGGTTCGGGCCCCCGGGCGTCTGCTCCGGCTTCTCGGAGGTCACGGTCGTCATGGGTCGGCCTCAGCTCTTGTCGCTCGTCGTGCCCGGTTCCGGCTTGTCCTTGGTCATCAGGCGCATCAGCACTTCCTGCGAGGCGTCCTCGCGGGAGACCTCGCCCGTGAGCCGTCCCGCCGCCATCGTGTAGACGCGGTCGCACATCCCCAGCAGCTCCGGCAGCTCGGAGGAGATGAAGACGATCGCCTTGCCCTGCGCGGCGAGCTGGTCGACGACCGTGTAGATCTCGAACTTCGCGCCGACGTCGATGCCCCGCGTCGGCTCGTCCAGGATCAGTACCTCGGGATCGGCGTGGATCCACTTGCTGAGGACGACCTTCTGCTGGTTGCCGCCGCTCAGCCGCTGGACCTGCTCGTGGACGGTGGGCGCCTTGATGTTCATCGAGCGCCGGTAGCGCTCGGAGACCCGCCGCTCCTCGTGGTCGTCCACCACGCCGCGCCGGGTGAGCCCGCGCAGGGAGGCGAGCGAGATGTTGCGGTTGATGTCGTCGATGAGGTTGAGGCCGTAGGTCTTGCGGTCCTCGGTGACGTACGCGATGCCGTGCGCCACCGCCTCCGGCACCGTACGGGTCGAAACCTCGCGCCCGTCGACGTGCACCGTGCCGCCCGCGTACTGGCCGTAGCTGCGCCCGAAGACGCTCATCGCCAGCTCGGTGCGGCCCGCGCCCATCAGCCCCGCGATGCCCACGATCTCCCCGCGCCGCACCTCCAGGGACACGTCGTCCACGACCTTGCGCTGGTGGTCGATGGGGTGGTGCACCGTCCAGCCCGAGACGGACAGCGCCGTGCGCCCGGCGTCCTCGCCCTCGTAGCGGGTGCGCTCGGGGAAGCGGTGGTCCAGATCGCGGCCCACCATGCCGCGGATGATGCGGTCCTCGGAGACCTCGGCCGCCGCTTCCTCGGTCTCGCGCACCGTCAGGGTCTCGATGGTCCGCCCGTCGCGCAGGATGGTGACGGAGTCGGCCACCTGCCGGATCTCGTTGAGCTTGTGCGAGATGACGATGCAGGAGATGCCCTGCGCGCGCAGCTCCAGGATGAGGTCGAGGAGCTTGCGGCTGTCCTCGTCGTTGAGCGCCGCCGTCGGCTCGTCGAGGATGAGCAGCTTCACCTCCTTCGAGAGCGCCTTGGCGATCTCGACCAGCTGCTGCTTGCCCACGCCGATGTCCGCGACGCGCGTCTGCGGCTTCTCGGGCAGCCCGATCCGCTTCAGCAGCTTGTCGGCGTGCCGGAGGGTCTCGTTCCAGCTGATGACACCGCGGGTGGCGTGCTCGTTGCCCAGGAAGATGTTCTCCGCGATGGACAGGTAGGGGACGAGGGCCAGCTCCTGGTGGATGATGACGATGCCGTGCCGCTCGCTGGCCCGGATGTCCTTGAAGGCGACGGGCTTCCCCTCGAAGAGGATCTCGCCCTCGTACGTCCCGTGCGGGTGCACCCCGCTGAGGACCTTCATCAGCGTGGACTTGCCCGCGCCGTTCTCCCCGCAGACGGCGTGGATCTCGCCCTTCCCGACGGTCAGGTTGACGTCAGAGAGCGCCTTGACCCCGGGGAACGTCTTGGTGATGCCGCGCATCTCCAGTACGGGCCGCCTCACTTGAGCTGCCCCGCCTTGTAGTAGCCGTCCTCCACGAGACGGTCGGTGTTGGTCTTGTCGATGCTGACGGGCTTGAGGAGGTAGGCGGGCACGATCTTCTTGCCGTTGTCGTAGGTCTTGGTGTCGTTGACCTCGGGCTTCTTGCCGGTCAGCACGGCGTCGCCCATCGCGACGGCCTGCTTGGCCAGCTTGCGGGTGTCCTTGTAGACGGTCTGCGTCTGCTGGTCCTTGAGGATCGACTTGATGGAGGCCAGCTCCGCGTCCTGCCCGGTGACGACGGGGAACGGCTTGTCGCCCGAGCCGTAGCCCGCGCTCTTGAGGGCCGAGATGACGCCGATGGAGATCCCGTCGTACGGCGAGAGGACCGCGTCCACGTCCTCGGAGCCGTAGTTCTTGCTGAGCAGGTCGTCCATCCGCTTCTGCGCGGTGCCGCCGTCCCAGCGCAGGGTCGTCGTCTGGTTCATCTTCGTCTGCTTGCTGAGGACGTTGAGCTGCCCCTTCTTCATGTACGGGCGCAGCACCTTCATCGCGCCGTCCCAGAAGAACTTGGTGTTGTTGTCGTCGGGCGACCCGGCGAACAGCTCGACGTTGAACTCCTCGTCCTTGTTCGACTCCTCGTCCAGCTTGAGCTTGTCGACGATGTACTGCCCTTGCAGCTCGCCGACGCGCTCGTTGTCGAAGGACGCGTAGTAGTCGATGTTGGGCGTGCCGAGGATGAGGCGGTCGTAGGAGATGACGGGGATGTCCGCCTCCTTGGCGCGGCGGAGCACGTCCGTCAGCGCGGAGCCGTCGATGGCGGCGACGACCAGGAGCCGGTGGCCCTTGGCGATCATGTTCTCCAGCTGTGCGACCTGGTTCTCCACCTTGTCGTCGCCGTACTGGAGGTCGGCCTTGTAGCCGGCCGCCTGGAACTGCTTGGCCATGTTCTTGCCGTCGGCTATCCACCGCTCGGAGGACTTGGTGGGCATGGCCAGGCCGATGGTGCCGCCCTTGCCCGTCTTCTCCGACTTGTAGCGGCTGCCGCCCTTCGCCTCCTGGCCGCAGGCCGCGAGCGACGCGACGAGCAGCCCTGCAACGGCGACGGCGGCGACCGGGGCCGTGCGGGACCGGGTACGAGTACGGGTGCCGGTGCGGGCGCGGGAGCGTCCTGGGGTGGTACGTGTGCGGGTGCCCATGTCGTCAGTTCCTCTCGGGGAGCGGGAAGCGCCGCAGCTCGCCAGGGAGCCGCGAACCCAGCGGCGACATCCCGCCGTCGGCGCCGAGCCTGGCCAGCAGATCGAGCGCGAGCCTGCCCCTGCGCACGCGTTCGCGGGCCGTGTCGAGGGTGACGTCGCGCAGGTGGGCGCCGTAGGGGTAGATGCCGGGGGCCTTGCTGAGGCCGAACTTGAGGTAGATGGGGGCGCCGCGCCGGATCAGCTCGGCCGCCTCGTACATCCGCACGTAGCCGCCGAGGTCGTCGGGCGCCTCCAGATAGAAGTCCATCGGTGCCCTGCTGACCCGGCGGATCTCCGTGAGGTGCTGGAGCGTCAGGTCCGAGGGGATGTTGATGGAGTCGGCGCCCAGGCCCTCGTGGACGCTGAACGCGGTCGGGTTGACGGGGCCGATCAGCGCCGACACCTTCAGCGTGGTGTCGGCGGGCAGCAGGCCCCGCTCGCGCATCTGGTGCAGCGTCCACAGCACGCCCTCGTCGGCCACCAGCAGGCAGCGCACGCCGAGTTCCGTGGCGCGCAGCGCGTCCTCGACGCAGCCCGCGACGGCGTCGTGCCCACGGGCGCGCAGGCCGCCGCCGCGCGAGTCGCTGCGGGTCGCCGCGCCGATGTCCCAGGTGCCGCGCGGGCCCGTGAACAGGCACAGCTCGATGTCGCGCTGCGCGCAGGCGTCGACCATCTCGGAGATCTCGGCGTCGGTCAGCATCCACACGCCGCTGCCCTGGCTGATGCGGTGGACCGGCACATCGAGGGAGGCCGCCTCCTTGAGCACGGTGGCCAGCGCCTCCGGGCCCTCGCAGGACGGGATCTCGGTGCGCCAGGTGCCGCCGTCGGGGAAGGCGTGCGGGGAGGCGTCGGCGGGCTCGGGCCCGGGCGCGGCGACGCCGAGTGCGGCGAGCGCGGCGGCGCCGGGCTGACGGGGGCCGGAGGGGGCGGTGGTCACAGTGCTCCTGAGAGGTTGTTCGGAGGCGCGGCACCCGGAAGGGCCGCGCATCATGACTGTTCGGTACTTCGGACGCTATTCGGTTGAGGGTTCCGTTCCGGTTCCGGTCCCGCCGCTGCGGGGCCGGAACGAGGCGGTGCGGACGGGCGGCGCCCCGGGTCCGGGAGGAGGGGCCCGGAACCGGAGGTCCCGGAACCAGGCGAGGCCCGGGGCGCCGTGGTCCGTCAGGGCCGCAGCAGGACCTTCCCGACGCCGGGATCCCCGCTGCCCACCAGCCCGATCGCCTCGGCGAACCGGGTCAGCGGCAGCTCGTGCGTGATCAGCGGAGCCGGGTCGATGACCCCCGCGTCGAAGGCCCGCACGGCGTGCGACCAGGCCGACGACGGGGCGCCGAAGACCGAGCGCACCGTGAGCTGGCTGACGGCGAGATGCACGGGATCGATGCCCCGGGCGCCCGGCTCGAACATCCCCGTGAGCACGACCCGTCCGCCGCGCCGCGCCAGCAGACACGCGTCGTCCGCGGTGCTGGGCGCGCCCGCTGTCTCCACGACGAGGTCGTAGCGCCCCGCCTCACCGGCCGCCTCCGTGGGGGTCACCGCGCGCGTCGCGCCCATGCCGAGCCCCTGCTCGGCCCGCCGCACCCGTGGGTCGACGGCGACCAGTTCGCCCGGCGAGTACGCGGCCAGCATCTGCACCGCCAGCAGCCCCAGCGTCCCCGCGCCCACCACCGCCACGCGGTCGCCGGGCAGCGGCCCGCCCGCGAGCACCGCTGCGGCGACCACGGCCGCCGGCTCCAGCAGGGCCGCCGCGCTCAGATCGGCGTCGTCGGACAGCGGGTGCAGCAGCCGGGCCGGGATCACCAGCGCGTCGGCGAAGGCGCCGGGGCGGGTGAAGCCGGTCTCGTCGTAGCCGCTCTCGCACAGGCTCGTCTCGCCCTCGCGGCAACGCCCGCAGCGCAGACAGGCACGGAAGCCCTCCGCGACGGTCTTGCGCCCGACGAGCGCCGGGTCCACACCCTCGCCGACCGCGTCCACGGTCCCGGCCCACTCGTGCCCGGGGGTGACGGGGTAGCGGACATAGCCCGCCGCCCTGGTGCCGTCGTACACCTCGCGGTCGCTGGCGCAGATGCCCGCCGCGTGGACGGCGATCCGCACCTCACCGGGCCCGGGGGAGGGGCGTGGCCCGCTCACCAGCCGGTGGGTGCCCGGCTTGTCGATGACGAGAGCGCGTGCGCCGCCCGGGGGTGGCGTGCCGGGTTCGTGTGCGTCGGGGTCGTGCGCGTCGGCCGAAGTCGTCTCCACCGGTGCTCCCTTCGCCGGGCGGGCCTCCTGGCCCGCCGGTCCGAAGGACCGTACGGGCCCGAGCGCCGTTTCCCTCACCGCTCGCCGCCCTTGGGGTCCCGTTTCTCCCAGCCCTCGGCCCACAGATCGAACCGGGCCTGCTGCTGGGGGAATTCTGCCGCCGCTTCGGTATCCAGTTCGACCCCGAGACCCGGGGCATCGGACAGTTCGAAGTAGCCGTCGACGACCTGCGGGGCTCCCTTGACGACCTTCTTGATCTCCGCGTCGGCGAAGTCGTTGAAGTGCTCCAGGATCTTGAAATTGGGCGTACAGCCCGCGACCTGGAGCGATGCGGCCGTGAGGACCGGGCCGCCGACGTTGTGCGGGGCGATCAGCGTGTAGTGGGTCTCGGCCGTCGCGGCCAGCTTGCGGGTCTCCAGAATGCCGCCGATGTGGCCGACGTCGGGCTGGATGATGTCGGCCGCCTGCGACTCGAACAGCTCGCGGAACTCGATGCGGTCGTGGATACGTTCGCCGGTGGCCACCGGCAGGTCCACCTTCTCGGCGACCTTGGCCAGCGCCTTGAGGTTCTCCGGCGGCACCGGCTCCTCCAGCCAGGCCGGGCGGAACGGCGCCATCTCCTTGGCGAGCCGCACGGCGGTCGACGGGCTGAAGCGCCCGTGCATCTCCAGCATCAGCTCGGTACCGGGGCCTATCGCGTCCCTTACGGCCTCGATCAGGGACACCGCGTAGGCGGTCTCCTCGTGGTCCAGCTCGAAGTGTCCTGTACCGAAGGGGTCGATCTTCAGCGCGCGGTAACCGCGCTCCACCACGGCGGTGGCGGCCTTGTGGTAGGCGTCCGGCGTGCGCTCAGTGGTGTACCAGCCGTTCGCGTACGCCTTGACCTTGTCGGTCACCTTGCCGCCGAGAAGCTGCCAGACCGGCACGCCCAGTGCCTTGCCCTTGATGTCCCAGCAGGCCATCTCCACGCACGCGATGCCGGACATCACGATCTCGCCCGCGCGGCCGTAGTCGCCGTACTTCATGCGGCGCACCAGGTCCTCGACCGCGAACGGGTCGGACCCGGCGATGTGGTTGGCCTCGGCCTCCCGCAGATAGCCCACCAACGCGTCGGTGTGCCCGAGCATCCGGGTCTCGCCCACCCCCGTGAGCCCCTCGTCCGTGTGCACCTGTACGTAGGTCAGGTTGCGCCATGGTGTCCCGACGACGTGGGTACTGATTCCGGTGATGCGCACGGCAGTTGACCCCTTACGATGTTCGATATTTCGTCACACGTTCGAAATGCTGGCGTGAATCTATTGAGCGCGCGCGAGCCGCGTCAATGGGTTGTGTGGGGGGTCTTTCGGGCGAGCCCCCTTCGTCGGGGGTGTTGCGCGGGACGGTTGGCCGGTGTGGTGGGTGCCGTAGGGTCCCGCGCTGATTTTTGTGCCGTTGCACGCAGGGGGGTGGCTTGGCGCCGTTCTTCGGGTGCGGGCCGGTGGCTTCGGCGCGGCGTATGGACCGGTAGTTCGCGGCTGGCGCCGCGTGGTTGTTGGTTTGTGCCGGTGGTTGTGGGGTTGGTGTGTGGTGGGGGTCGGTGCCGTGCCGGGGTGTCTCCTCGGGCGGCGACAAGTGCGGGTCGGTTTTTCGGCTGCCTGCTGGTGGGGGTCGGTGCCGTGCCGGGGTGTCTCCTCGGGCGGCGACAAGTGCGGGTCGGCTTTTCGGCTGCCTGTACATACTCGTCGCCACCACTTGCGGGGACACCCCACCACGTCCCCTCCCACCCGGTGGCCAACCTCCGGGTCCGCTCCAAT